>JAITFK010000057.1 GCA_031281555.1 Treponema sp. | reverse complement strand
ACAGGAGAATAATTAAACTTAACACAAACGAAAACCCCTATCCGCCTTCTCCAAAAGTTATAGAAGCAATTAAAAACGCCGCAGGGGAGCGTCTTCGGCTGTATCCCGATCCTGAATGTACGGTGTTCCGTGAAGCCGCCGCCGCCCGTTACGGTGTAAGTCCGCAGGAAGTTTTTGCAGGTAACGGCTCTGATGAGATTCTGGCATTTGCTTTCGGGGCCTTTTTTGAAAGCGGTGAAAAAGCCGCAAATATACTATTCCCTGACATAACCTACAGTTTTTATCCTGTTTACGCCAATCTTTGGGAAATACCTTACCGCACCATCGCACTTACGCAAGATTTTTCAATTAATATAAACGATTATAAGATACCTTCAGGCGGTGTAATATTTCCCAATCCGAACGCTCCAACAGCGGTCGCTCTGCCGTTAGACGATATTCTGTCACTTGCGGAATATCTTGAAAAACAGGGAAAAGTTCTTATTATTGATGAAGCTTATATTGCGTTTTCAGGTTCGAGTGACGTGAAATCAGCAGTTGGCTCTATTAAGAATCACCCCAATTTGCTGACTGTGCATACGATGTCAAAATCAGCGTCTCTTGCGGGTTTGCGTTTTGGTTTTGCCATCGGTAATGAAAAATTAATCGAAGGTCTTTGCAGAATACGTGATTCGTTTAATTCCTACACAATCGATCTTCTTGCTCTTGCGGGAGCAACAGCGGCAATCTCCGACGCGGTTTATTACGAAGAAATCAACCGCCGAGTGATTACCACGCGTGAAAGGACAGCGCAAGCCCTGCGCGATCTTGGGTTTACTGTACTGCCTTCATCGGCCAATTTTCTTTTTGTAAAGCCTCCCAATATCAGCGGTGCGGATTTTTTTGCCGCATTACGCAGCAGGAATATTTTGGTCCGTCATTTCAACAAAGACAGAATTTCAGATTTTCTGCGTGTCAGTATCGGGACAGATGAAGAGATGGACACGGCTCTTAATACATGCAAAGACATTTTATCCGGGAGTAAATAAAAGATGAAAATAATCTATGACAATGATTTTGATTCATACTGGAAAAATGAAACAAAGCAAGCGGAAGATAAAAAGACAGAAAAAACTGTCAAAAAGATAATAACGGAAGTACGAGCAAAAGGAGACGCTGCCGTCAGGAAATTTGCTTCAAAGTTTGACAAATCTTCCCCTGAGCGGCTTGAAGTCTCACTAATTGAAGTAAAACGCGCTTACGATGAATTACGCGCAAGTGATCCGGCGCTGACAGAAGCATTGGAGTTTGCGGCAAATAATATTTTTCGCTTTTCACAAAAGCAAAAAGAACAATTTGCTGATTTTGAATACGAAATGGATACAGGACTTATTACAGGGCAGCGGGTAATTCCTGTTGAACGGGCTGCAATTTATGTCCCCGGCGGACGCTTCCCGTTGTTTTCTTCGGTGCTTATGTGCGTAATCCCGGCTTTTTGCGCAGGTGCGGATGAGGTGCTTTTTTCATCTCCGCCGGCCGCAAACGGGCTTCCCGACATTAAAATACTTGCCGCCGCCGCAATAGCCGCAAAAGCCGCCGGAATAACAATTGCCGGCAATGAAAATGCGCATAACAACAGGTTCAAGGTTTTCGCCGTAGGAGGAGCGCAGGCTATAGCGGCTTTTGCGTTTGGAACGGAATCAATTCCCCGCGCGGATGTCATTGCAGGGCCCGGAAACAAGTATGTAGCGGCGGCAAAGCGCCTGCTCTACGGACAGGTGGGAATTGATTTTATTGCGGGGCCTTCCGATGTTTTGGTAATTACAGATAACACCTCTATTCAATCAGCGGATATTATTGCAGCAGACATGATCGCACAGGCGGAACATGACCCGGACGCCCGAGCCAGAGCCATTGTGCCTGACAAGGAATTTGCGGACAAAATTATTACCGCAATCGAAAAAAGACTTACTACTCTGCCCACTGCAAAAACCGCCGGCGCTTCACTGGAAAACGGGCTTATCATTGTCTGTAACAACAGGGAAGAATCTATTCGTATTGCCAACAAAATCGCGCCTGAACATCTTGAGCTTCAAACCGCGGATGCGGACACTTGGATTCCTCAGTTGAAAAATTACGGCTCGCTTTTTACCGGCAGCCTTTCAGCGGAAGTTCTCGGTGATTATTCAGCCGGTATCAATCATACTTTACCGACATCGGGCAGCGCGCGCTTTACAGGCGGGCTTGCAGTACGGCATTTCCTAAAAACTGTTACTACCCTGCGCTGCGCACAAGGTGAAGGCTTTGAAAAAGCAAGGAATGCGGCAGAAGTACTTGCCCGTGCTGAAGGGCTGGAAGGACATGCGCAGAGCGCAGTGTTGCGGGAAAATAAATAAAAAGTGCAACTATGTCTTTTTACTTTCCGACTTTTTACCGCGTTTTTGGACGTTTAAAAGCTGCTTTATTTGAAGGCTAATATATTCCCTGAACAGAGGGTCAAGCTCTTTGTAAATTTCGATAAGTTGTTCCAATTCAATATCCGGAGTTGGGCCTGAAAACATCTCCCCTTTACCAGTTAAAAGCCAGTCTTTATTGACATTATATTTTGTTGAAATTAGTTCATAGATGCGATCGTTTGCTTTTTTGATTTCATTTTCTATTTGTGCGTAGAAGCCTTGAGAAAGAAAAATACCCCGGCAAAAAGCCCGTTGCGACAGCCCCAATGCTTTTCTGACAGCCTTTATGCGAGCATTTATGGAAATTTGCATCTATCACCTTTCTTCAAAATACCATAAAAAAAACCCACTAACAATATTTTCATTATTATATTTATAAAAGCTTGACTAATTCCTATAAAATCAATACTATAATTGCATAGATTTCTTAAGAAAATCAAAGAAATAAAAAAACAAGTCGATACAGAAATTTGCCATCTGCGCAAAGATTTTAAATCTCTGACCACTGATCATAAAAAATGGGTACTGAAAGCCGCGTGCGGACTCCTAAGGATACAAAGGACGCAGAACAAAATAGTTTCGGACAATACCAAATATCTTGACGCTTTTCACAAAAGTAAAAAATGATGCCTATCTTCATAAAAATACGGCTTTATTTACAATTACTCAGGGTACATCATTGGATAAAAAATATTCTTATATTTATTCCGCTTTTCTTTAGTGTCAGTTTTCTTAACCCTTCACTTATAACCGGTACGATTTTTGGTTTTATTTGTTTCTCTTTACTGTCTTCAATCGTTTATATTCTCAATGACATAAAGGACGTAGAAAAAGATCGCCTGCACAGTACCAAATGCCGCCGTCCATTGGCATCCGGAGAAATATCTGTTTCTCATGCAATCGTAGTTCTGGTTATTTTATCAATACTATTAATTTTTCTGTTTATTATATTACGGATACAGGGAAACCGTTTGTATAATCTCAAGCCTATCGGGTTAATGCTGCTGTACATGGTATTGAATATTGCCTATAGCTGGGGATTAAAAAATATCCCTATTGTTGATGTAACGATACTTGCATCGGGATATATTATTCGGGTTCTTTTCGGGTCAATGATTATCGGAGTGAATATTTCCGTGTGGCTATATTTAATGATTACACTGGGCGCGTATTACATGGGGTTGGGGAAACGCAGGAATGAGATAACTGATTTTATATGGATGATGGTTCTTTCCAGAGTCGAAGTAAGTTTCGCCTATGCGTTTTCAAGTCTTGGATATGTATTGGTTATAGTCATGAGCATATTTATTCTTAAAGAAAATATATCAATAATAAGGATAATAGGAGTAGGCATCGTATGTTTTGGAATAATTTTAGTTTCAAAAAGTTAACTGAAAAGGGTTGATTGATTAACATAAATAAAAGAAACAAATTATCCTCTGCACAAAAAGTACTTATTGTATTGTGTGTATTCGGAAGTATTTTGCTTATGTTTAGCGGTATACGGAATATTATTATTTTCATTGTTGAAAAAGCGGTGTTGGGAAGAGCTCTTAATAATCCTGTTAAATGGCATTCTCTATTGAGAATGGTTTCATTCGTGGGTGTTTTTTCATGTTTTTCCCTAATTACGCTGGTTTTATTTGTACAAATATATGTCAATATCGTAAAAACACTTTTTGTGCTTTGCGGAACGGTGCTTGCCGTTGCGTCAAGTACGCTTCAAATTTATTTTATAATACAGGGGGTTGGCAATGTAAAGGAGCTGGCTGTTAGATGGCTGTTTGCTATCGCCTTATTCACGCTTGCCGGGCTTAGCGTATTGGTATTCAAATATCATTTTTTAGAAAATACATACGATAAATTCAGTAGCAATTCAAAAATCATACAGGTGCTGTTTATGGTTTTCTCTATGCTATGTGCACGTTCTTTTGTTATAAATTTTTATAACCACGTTTAAATGCATGTTCAGCATCTGTATAATTTTTCCCGCTGGTGGTTTTATCTGCTGTACGCCTATGGAAAAGTCCCTGAGCCGTTTCCGTTTGCCCCGCCGCAGTGGATTTTGTCTGTGGCTTTGTTTATTCCCGTAATGATATTCTACGCATATTTATTAATGGCGCTTGTTGACGTATTTAAGGATGTACTTTCTACGCTAACAGAATCTGAACGAAAGTTTAAAGAAAAGAACGTAATCTTTGGTTCGTAAGCGCTTTAGGTTCTTTATCAACGAGTGGTATTTTATTCCCGTTCCTAATTAAAAACAAGAAGACATGGCTGGTTGATATATTTAAGGGTTGTATGGTTTATTTTTTAATTACTACGTCGTCTGGAAGAGTAAATTATCTTATCAACTGGTATAACCAATTTAATTTTTTAAAAGGATTCAATGGGCAAGGCTTGACTTTCCATGTTAAATTTTTACAACTGACAAATTTCATGCAATCTTGTTTATTTGCACCGGCGTCAAGTATCGACAACGTAAAATTCGGATTTCCATCTTGGCAGATGCTGCCCGTAACGTCTGTTAATTTGATTGGAGTTATTATTTTTATTATTGCTGTGGTTGGGTTTCTATTGAATTACAGACGAAGAATTGCTCAAATAGCGTTTTTATGGGTTGTTTTTTCATTCTTTATCCTTTGCGTTTTTGGTTGGGGTTCGGCAGAAAATGGTATTGTACTTTATGTTCTTTATTTCTCATGGGCATACATCTCTTTAATCTATATGGCTATCGACAAATTGTTCCGTAACAGAGAAAAAAAAGCAGGCATACTTTTTATTTTAGCAACGCTGTGCCTGACCGTAAACGGAAAGGCGATAATTGACATCTTGCGGTTTGGCATTGAGTTCTATCCTGTGAGGTAATTGGTAGGTACACGAATTATACAAAAGAATAGTTGATAAAAAGGAGATTATCTGGTAAAACGAAACAGACAACAGTTTAGTGATCATTCTTCATTACGGAAATTCTTTAGAAGTGTTGTACTGCCCGTAGAAAAAATAAGAAAAATAATCGTGAATACCTTGTCTGGGGTTGAAATAAATTCAATATTGGATTTTGGCTCCGGTATCCGTGATGCCTCAAAATAAAATCTAACCGAAAAGACCGGCTGCCTCATAATAAAAATCTAACCATAGTCAGACGGCATGAAGATCGGGAATAACGAGGGATTTCCCACCTTCAAGATTT
>JAITFK010000045.1 GCA_031281555.1 Treponema sp. | reverse complement strand
TCCTTTATCTCGTAAACTTCTATTCTTCTGACTGCAAGGTTTACATTTGCCAGCATATTCAGGAATAAATCGTGAGTATGAGGACGGGGCAGTTTCATTCCTTCCTTGCCGATTAAGATAGATTGCATTTCAAGAGTACCGATAAAAATCGGCACTGCTACTTCCATGTTTCTCGGTTTAAGGAGAACCGCATTGCCGTGGTTTGTCTTGATAATAGACCATATTTCACTTATGACCATGCCCTTCACTTGTCTCTCCTAATTCGAGTCTGTCTATAATGTAGACACATTATAGACAGACTACTTTAAAATGGGCATTTTCGCAGCCTGCGAACCGTAGGTTCGTTGGCGAGAAAAATGCTTCGGACTAAAGTCCGCAGTCTGTCCACGAAGTACCCGACTTTGTGGACAGACACTAAGTAATCATACTGATAAGGTTTTCAAGCAAGGCGCGTCCTTTCTCTGATGCGGGAAAGCCGCCGTACTGCGGTGATTTAAAAAGACTGCAGGCTTCATTTATAAGAACCATAGCTTTCTCTTCCGCTTCTTCCAAAACGCCTGCGTTAATCAATAAATTTATCATTTCCTCAATTTCAGGAACCAAAAAGCCGTTTGTTCTTGCTTCATAAAAACAATAAAAAATCCGCTCTCGTTTTTCCGGATATTTTTGCAGGTATAAAAGAACAGGGTAACTTTTTTTTCCTTCAACTATATCATCGCCGCGCTTTTTACCCAGTACGCCCGTTGTCAGGTTTTTGACATCATCATATATCTGAAAACCTATGCCGAGTTTTTCCGCAGCTTCGCCAACGTAACGCACTGTCTCCGCCGGAGCGCCTGCGATATATGCACCTAACTCAGCGGCAAAGCGGGAGAGGCTGCCTGTCTTAAATCCGCACATAAAAAAGTATTCATCTATTTCCGGAATAATTTTGATATCACGATGCCAGCTTATATCCAATGCCTGTCCCAAATGAAGACGGCGCATATATTCCGCCCAAAGTTTATATATGCTGTTCTTTTCTCCCTTGTAAGCTTCAATACAGCACAGTGACAGAAAGTAAAAAAAGGAGCCTGAGTTAATTGCCGTATCAACCCCGTGAATTTTATGAATTGCAGATTTACCCCGCCGCTGGTCTGAATCGTCTTCGATGTCATCGTGAATAAGACTGGCATTGTGGCTGAATTCAACAAGCGGCGTAAGTGGAATAGCAGAATCGCCGCCGCCGAGTGTTTCGCAGATCAATGTCATTAATAAAGGACGCCATCGTTTTCCGCCTCGTGAAAGCATATCCTTAAGCGGCTCAATCAGAGCGCTTAATGACGACACACTGACATTTTTTCCTATGCCGGGAAATACTTCCTCTGCCCAGTTCGATTTGGCAATGGCTTCAACCTTTGCGGGAAGCCAATGTTTTAGTTCCTCTTCAATTTTTTTCAATTTGTTAATATTTTCTATATCCATAAAGATCAGTATACTATCATAGAATGGCGGATTACAAGAAACCTGATTATTGGCAGCAGAAAGCCCGTGAGGAAGGGTATCCTGCCCGTTCAGTGTATAAATTAAAAGAGATTGATGAAAAATTTAACTTTTTTAAGGCGGCACACTCAACCGACAGCCGTTTAAACGGTCAAACTGCCTTAAATGTGCTGGATCTTGGGGCCGCTCCGGGAAGCTGGAGCCTTTATGTACTGCGAAAAATGGCGGTAATGAAAAAAGGGGCTCTTGTTTCTGTAGATCTTTCGCCCCTTTCCCGTGAGTTTGACAAGGGGCTTTTTGACGGCGGCAATTTCTTTTTTATTCAGGGCGACATTACCACCGCACAGACCCGTGAAACAATTTCGGCAAAAGGCCCGTATTCGGCGATTATCAGTGACGCCGCTCCCGCCACTACAGGCAACCACACGGTGGACGCAGCCCGTTCTCTCGCCCTTGCCGAAGAAGCCGCAAACTATGCGGAGAACGCTCTCTCCGCTGGAGGCAGTCTTGTTGTCAAAATTTTTCAAGGCGGCGACAGCGCCGCTTTACTTAAACGGATGAAGACGCTCTTTGAAACTGCGAAAAGCTTCAAGCCGCAGGCTTGCCGGGGCGAGTCGGTGGAGACGTATTTTATTGGGCTTGGGAAACGTTAGGTGATAGTTTATTTAAATGCGGAAAGTGATTTTAACATACGAAAAACAAGGAATAGATTTGAAAAAACGATATTTCAAAAAGGGAAAATAATATATGAATCAGGAATCTTAAACCAATTACTGATATACGAAATGAAATGGATAAATAGTGCAGGAAAATTCATCCAAATTGGTTGAGAATGAAAGAAAGGCTCGGTATAGATTCAGGTAAACATCCAAAACAACATTAGTGTCTATTAAAACTTTCATTTTAAGTGTTTAGCAAGCCTTTCCATGCGGATTTCATCAAGGTCTATATCTCCTATACCTGAAAGTATCCCCACAAGTGAGTCAGAAATAGGCGTGGGCGAATCTGTGGCGGCGGTTTCTTACGGTTGTGTGTCTACCGGAATAGGGAAATGTATTATAACATTTATCCGCCCTGTTGGTATTTTGGGAGGAACTTCAATGGTAATTCGCCGATCAGCCGGAATGTCTACGGTTTGTTCTATCGTCATAAGGTAAGTGTAATATGGAAAAGAACAAATTTCTATAAGTCGGCAAGCGCAGAGTACGTTCCCTAATTGGAAATAAAATACATACTATCAGGATAGGTTATGGATAAGACGGAGGTTCGTGCCGCTTTGGCAGGGAATATTAAGGCGTTCCGGGGCCGCAGAAACTGGTCTCAAATCGATTTAGCCGAGAAATTCGGGCTTTATTTATGGGGTTAACTACGGACAAAAACAGGAACTTCTCTATTTTGCATGGCTTGAGCGCGTTCTTCCATTGAGGCGTAATGAACCGGCCTGAACTGGGTTAATTGTTCAGGTGTGAGTTTTGGGCTGTCCTCATCGTACTCCGGAGGGTATTTCTCCGCTTCCTCCAGCATCGCCGTTTCTTCCGGGGTTAACCCTGTACCAGCCGGACGCTTGTAAATCTCGCTCGCCATTGTATAACCTCTTTTCTTCCATGTCCGCCAAACGGACTGAGATAATATGCGGTATTTCTCCCGCCTCTGTATAAACCATAAAAAGAATCTTACCAGCCTTCCCGATTGTCTGCCATCGGTCCTGATCCGGTGTGCTGTGTTCTTTATCATGGCGTTCAATACGCATTTCATCATCAAGAACCAAGCCGCCAAGCGACAAGGGCAAATGCCGCAGCCTTCTGTTTTTTTCGTCTTTTTCGGCATCCCATGTTACGTCCATTTTAATTATAACCTGTAATTTCAAGCAATGTTACACTTTCCTTATTATTCATTTTTTGCCCTTCGCCTGTTTTTTAGCACCCTTGTCGAGAAATCATTTGAAATTGCAAAAAAAATAACATTCCGGTCGCTTACTGCGATGCAAAAACAATATTTATCCAAATGACGATACACCGCCGGAGAGCATGAAACCGCTTAATTTATCGGAGTTGTCAGGAAACTGCATATCAGGAATTCAAGTGACAGGCGTAATAGTATAACTTATTGCCCGATAACTTCCATGTTTTTTATACTGTGAAAATACGTTGTGTTACGCTCAATAATTGTAATAAAAAATCAACAGAGACTTTTTCAATAAACTGGAAAGAACGGGCTTTATAATCCAGAGTAACTAATTGATCCAGTAAAACCGTTCCTTTGGTAATAAGATTATCAGGTAAATCACAATAAAGCGGAAGTCTGCGTTGCGTTGTAGATATGGGCGCAACAATAACCACATTGGTATATAACGAGACTATATTATTATTTAAAACAATTATCGGACGGAATCCTTGCTGCTCATGCCCTTTGCGAGGATTAAGATTTAACTTAATAATATCGCCTTGTTGCGGAATGTCGTCTACCAACGTTCATTCCCTACAGCGCTGCCAAAATCAATAATTGGCTCACGAATATTATCGTCTACATAATCTCTAAAAAGAAACGCTAAAGAACCATCGTCAAAAGCGGAACTGCGAATCTGTGATTCGACATTCTGCGGGCTCGGTTGAGGTTCAAAAGACAACTTCACAGATGCAGGGATATCAGGAAAATTAACAATTACATCACATTCATTAATAGGCGGTTTACTGTCTAAAACAACCATTACTCCGTTATATCTACCTTTTATCGCAAGCATTTATTAATTCTCCTTTCCTATAATTATACTACTAAAAAACATTTATGTTAAGAATTTGAAGAAATATCGCATAAAAAGCGGTTTTACACAGGCTTAATTAACTGAAAAAGTGAACGTGACCGTTCATCTTCAGGTTAAAAATCCAGCCCAAAGCGGAGAAAGATTCATATCTACAAGGATTTTCATACTTCAGCAAGGGCAACTTCATGCCATTGGGAAAGAGCGGCGGCATATTGAAGCGCTTGCATAATATCTTCCCTTTCAAGGTAAGGATAATCTGAGAGAAGCTCCTCATTGCTAACCCCTGCGCCAATCTGACCAACAATCATACCAACAGTTACCCGCATACCGCGAATACAAGGCTTGCCTCCCATAACAGCGGGATTTTGAGTTATCCTGTCAAAATTTTCATCGAACATAAAATAAAAATAACTTAAAAACAGGTAAAAAACAAGTTACAATGCCGGCGCTCCTCTGAAATTTGACAAGAAATAATCGTTGAATTAGGCGATAAAAAGATTTTTTTTATTGATTTACTTTTAAATGCGGAAAGTGATTTTAACATACGAAAAACAAGGAATAGATTTGAGAAAACAATATTTCAGAAAGGAAAAATAATATTTGCATCAGGAATCGTGAACCAATTATTGAATCTGTAATGTTTCAATGAGCAGGTAATTCGTTTTTGTTCAGCAAATTAAAATATTTTTTTTGGAATAGGCGAAAAAGACGGCATTGTTAATTAACACATCCAAAACGACATTAGAGTCGTTTAGAAACTTCGGTTTCTTCCGGTTGTGTGTCTACCGGAACAGGGAAATGTATTATAACATTTATCCGCCCTGTTGGTATTTTGGGAGGAACTTCAATGGTAATTCACCGATCAGACTGAATGTCTACGGTTTGTTCTATCGTCATAAGGTAAGTGTAATATGGAAAAGAACAAATTTCTATAAGTCGGCAAGCGCGGAGTACGTTCCCTAATTGGAAATAAAATACATACTATCAGGATAGGTTATGGATAAGACGGAGGTTCGTGCCGCTTTGGCAGGGAATATTAAAGCGTTCAGGGGCCGCAGAAACTGGTCTCAAGCCGATTTAGCCGAGAAATCCAAGCTTTCTATTGTTTATTTAAGCGATATTGAAAGGGGTAATAAATGGTCTTATCTGGATACTCTGGTAAAAATTGCCAAAGCGCTTAATGATGACGATACCCCGCAGGAGAGCATGAAAACCGCTTGGTTTATCGGTGGAGTTGTCAGGAAACTTCGTATCAAGAATTCAAGTGACAGGCAAAAAAGCGTTACTTATTGACCGATAACTTCCATGTTTTTTATATCGTGAAAATACGTTGTGTTACGCTCAATAATTGCAATAAAAAATCAACAGAAACTTTTTTAATAAATTGGAAAGAACGGGCTTTATAATCAAGAGTAACTAATTGATACAGTAAAACCGTTCCTTACAGATGCAGGGATATCAGAAAAATTTACAATGACATCAAATTCTTTAATAGGCGGCTTACTGTCTAAAACAACCGTCATTCCGTTATATTTATCTTTTATCGCAAGCATTTATTAATTCCCCCTGCCTATAATTATACTACTTTTTACAAATTTTCGAAATCACATATAAACTCAACCGAACGGCAAATCCGTGAAGGTTCTCTCTTGAGCCTCAATCGAGACGATTAAGACTACTGCATATTGCAGTTTTAAACTAAGAATAATATAATATACTTGATAGTATTATTATATGAGGGGAAATATGATTTTGTTAAAAAGAATAAAATTTTATATAATTAAGTACATGTTGCAAGGTATTGTCATATGAAGTACTCAAAAGCCCCTATTTCTGAAGTGATAATGGGGCTAACATATAAAAATAATAAAATACCAATTGACTTTTTCTTAAAAAACGCTCTATTTAGTGAAGAATTTTCAGCTACTGAAATAGTCCAGCCATTATCTCTGGAAATGTTAAATGGATTTCAAGTAAGGCAAAATAATGACCAAAACTCAGGCCCTTTCCTTGTTCGAAAGTGGTCAAACGATTCAAAATGGCTTTTACAAATTCAAGCAAACATGCTTTTTTTGAATTGGATAAGGGTAGATACCGAACCAGTTGGAACTTATTGTGGTTTTTCATCTATAAGAGACAAATTTTTATCAATTATAACTGCGCTTGAAGATATAACGAAAATTAATTTACATAATGATATCACATTATGCGATTTGACTTATCATGATAGAGTGAAATGGCAGCCTGAAATATCCGACTTAAGCGAAATAACAAAAATCATGAATATTAATACACCTCCAAAATTTTCCGAACATGGATATAATAACATTTTTTCTCGATATACTTTTCATGATTTTAGTTTAAATGGATTTGGTCTTATAAATATCAATACTGATACAGCAAATGACGGTGAACAAATAATTAAAATTGAATCTAATTTAAGGGGAAAATGTACAATAAATGGTGATATAAAAGCTTGGTTTGAGCAAGCTCATATAAAGCAAATTGATATATTTGAGCAGTTATTCAAAAAGGAGATAAAAGAAAAATGGCTTTAGCGCAACAGCAAACCACCTCGTCATCATTTTTTAATAATATGATGAGAAGTCCCTCATATTTCTCTTTTCCTTCAATACAAGAGGAATCAACGAATATATATCCATTTAGAGGCACTACTTATTTTGATAGAGATAACCAAAAACCAGAAAGTGAATATATACCTATTATTAGTTTTTGGTTTTCCCCTATTTCCTCTCAAGATAAGTTGATTGAACTGAAAGAGTACAAGGGCTTCAATTTTATGGAAAAAGGTGAGATTGCGGTATCTTATAACAAAGATAACTTTGATTTAATAAATTATTTTAAGTTTATATGCCTTAACAAACAAGAACACAACGATTATTATCCCGATCCGTATTTATTTATTTGTTTTGAACTGGAGTTGGAAGGTTCAGGCAAATCAAAAGAGGACGCATTAAATAATTTATATCAGCTTTTAGATGTATATTTTAACAGAATCAGGGAAATTTGTGAAAATCCGGAAGAATATGAAAATATCATAAATGATAATATTTACCAGCAGAACCTCTGGAAGCAGTCTTTTGCCCGTACTTATAATCGGGCGCAAAAATTAGGGTTAATCAATGCTGATTACCAGTACCAGATTACTTAAGGAATATAATGCCCCAAATTAAAGAATCAGTGAAATGTATTCCGGCGCTTCAAATAAAAAACCAGATTGCTCAAGTAGCATTTAACATAAAGTTGCATAAGGAAGATGTTTCGCCGGAAACATGGAATCGATATCCATGTTCATTAAATAATCCAATAAAATGTCAAAATGACCATTGTAATGAAAATGTAAGTTTTTTTGTTACAAATAATGCAAGAAAAAACGTAAAAATTCTTACGTTACTTTTTGTAAGAGAAAATGAAAGTGCTTATATTTATTTCAACAGACAATTACGTAGTTTATTTGATGATGGAATTATAAATCCTATTGCTTATAAATCTATTCAGTTAAACCAGCCGGTTATTCCGGAACCAACAAAAAGAGTGAACCCTTGATAAATTATATAAATATGTATTATTTTCATAAAAACTAATCTTCGGTTATTGCATCAATAGACCTGTTCAACAACGCGAACCTCCGGTTCGAGGTTGGTTGTTTCACAAGTCTTGCATTTTTACCGTACCTATCCGAATGGGTAGTAAGTGGAATGAAAATTGTGTGTAAGTCTTTATCCTATAAGGAATTAGCGTTGCTGGTTTCGTCTAACCTATTTTATTAATTTTGGGGTATGCGCAGTTTTGACAGCAATATCCCAAAAAAGAGGGTTTTATGAGGGTGAAGGCTGTTTTTACTGTGTTCGGGCGGACGCTGCCGTCTAAAAAATTGGTTTATTACTACCAGTGTTATGATGAAATGGGTAAACGACAATGGGCGAAGTCTACTGGTTTAACTAAAAAAACTGAGGCTGTCGCTTACTGTATGAAGCTTTTTAAAAATGGGTTGTTGATTCCTGAACACAAAGTACCGACATTTGCGGAGTTTTCTAACGGTTGGTGGGATTTGGATACGTGCCGTTATTTGAAATGGAGACAATTGCATGATCCTATTAATAAAGGGACGCTGGGTATTCATAAAAGTAATTTCGATAATCATATCAAAGACTATTTCGCTAAATACAGGTTGGACGAGATTACTCCGAATGTTATCGAGGAATGGCTGGTGGATTTAAGCGATAAGGGGTATAAGCCTAATACTGTTAATACGCAGTACAGGACGTTTAAGCTGATGATGGGCGAAGCGTTGCGGTTAAAACTTATCAGGGATAATCCGTGTAAAGAAGTTAAGGAAGTTAGTGTTAACGAGATTGAACGTAAGATTTTCACGGTTGATGAAGTAAAGAAACTGTTTCCTGGAGACTGGTCTTTGGTTTGGGATAATAAAGTTTTTTATCTGGCTAACAAGCTGGCGGCTTGTACCGGAATAAGGGTCGGGGAAATGAGAGGGCTGCGGGGTGATTATGTGTTTGACGATTATATTTTTATTTGCGGGCAGTATACTAATCATGGTTATACGGCGAATACGAAGACTAAGCATAACCGGAATGTGCCTATTACGCCGTTAATGAGGCAGGAGCTTGAGGAATTGTTACAGGAAAACGGTAACGGTTTTGTGTTTTCTGATGACGGTGGGGAGACCCCGATTACGGCGAACCGTTTACATAGAGCTTTTGACCACGCTCTTGGGTGTATCGGGATTAACAGAGCGGAAGAACGTAAACGTAAATTATCATTCCACGCATGGCGGCATTTCCTTAATACTTTGTTGAGAATGTCCAATGTTGCGGACAGTAAGGTACAACCTGTGACCGGACACAGAACTATGAAGATGACCGAACATTACACGCATTTTGACACAAGGCAGTTTACCGAGATTAGGGACGTACAGACTGAATTGCTGGCGTCTCCTAAAATTGATAAACCTGTTAAATAAGAGACACTAAAAAAGATTGCTAATAAGACCGTAAAAAGGCTGTTAAAAAGCTTGACAAGAAGAAAAAAGTTAACGCATAAAATTTTGAAAAATACGGCGATATTTTTTTTATTAATCGCTGTTAGAGAAGGGCGGCTTAATGCCGAAAATATTATATTACCCTTATGGGATAAAATGCCGTCCGGTGTATCATCCGAGCCGGACGGCTTTTTCATTTACAAGTAAAGGCTTATGATGTTTTCTGTTAAGCTGCCGTCATTGGATTGCGGGGGCAGTAAACTTTCGATATGCTTGATTTCTTCCCTGAATATTCGGGCATCATCGCCTTGTAAGTAAATATGAGTTTTAAAATCTTTGTCGTGTAAAAGATAATGTCCTGTTTCGGTTTCATAGTGATAGCCGAAATTCTGCCCGCTAAAAACAGGTAACATCATTCTGCGCCCCCTAAAGATTGAGGTTTTTGAAATAATAGGGATAAGACGAATATAACGCAGCTTCTATGGTCTGTTCCCGGAAATGATAATCAATGTTAAAATATCGTGACTGTGAAAAATCCATAACGTTAAAGTAGCCCCATTCTGAATTCTGCAAATCTCCGTTTAGAATACTGTAACCGAACATTTGACCGTCTGAGCTTTCATATTCACAGATATATATATCTGTACCGCCATAGAAATAATGAAAGACTGCGGGGTGTTCTGCTAATCCGTCTGTCGCTCCGATTTTCGGACATTTTTTTAAGGCTGTTTCTAGATGTTTGTTACATTCCTGAAATTCTCTGATTTTCCTTTTTGTGACATATAGCTGATCGCAAGGAATAAGGGCAGCTACTTCGGGTGGGATTGTTTTTTTGTTTTCCTCTACAGATTTGCAATGATTAAAGTAATTCATAAATTCTCCTTAAAAATGAAATATGTCCGGTAACCAAGACCGGACATTGAAACTTAGCACAATGAAAGCTGGCTGCTATCCAAAACAGGGCGGGGAATACCGCTGTTTGGATAACGTGATAAAATAAAACTGATGTATTCTTCCGCTTGCAGAAGAATGAGAAAAAACCGTGATAAAGAAAGCCCTGTTAAACGTGAAGGAACCATAAACGGAAAATATTCCGATGTGGTATGAAGTGATATGCTTTTTAATGAATGTTTACCGTGAAACAGTGAAAAACTGACGCATACTTGATAATATGTTGACATTAAAAACGCCTAACTTACTAATGCTGTTTTTACTACGGCGGGTTGGTTGAAACCGCACAGATTACATTTTGATTTGTCTTTACATTGCGGACATACAAAAGAAGACGAAAAGGCGGAAGACAATTCTTTAACGATGATGTCTATTGCCTTTGGCATAGACACGCCGAGAGCCCATGCGAGGCGGCGGACAGAGACGCACGCCATTTCTGAAAACTGCGGAGTATAAAACCGCTTTTTGTTTGTAGTTTGCATTTGCAAACCCCCTTAAAACCCGATATGTTAGCGGGCAAATATGGCTGGAGTTATACCGACCAT
>JAITFK010000179.1 GCA_031281555.1 Treponema sp. | reverse complement strand
AATATTGATACTTGACGTGCGCCTGGGATTCTCCCGCAAACGCATCTTTTAAGTTTTGTTCTGTTTTTGATCCTTTTAATTCAGCCATTTTATCCTCCTTTGTTGAGCATACATGATAAGAAAAAGGTTATCAAGGGAAAATGAGGAACAGCAAATATATGTTTATGGTAATATCAAAAAAAACTCATATTTCAGAAGTTGTTCAGACTAATTGTTTTAAGTATATATCTCGAATTTGTGAAATTGCCGTAAATACGTCCCCCGTATATTTTTGTATTATACTATTTGCCTTGTCAGGCATTATTTTTTCCGGTTTGAACAACTCATAAACTTCAATATTGAATGCGTCTGCAAATTTAACCATAGTAGTCGGTGATGCCCATTTTTTCCCGGTTTCAATATCACTTAAAAAATTGATGGAAATATCCACATTTTCCGCCAATTCAGCCTGAGACCACTTTAAAATGCCCCGATAATGCTTGATATTAGCCCCAAATGTCTTCAATAATTCTCTTTCATTCATTCTACATCTTATTGTATGGGTTTATCATGCTTTAAGATTGACAGAATTTACAAACAGCGATAAGATTAATATATACATCTTATAGATGTATATAAGGGTCTGAGATAAAATAAAGGCTCAAAATACACTTTTCTGTAGAAAGGAGAAAATTATGGCAAACAAAAGTTTATGGGAGGGATTGGCGATTGTAACAGCGATCTTACTGTTTCTTGGAGGATGCGGTTCCACTCCGATAGCACCCGCAGTTAATCAAACTGTAGTTACGGTGACTCGCCATTCAAGTGTGAAAGGCATAGGGATTGTAGGTGGTATGGAAATCTGGATTGATGGCAGACAATCTCAGACAATGACAAAAAATCCAAAAGACATTGAAATTAAGTCCGGGGAATCGGTTTCCATTCCTCTTAATAACGGAGTTCATACTATGTATGTAAAAATTGGTACGTTAACAAGCGAGTCAATAAATTTTACTACAGACGGGAAAACTTTGGCATTTGTGGCAACAATAGAAGGAATTGTACCATCACGAAAACTTGTTCTGTCAAGAAGTATAATTGAGGATAATACCGGTTCTATGACAAATAGAGAAATGCAGCCAGCGTTTTAATTAAGAACAAAGTAATTAACCTTTCGTTTGAGAGGTTAATTACTATGAAAATATTAATTCCACAGGAGACGAATATGTTTAAATACGGAATTTTAGTTATTGGAATAATGATGTTAGTTATTTTACCTGCATCAGCGGCGGATAAAACTGATGTAATTATTACCCGTGTAAATTCATCTGTTGAAAATAATAGGCCGGTGAGTATCTACATTGATGATGTAAGAGTAGGAACTTTAATGCCCGGAAGACGCCTGGAAATCAGGGTTGACAATGGGAGTCACACAATATCAGTTAAAATTACACCTAATAAGAACAAGGAAATAATGAGTGATTATTATTTTATTGCAGACGACACCAAAACACTTCAATTTAGAATACATATTGAAAAAGAAAGAGTTCTCCTGCTCAAAAAGACAATAATCTTTATATCAGAATTGGAAGATTAGTATTGTAAGATAACTTGGTTATGCTATATGCTCAAACTTACGAGTTGTCGATCAAGTCAATTTTTTAATATATGTAATAAACGAAAATGTATCAAAATCCTCAGTATTGGTTACAGACCAGCTACTTGAATCAATTTCAGGAAAAAAGGTATCACCTTCGTATTGTTTATTAATTAAGGTAAGCTCAATTTTATCCGCAAACTCCAGCGCTTGTCTGTAAATTGCCTGTCCGCCGCAAATAAATATTTTTTCATAACTTGAACAATATTCAACGGCAAGGGGCAGGGATGGGAAAAATTTTACATCTTCGCTGCCAACGCCGCCTGCTGTCATCGTTTTTGAAACAATAATATTTAATCGTCCGGGAAGCGGCTTTTTGGGGAGAGACTCCCATGTTTTTCTGCCCATGATGCACGGCCAGCCGTTTGTCAACTTACGGAAATGCGCCATATCTTCTTTAAGCGACCAGGGAATGACATTGTTTTTACCGATAACACGATTTTCAGCCATTGCCGCAATTATTATTATTTCCCGCATAATTACACCGCAATTTCAAATTTGATCGCTGGGTGGGGGTTGTAGTCTTCAATAACCGTATCGCCGTAATGCCAGTCAAAAATTGAGGTGAAGTTTTGCGTTTTTATCCTGGGTAGTGTTTTAGGGGAACGAGCGCACTGCTGTTGAATAGCGTCAACATGATTTACATAAATATGGACATCACCCAAAAAACCGATCAGCCTACCCTCGCCTAAGCCGCCTTCCTTAGCCAGCAGATGCAAAAGACAGCCGTAACTTGCTATGTTAAACGGCAAGCCAAGCGCAACATCAACAGAACGCTGATTCCAGAGCAGGTTTAGTTTACCGTCAACAACCGTTACCTGAAACGCATAGTGGCATGGCGGAAGCGCCATTTTGGGAATGTCGAGGGGGTTCCATGCGCTGACAATCATACGGCGGCTGTCAGGATCAGTCTTTAAGGTATTTACAAGCTGCCTCAGTTGATCACAGCCTTGACTTTCGGGAGGTTTGTTAAACGCAATGTACTTCGCCCCGAAATTACGCCATTGCCAGCCGTAAATGGGACCAAGTTCAATTTCTTTCATCATCATGGCTTTTGTCTGCTCGTCGTTAGCATAAGGAACAATATCGGGACTGCACCACTCGTCCCAGATATGGTTGTCTTGTTTCCTCAGCCATTCTTTATCTGTAATTCCGCGGATAAAGAATTCAAGTTCAGAAGCTACTAGCCGGAAGGGGACTTTTTTCGTTGTTAACAAAGGAAATCCCTCCGCCATATCATGCTCGAACATTGCCCCGGCAATAGTAAGAGCGTCCGTTCCGGTACGGTTGTTTTTTTTAAAACCGTGGGTAAGTATTTGTTGTACGATATCAAGATACGCTTTCATTAAATTTTGCTTCATTTTATACAGGGTGCGGGAAACAAACAAGTCTTGATATAACGCCGGTGTCTGTACTAAAAGCAAATAAGCCGTTATTTTAAAATTATGGATGAAAAAAAACTTATCTGGAACGAAGAAAACCGGAAACAGATACTGGATTGCAAAGTATTCAAAGTATGGGAATCATACTGCAAATCACCGGAAGCTCAGGTTAATCAAAATAAGCTGCAGACTTTTACGGTTATTGAGGCAAAGGACTGGGCTATAGTAGTGCCTGTTGTCGAAAGTGCGCATGGAAAACAATTTGTTATGGTGTGGCAATGGCGGCACGGAGCGAGGGAATTAAGCCTTGAATTTCCCGGCGGCGTGTTTGAGCAAGGAGAAGACCCGAAGGAAGCGGCGCTCAGGGAACTGCGCGAAGAGACAGGGTATGTTCCGGGGAAAATTAAAAAAATGGGGGAGTTTAACCCCAATCCGGCAATAATGTCAAACAAGGTTCACTTTTTTCTCGCTCAGGAACTGGAAAATTGCGGCAAGCAAAACCTTGATGAAGATGAATTTGTTGAAGTTACACTAGTCGATGCTGAAGAAGTAATACAGAATATGGGAAAAAAACCATATATTCACGCGCTCATGGGAACTGCTCTGTCATTGTACAATCAACAAAAATAAAGCTCTTAACAGGTTCTGCTAAAACCCCGCTTGATTTATCAGTTACGTGTTTCTCCGACGGCTCTCAAACCGTTTGCTAACACGTTATCGTAACAGCGTAACGCGTCTTCCGCATTGATTAAGGCTGCTTTATTATTTCCGGCTTTAAACTCGTCATTGGCTGTTTGAGCCGCATCATCCGCTTTTTCAAAATTGCCGGCATCATACTTCACAAAATCATGTTCGATAATTTCCCGTCTGATCTGTAAAATTTTTGCGCCTGTATACAGGATTTCATATTCGTTTAATGCGTCAGCGGCAGTATCCCTGGCATCATAAAAATCTCCTGTTTCAAACTGGCTTAACGCAAAGAGAGCTTTATTATCCGCAGTCCTTAAATAATCGGGAAAGTATTTCTTAAATCCGGTATTAATTAATTTTTCTCTTACGGTCATTATCTCATCTTCTCTTGCCTGAGCATAAAGCGGTATTGTTTTTCTGAAAATATCATCATAGGAATTTGCGGCATTATCAAACATTTCAGCCAACTGTTGTATGTTACCGATTGTTTTCGGTATATTAGCTGCGGTAACATACATGGAATCTGCGGCATCCCACTCGCTTGGAAAATAATCCGGACTTTCAAAATCAACCGCTCGTTTTCTTGCGGCATCCGCCATGCTTACGGAGGCTTCAAGCTTTACCGCAGACACCGGATCTACACGATTTGCTTCATCGTTTTCATTTGCATCTGATGCGTGCGCATCGCTTCGCTCAGCGTGAACTGATACAAAACAATTAATTATTAACAGAAAGAAGAAAAAGCGTTTGTGAAACAATATAGTCGGTTGTCTTACAAAGCTTACAAGATTATCAAAATTATATTCACTTTTTTTCATTATTTTCTCCATAAATATAAACAACAGTCTTGCGAAAATAATATTAGTTTTCAAATATTCAGTATATTGGTTTCTTGAATAAAAGTTAAGAGAACCGAAGCTTCTTTTAAGATTAAAGCTGTTCCGAGACTGCGTAAAAAAATAACCTGTACAAATGACCTGTTTTTGTACAGGTTTAGTACAGGTTAAGTTGTTTTTGAGCTGTAAGTTTAAACAGGTTGTCTTACAGAGCCCGTATTTTTACTTACGGCGTTTGATAGATCATGCTTGAATCCCATATACCTTGCCTGACTTCTCCTTCTATACTGGGGATATCCAGTACCATCCCCGGTTCAATCAAATTGGGATTGTCAGGACTGGGAAATTTGGATTTATTAGCCTTGTAAAGTTCCGTCCATTTCCCCGGATCTCCGTAAACCCACGGATATCCCGCAATATTCCATAAACAGTCTTTTTCAAAAGCCCATGTTCTGACCTTATACTGTTTCGGTAATACGGCAATTTTATCATATTCAGCTTCCAATAATGATAAAATTTCTACGGACTTGGCAGCCGCAAAAATGGCCTTTTCCAATTCATCATCTGAATATGCCGCAACCGCTTTCTCGTAATATTTTTTGCCGTCATTGTATTTATCAGGATAGCGTTTAACAACATTGTTAATGTCCGCCCAATGCAAAAGCCGCTTTGCTTCGTCATTCAGCCTGGCATAAACATATTCATCCGAAAGGCGCGCGTAACGTATTGCTTCTTCGGCATATTTTGCTGACGCGTCATAATCGCCGTATTCATAAGCCTCCTGAGCCAATTTGCTTAAACGCAGGCTTTCAAGATAAAATTTGTTGTTAAGGATATTATTGGGTATTGACGCTTCTTCTTCGCCGGGAAATGTTGCCGCGAAATACGGAGTAAAATCAAATTCAGGCATTATTATTTCCGGTTCATACTGAGCAAATATATTAAATGTAAAAGACAATAAGATTACCGATAAAAAAGTTGTTTTACGGCTCATTTTGTTCCTCCTTCAATAATTCTTTCCGCGTCAATGGCTGTTTCACCGCTTTCTTCAATTTTTTCTTCAGCCAGTCTTATTATATCTAACGCCTTTTTGCGTTTTTCTTCGGTATCAAGTCTGGACTGTAAGAACAATGCGTCAGAATCTTTATATGAAACGACAGCATCCTGATAATTCCGTGATGTAAAACTTTTCTCGGCCCGGTTAAAAATACCGTCAGCCTCGCGGAATAAATCACGGGAAGCAATATTGGCTTTTTCTTTTAAAGCTCGCTCTCTTTCCAGAGAAGCGGCGGCGCGTTTTTCACCGGCGTTAGCCTTCCACCCATTTGCCAATATATTATTGTAACGGCGCAGCGCGTCTTCCGCCTCAATTTCCGCCGCTTTTTTATTTCCGGCTTTATATTTGTCATTGGCTGATATAGCTGTCTCATCCGCTTTTTCAAAGGCGGCGGCATCATATTTTACAAAATCACATTCGATAATTTCCCGCCTGACCTGTAGAATTTTCGCTCCGGTATACAGGGTTTCATATTCATTTAAAGCGTCAGCGGAGGTATCTCTTGCACCGTAATAATCTCCGGCTTCGTATCGGCTTAATGCCAAAAGGGCTTTATCATCCGCTTTTTGTAAATATTCGGGATAATATTTTATAAAGCCGGTATTAATCAGCTTTGCTCTGGCTGCTCTTATTTCATCTTCTCTTGCCTTCGCGTAAAGCGGAATCGTTTTCCTGAAAATTTCATCGTAGTCATCCGCTGCGCTATCGTACATTTCAACCGCTTGCTGTACGTCGCTTTGATTTTTCTTCGGCATGTTAGCTGCAACAGTATGTTTTGAATTGGCGGCATTCCACTCTCCGGGGAAAAAATCCGGACATCCAAAATCAACCGCTCGTTTTCTGGCGGCATCTGCTCTGTTCATGGGATCTTTTAACATTTCCGTAGATACGGCAGTTTCCTTATCCGCCGGAATTACAGGCGGGACAGAAATTACAGGGTCTGCGGGAGTTACGGGCGGCGGCGGCGGAATTACAGGCGGAGACGCCGACTCTGAAGGAACTACAGGGGGTAGTGAAGAAATTATCGGGGCTTCCGTTATTGTACTATTTCCTTTATTGTTTTCGGAAACAGATCCTGACGGGAAAAGCTCAGTTCCTTTATCTGTTTCTGTATTTGAAGTCTTTGCCGGAACTTTAGCCGGAGATGATTTACAGGAAGTTATCACCAGGAACAATGAAAGTAAAATACATACAGAAAAAATCTTTTTATTCATTTACTTACTCCTTAATTATGGAAAAGAAAAAAGACACTTTAATTAAGCTGTACACGCAAGAAGTGCCAGACGATGTATGCGTTAGCTGACACTCTTGCGTTTTCTCTCAGCAAATTAAAGTTCGTCCGCGCGTTTTCTGAAGCCGTCGATCAAAGCCTGATTCGGACTTAGCTTTGTTTTTTCAATGTTTGCAAATCCGTGAAGGCAGTTTTTCATGCTTCTTCTGCTTTTACTGCTGGCTATGTTTTTTTCAAGATCGGGGATAGTCAGCGTCATACCGGGTTTTATTTTGTCAGGATTTATAACTACACCGCGTGAAGCGAGCATAATGACGGGATAATAAAAACTGTCATTATAGGCGCGTCTTGAAATATCAGACAGCGTATCGCCGTCTTTTACTATATATGCGCCGGCCCCGGTAAGATCTAGCCCGGTATTGGCATCATATAATCTTTTGTACCGCTCATCCATGTCTCTGAGACCGGTTTTGCAGGACAACACCAGCATTACGATTATCACACCGATAATTAATGCCGCTGTTAATAAAACTTTCTTCATAATTGTTCTCCTTGGTTAATAAAGTATGAACAAAAGATAATAACTATTTTTAATTTGTTTTAAGATAATTATTTGTAATTTGGTAGATTCATCTGATTATTTTCACGGTGAAACATGCATTGGTATTACGCTAAAAAATATTACTGATGAAAATTTATATAAAATGGAGTATATTTCCAAAAAAGATATTTGACCGATAATATTAGACTTGTATTTCCTCCGGCTAAAACCAGCTTTAGCCCTACAAAAATACTTTTTATTAGCGGAAGTAGTTTAGAAACTACTCTTTTTAATTATTTTCATTATCGATGGCAGATTCTTTGAGTACCCTATCAAAAAGTTTATCCAATTAATACCTTACATCGGGAGTATTAGGAGCAAAACGTAGCGCAGCGGCAAAGTCTATAGCGGCAAGCAGGGCATCGCCTTTAGTAAAATAAACAAAAACACGATTATTGTAAGGTAACGCAAAATCAGGATCAATCAAGATTGCCTATGTTAACTCCTATATGGCAATGTCATATTCTTCTTTATATAAAACAAATTAATGAAAATAGTTGTTGGATATACATTACTTGCGCATAGTAATGAATTTTTACGGTATAAGGTTTACCATGCGCCCGTTATTGTCGTATGTTTAACAGGACAGCAAAACGAGCGCAATTAGCGGCGTTATTTTTTAATATATTTATCGTCTCCAAGATAAAGCGTTTTGCCGCTTACAGAAAAGGCCGTTGAGTATGGCGCATATCGTCTTTCAAATTCTTTTTCATTCCATTCTTCGCCGGATTCTTCGACTTCTTTTTTATCGATTTGTTTAATTTCGGCTTTTGAATACCATCTTGCTTCAAGACTGTCATCCTCACTCGGACCCCAAAGATGAGTGAATGTTAATGTTAAAAGACCGTTGCTTGCAGTATACGTTCCCTTTACCTGAGAAATACCGTCATATTTCATCTCAAAATTTCCATCATTGAAAATGATTATATTTTCAGGAGGATCATCATCATAATCGCTGGTATCACGAACCCATGTCCCGTTAAGCGCGGAAGCCTGCTTTTCATCAGGATTTTGGCAGGATATGAACAACGCGGCTATTGCAAGTGAAATAACGATCAGCGTTATACGAATACTTGCTTTTTTCTTCATAAAAAACTCCTTCAACTTTTATTAAAAAAGAGAAACTGCCCTGATTTTGTTTTTAAATTTGCTGCGGAGGGAAATAATGTCTCTCTCTTTTACTGTAATATTAACAATATACGGCGTTAATTGTTACACGTCAATTTTCATATCTTTTCAGTATACCTTCCGCTACTATTCTTCTTGACGAGCGCATATCCATCGCCTGTTTTTCTATGTAGCGGTGAGCTTCCTGTTCGCTCATGTTCATAAAAGAAATTAGTATACATTTCGCACGGTCAATTACACGGATATCTTCTATCTTTTGCTTTAGCTGAGTATTTTCGGCCTGTATCTTCTTTATTCTGTTTTGTGCCGCTTTTGCCAGTGACAGCGCCGACCATAAAAGAACTTTGTCAAGCGGTTTTGAAATGGTCAGTACGCCGTCGTCTTCGCAGACAGCGCAGACTGAGTCAAAAAACTCATTCTTTACAAGAAGGATTACCTGCGATACGCCTTTGGAAGCGATGTATCTTGAAAATCTTTCCCCCGATTCGTCACGGAGCGGAGAGTTGACTATTACGAGGTCGAAATCCTGCTTTAACATGAGCCTGCCGGCGCTTTCACATGTGTCAAGGACGGTAAATTGACGGACGGATGCTGTATTCAACATCTCTTTTAGAAGTGTTGTTTCTTTCTCCTGACATGAAATTATCAAAGCGCTTTCAATCATCCGTCATTGCCTTTTCCGCTATATATAACAAAAGTAGCGTTCTTTAAAAAATTCTATTTTATCTTTGGCGGCGGCAAAATCGCCTGCTTCGTTTTTTTTAGCGGCTATGTACTTTGCGGCTAACTCTTCGCCGATTACGTTTTTCACAAAGCCGCTGTTTTCCGCCAATGCGGCGGCTTTATCAAGGCTGTCGGGCAGGCGGGCAAGCGCCGCCGTTACGCTTTCGTCCGCAGCGTATAGATCTGTGTCAACGGCGGGCGGCAGCGTCATTTTGTTTTCTATTCCGTCAAGACCCGCCGCAATTATCAACGAGAACGCAAGGTAAGGGTTAGCCGAAGGATCAGGCGAGCGCAGTTCCATTCTGACATTATCCCCGATTGCGGCGGGGATTCTTATAAGCTGCGAACGGTTCTGATGCGACCACGACACATCTTTCGGCGCTTCCAGTTTGCCCAGGCGCTCATACGAGTTGGCAAGAGGATTTAAGAAGAGGGTTATCTCCGGCGTCTTTGAGAGAATACCGGCGATAAAACTCTCCGCTGTATCCGAGTGGCCTTCGTCAATATTCTTGAAAATATTCTGCCCGTTTTGAAGGAGGGAAAGATTGACGTGCATTCCGCTTCCGGGAGCGCCCGGCAGGGGTTTGGGCATAAAAGAGGCGAACAGACCGTTGCGCGCGGCGATTGCCTTGACGGCGGATTTAAAAGACTGAAGATTGTCGGCGCTTTCAACAGCACCCGAGAAGCGAAAATCAATCTCATTTTGACCCGGCCCCTGTTCATGGTGCGAGGCTTCAGGTTGTATGCCCATTTCTTCGAGTGTAAGGCATATTTCACGGCGTATGTCTTCACCCCGGTCAAGCGGCGCAATGTCCAGATACCCGCCATTGTCCAAAGTTATATTCGAGGGTTTGCCGTCCTCGTCGGCTTTGAAAAGGTAAAACTCGCATTCGGCGCCGGTTTTGCAGACGTATCCCATTTTTTCGGCGTGTTTGATTACCTGCTTCAATAAAACCCTTGTGTTATGCGCAAACGCTGAACCGTCGGGGTTCTTGATGTCGCAGTAAAAGCGGACTACTCTGCCCGGCCCCGGCCTCCACGGCAGCACCATAAGCGTGGCGGGATCGGGAAAGAGCAGCAAGTCGGAGCGTGTAATGTCCCGGAAGCCCCGTATCGCATGGGCGTCAAATGAAACGCCGTTTTCAAAGGCGGACTCAAGTTCGTCCGCCATAATTGAAATATTTTTTTGAAGCCCGAATATGTCGCAGAAATTAAGCCGGACAAATTTAACGTCGTTTTCTTTTACGAACTCAAGTACCTCACTTGCGGTTGTGTTCATATAATTAACCTCCTATTCTACGGTAACGCTTTTGGCCAGGTTTCTGGGTTTATCTATATCCAAGCCTTTATTCGCCGCTACATAATAACTGAAAAGCTGCAATACAATAACCGATAAAGACGGTGAAAACAAATCTGTAATTTCCGGCAGAGCAATATGGTACAGTTTATCATTCATTTTTGCATTCGGGCAATTGCCGATAAGCAGCACCTTCGCTCCCCTGCTTATGACCTGTTCTGCGTTGCTCATAATCTTACCATATAACGAGACGCAGTTTGAGATAGCGACAACCAGCGTATCTTCTTCGACAAGTGAAATAGTGCCGTGCTTTAATTCACCGCCTGCGTATGCCTCACTGTGGATGTAGGATATTTCCTTTAGTTTCAGCGAACCTTCCAGCGCTATGGCATAATCAATATTCCTGCCGATAAAGAAAATGCTCTTATAACCGACGCAGGCTGATGCGTACATCTGGATAGAATCGACCTTCTTAAGTATATCTTCCGCTCTTTCAGGCAAGGCTTCAATTTCAGATAACAGCGCCCGTTCCGTTTCCTGCGATAATTTTCCTGACCTTGCGGCAAAACGTATAGCTAGAATATACAATAAAACAAGCTGCGCTGAAAAAGCTTTTGTTGTCGCTACGGCAATTTCGGGGCCTGCCGCCGTAAACAGGCAGAAGTCCGCTTCCTTGGCGATAGTACTGCCGACTACATTGACAATTGACAAAGTAACAGCGCCTTTTCTTTTTGCCTCTCTCATGGCCGCAATAGTATCTGCGGTTTCACCTGACTGACTGACCAAAACAAC
>JAITFK010000154.1 GCA_031281555.1 Treponema sp. | reverse complement strand
TATCCGCAGCGGCCGGTAAAGCTTTTTCAAAAGCACTTGAAAGGATAAACAATGAAGAACTTTGGCTTTTTAAGAAGAAGCTCAGGGGAGAAAAAGATATTATTAATCTTGGTTTAGATGCTTCTGTAAACAGTTATCTTCTTAAAAAGTGGCATGACAGAGTTTTTCTGGAATATGAAAAGAGCAGATTCTTCCCTGTTTGGTATTACAGGGATGCCACAGCGTGGAAAACTCTGTCCGGTGAAGAACGGAATAATATGGAAGCTCTTGTTGAAAAACACCGTATAAAATCCGAAAAAGCGTGGGCCGCGCAGGGGAAAAAACTTCTTTCAATATTGGTAGAATCTTCTCCTATGCTGCCGTGCGCAGAAGACCTTGGCGCCGTTCCCGAATGTGTTCCAAAGACGCTGTTTAAATTGAAAATTCTGGGGCTGCGCGTGATTCGCTGGTTCCGTATTTGGGATAAAAACGGGCAGCCGTATATACCGTTTGATGAATATCCCGCATTAAGTGTTTGTACACCGTCGGTTCATGACAGCTCTACAGTCCGTGAATGGTGGGAGAAAGAAGTAAATCAACAGCAGTTTTCCGGTTTTATCGGCGTTCCTTCGCTTCCGAAAAAATATAATCCGGGTACCGCAAAAGCTATTTTGTCCAAAGCTGCATCCGCCCGTTCACGCTTCCGTGTTTTCCAGATACAGGATCTGCTTCATCTTTCAAACAAATGGTACTTGGCCGATCCGGCGCAGGAGAGGATTAATGTGCCCGGTACATCAAATGAATTTAACTGGACTTACCGTCTGCCTGCTCAGATTGAAGAAATTGCAAAAGACAAGGAACTAATAGCGGCAGTCGCGGAGTTAAGTAAAACAAAACCCGCTATGAAAAAACAGGGTAATCATTAAAGGAGGAAGGGAAAGATGAAAACATTGATTTTATTTTATTCTTTTTCTGGAAATACAAGGAAACTGGCTTCTAAAAAAGCGGCGGAAACAGGAGCGGATATTGAAGAAGTAATCGAATTGAAAAGGATGTTTGTATTAAAGGCGTATTTTATAGGCGCATACAGCGCAATAAAACGTAAAAAAACGGAGATACAACCGATAAAATCCCAGCTTAACGGTTATGAAAAGATAATTATTATGGCTCCTGTTTGGGCAGGTAATCCCGCGCCTGCGTTTAACAGTATAGTTGAACAGCTTCCATCAGGCAAAAAAGTTGAGCTTGTTATGGTTTCCGCGGGAGGCGGGACTAAAAACAGCGCCGAAGGGACTAAAAATCTTATTACCATGCGCGGATGTGAAGTTACAGATTATATTGATATAAAAACTATGGCGAAAAAATAAGTATAGGTAATCCCTGAAATATCGTATTTTAAGGTTCCCTGCTTTACTTACTCAAGAATCAATGTTCCGAAAAAAGTAGGGCAATGGAAGTCGGGATAAGGCAGATCGATTGGCGACCAGCAGCCGTAATGAGGCCGCGCCGTTTTATCGCCGCATTTGTAAAAATTACCGCGCATTATATGTCCTGGCTTTATTTTCAGCAAAGGAAAACAACTGCGCAGAAATGTAAACGGAATACGGTACTCAATACTCCATCCGTTATTATTGATATTTGTTTTTACCTGAAATAAATCCATGTAGGTATCAATTTGAATTTCGTGGCGGTCATAACGGTGAGTTCCGACAGCAAGACATAATGCGCCGACAGGATTGAACTCCCAGTTAATATATTGGTTTGAATTAGCAGGATCGGCTGAAAGGAAAAATTCCATACAACTGTCGGTATACACCTGACGGCATAATCCCCTTGCCTCGGCTCGTATTTCGGTCTCACCGGTTTCCATAAATACAAAGAGAGAGTCATCACAAGCTGCCATTTTAACGGTAGTTACCGGACAAAAATCCTCTCCGTTTACGGCAGGCCAGGGAAATATATCTACATTGGTGGTGTTTGCGCTTTTCCGCCAGTTTGTTTGATCATTCTTGATTTTGATAATGCGATAATCCATGGCTCCGGTACCTCATTGTACCACATTAGGAACAATATGCTATAATATTACAGTAAAACCATGAAAATAAGCGATATATTAAACACCGGAAAAATCACTGTTTCATGCGAACTGTTTCCGCCGAAACACGGTTCAGGTCTTTCTGATGCGCAAAATATTGTTCGTGATACCGCAGCCTTGCATCCGTCGTTCATAAGTATTACCTATGGCGCGGGAGGCGGAACAAGTGATTATACGGCAAATCTCGCGGCTGAAGCGCAGAAACACGGAATACCTGCGCTGGCGCACCTGACCTGCGTCTCATCGAATCAACAGGCGGTAAGAGGTGTTTTATCAGAACTTGCCGCAGGCGGTATTGAGAATATTCTAGCTTTAAGAGGCGACATCCCTAACGGGCAGCCGTTTCCGGCTGATGCGCAGTACCGCCATGCCTGCGACTTAATGAAAGAGATTCAAAAATTCGGTAATTTTTGCATAGGCGGCGCGTGTTATCCCGAAGGGCATCCGGAAACTGAAAGCCTTGAAAAGGACATTGAAAGCCTTAAAATCAAAGTTGATTGCGGCTGCTGTTTCTTAACAACGCAGATGTTTTTCGATAACAATATTTTGTATAACTTTTTATACCGCCTTTTAAATCATAAAATTGAAGTGCCTGTAATTGCCGGAATTATGCCTGTTATAAACGGACGGCAGATTGCCCGTATCTGTAAACTTTCAGGTACGATTCTGCCGCAGCGTTTCCGCGCGATTGTGGATAAATTTTCAGACAACAGCGCCGCTATGAGTCAGGCGGGCATTGCTTATGCTACAGAGCAGATTATAGATCTTATTGCGAATGATGTCCGTCATATCCATATCTATACCATGAACAAACCGGATATTGCCGGAAGAATAATAAGTAATTTGTCGGAAATATTCAAATAACATGGGAACACCGGAAAACACGTTTTTTCAAAACGAAGCTTTTCAAAAAGAAGTTTTGCGTTATATGGGCTGCAAGGACGCGCAGATTGATGAACGTATTGTTTCACAAATAACGCTTGTTTCCGAAGAAATATCATCTGATATAAACGCAAGAAATGTTTTTGGCGTTTGGGACTGCCTGATAGAAGCTGATACTGTTACGCTTAGCGGAATGAAAATAAAGAGTCAGGCTCTTGTTAATCATTTACGGAATTGCAATTTGGTTGTTTTGTTAGCTGCAACACTTGGAACCGGAGCGGACACTCTTTTGCGCAGATACAGCGCTCTGGATATGGAAAAAGCGCTGATTGCTCAGGCTGTATGTACTGCCATGATTGAGCGTTACTGCGATACTGTCGTTTGTGAAATTGCGCAAAATCCCCGGTTGGATGAACTGCATCCGACCACGCGCTTTAGTCCCGGTTACGGCGATTTTGACATCAAATGGCAGAAGGATGTACTGAAGCTTTTAAATGCCGAAAAAAGTATCGCTCTTTTTATAAGCGACGGATATATGCTTATCCCTTCAAAGTCGGTTACGGCTGTTATTGGTTTTAGTAAAGAAAAAATTGATGCGAATGAAAAATGTGCGCTCTGTACAAATACGCGATGCGCGTACAGGAAGGTATAAAAAACATATGGGAACATCTAAAAATTTCAGTTTTTAAATGTTTTCTTAACCCATATTACCATGTGATAATATTAAGTTTTTTACCCCATATTAAAATCCGGTTACGGAAAAACGCAAATAGAGGCCCCGTAAAAAACGCCATAATAATAGTTCCCGCTCCGGGGATGTTTCCCAGTATAAAACCTATACTTACACATATTAAGTCTGTTCCGATTCTTACCCAACGGTACATATTTTGATTCCCGATTTTATTTGTAATTATAAGCCCGATAGCGTCATACGGCGAAACGCCTACGTAAGTATTGAAATACATTCCCGAACCTATAGCTACAAGTAAAATTCCAAAAACCATCATTCCAATTCGTAAAACAAATAATGCCGTTCCTTCAATCAATATTAAATTACAAAGGAAAACTCCTAAATCAGATACATAACCTGTAAGCGCTATGGCTGCGACAGTTCCCAAACCTATTTTAGATCGATCAGAAATTAAAACAATCAATAACAATAAAAAACTGGATATGGAAACTGTAGTCCCGAAAGAGAGTCCGATTTTCTTAAATACCGAAAGATACAATCCGTTCATGAAACACATATAAGGATCAATTCCGAAATCAGCGTATCGCATACAGCCTACGCCAATCCCTATAATAAAAACGCCCGTAATGCACAGTATTGCTTTTAAGTAATATTCCCTGCAAAAGTATTTTAACAGAATCTTCCATCCTTGTTTATGGTTTTATAAAAGCATAAAGATTCTATTGTTTTTTGTCAATCAGTTTTCTGATAATTTTACGGTAAAATTAATTATTACTGGCGCATAACGTTAAGGTTGAAAAAATGCTGCAGAATGAAACACTGTAAAGGGCGTTTCGGCGCCCAGAGTACACTTGACTGGTGTTTTGTTTAGTCATTCAACTCTTTAGGTCGATTAGCCGAAAGCGGTGAAGCGTTAATCGTCCAGTTAAGTGCATTTTTTTTACTTTTATATCATATTTATTCTTATCATTATTTCTACAAATTTATTATTATTATTTTTTATTATTTCTAAAAGTGCAGTAAAATGTTTTACCTTTATTTTTCTTTCAAATAAATAATTTAAGTTATAGAATCATACATTATTATTTGAATAAATTAGGCTTTTTTCAATTTCATTAATAAACTCATAATAATTTTTATTTTTAATATATTAGACTTGTTTAATAACCAGTCAAGTAATCCGATCATGGTTTATAATACCACAAATTAATTTCATTTTTAGCGAATGCCGGTTGAAGTAGTAACCGCGGTAGGGATAAGACATACATCTGAATATTTTTTTCCTACCATTGATATGTTCAATGACAACGCGCCGTTTTGAAAGCCGCTTGTTATACGCTTTTTCTCTTTTAGTCAATTGATGTTTCTTGCTTGACTTTAATGGAATAACGCTGTTTGAATAATAGTCCTCTATTCCTAAGTATCCAAGATCAGCATCAAGCGGAATAGAATTGTTAACCGATTTTCCAATGGTATCTTTATAAACCTCAAAATCATGCTCACTACCATTTGCTTCCTGCACGTCAATAATTTGAAGACTGTTCCTCTCTATTATAACTTGTGTTTTTAGCGTGTGGCATTTTCTTGCCTGAATAATATTCTTTTTGATTCTTCTTTGGCCGATTTATGGGACTTTCCGTCACATCGACCACGATATACTCAATTACGGCTGACTTTCACTTGAGTACTTTCTTTCCTGGTAGGACAAATGTGCCGTCTTTCATCAGGGTTTCTTCCACCTGCCCATTACAAAATTAAATTGTTACTTAGGTTTTTAAGCAAGTCTAATGAAGCATGATGTTTTTGTGCGGTTATTTAAAAAACATAAACGCATTCTGGCTGCTGCTTGTGAGAACATGAAACATTTGATGACAAAAGAGAAGGGATTTATGTTAAAAAAAGCGAAGTGTCATTGAAACAGTATGAGGTGTACTAAAGGAACCATACGGGTTGGTATTTCATTTGGCCAGAAATATTATCGGTCTCTTTAGACATTACTGCTACAGTTTACTCAGTAGTATGTTACGACCATTTGTGTATTCATGTACATTATTGTTACACGATCTTCCCTTTAGTCTATTGCCATGAAAACTCGAATTTCGGCCTTATATACTGCAAATGGTTTTCTGTTGGAAACATTAAACATTTTACGCTGGATTTTTGCGTTAAAAAGAATTACCCCGTAATAACCGAATGTATCTTGCAGGCGGCAGGGGGTTTGCCCCACCGACGTAAGAGATAGTATTAGAATTACATGGGATAAGATTTACCATGATGCCTTGAGATAGATATTGTTAAAAGTTATGCTGTAAAAATGAACGCAGTGCGACTATTAGCTCTTGATTTGGACGATACCCTTCTCCGCTCGGATTTAACTATTTCTTACCGGAACAGGAAAGCAATCAAAAAGGCGGAAGCCGCCGGAGTGACGGTAGTGCTGGCTTCAGGAAGAGTTCCCGCCGCAATGGACCGTTATATCAGGTTTCTGGGACTGCATAAGAAACCCGGTTACCTTATCTGCTTAAACGGCGTCCTTATCCGGGAACGTCACGCGGACACCATAATTTATGAAACCGGCATTGACGCACGCACCGCACTTACCGCTTTTAATTTTGCCGATGCCGAAGGTTTTGCGATGCAGCTTTACGAAAAGGATATTATGTACGTATCACATCAAAATAAATATACCGAATACGATAAACATCTTACCGGCCTTCAGCAGATGGTGACGGAAGATTTTCGAAGCATGATAAGCGGCGGCTGTCATAAGATGCTAATTCCCGGTGATCCTGCGCTTCTGCAGCCGATGCAAAACCTGCTCCGTAACCTCCTCGGCGATGATGTTACCTTGTTTACCAGCAAGCCCTATTTTCTGGAGATACTGCCTACCCGTACCGACAAGGGAACCGCTCTTGCAAAAGTTGCCGGGTTTTTGGGGATACAGCGGGAAGAAGTGCTTGCCGTCGGCGATTCAATGAACGATGAGGCGATGATTCGCTGGGCAGGTATAGGCGTCGCAATGGTGAACGGCGACGAAAGGATAAAAAAAATTGCCGATCTGGTTACCGAAAAAACAAATGATGATGACGGCGTTGCCGAAGTCATAGAAAAATATATCTTGTCAAAACCGATGGTTCATCATGGGTAATATTTAAATGGCGTATATAGCGGAAACGGCAATTAGACCAAAACCATTAACTGCAAAATGCCGCCTGTAATGCCCATTATGCCTAACATTCCAAAACTACCATCCAAAACCAAGACACATTATTTACCACCTGCCGCCGTGACATCCGTATCCGCCGCCATACCCATATCTGCCGGAACTATTGGTTCCATACCCGCAATACCCGTAACCACCCCAACCTTGACTTAGATTATTATTAGGGGAAAAGTCATAGGACTTACCGTCTATGATTACTTTTAAGGGTTGCAAGTTGTTTCCCCAGGCATAACCTTCAATAGAAACACGAGCCCCCTCCTTTAACCCTTCAATGAAACCGATATACTGTACGAGAGCAGGGACAAAATAAACAGTATTGTTGCCCGCCAGCGCTATTTGACCGTTTTGTAATTGAAGAGTCCCGGTTACGGTAACAGGCTGGGATACGTTGCCCCAAACCTGAGCGAAAGCCGCTCCGGTTACCAAAAACGCAATCACCGTTATAAACAGGATTTTTTTCATAATGCCTCCGAATATTAATTTTATTATAGGATACGAAAGAAGGAAAGGAAAAACGGTGGTAAGCATAAAAAGGCAAAGTCAGGTTTCATCGATCCAATTCATCTATTTAAAATAAAATGCAAAAAGTTTTTTTACCACTTGACAAATCCGGGTAGCAGAGTATATATTTATAATTGAATAGTTGCTCAATTATTGGAGAATGGGAAATGAAAAAGAATACGCCTGTTTGCGACTGCGAAGTTATCCACGGGGAAGTGGTCGAGCGGGTTCGCAAGGTTATGCCGAAGGAGGAGGATTTTTACGATCTTGCGGACTTGTACAAGATGTTTGCCGACAGTACCCGAGTTCGCATTCTTTGGGCGCTTTTTTGCGAGGAAATGTGTGTTTGCGACATTGCCGTATTGCTTGGTATGACGAAATCAGCGATTTCTCACCAGCTTAAATCGCTCCGCCTTTCCAATCTGGTTAAATATGACAAGCGAGGAAAGGTAGTTTACTATTCTTTGGCTGACAGTCATGTGAAAGACATATTTGAAAAGGGGTTTGAGCATATTCACGAGTGATTTATAGAAGATTTTTTTTATTCACATAGTTGAATAATTGAACAATTATACTGAAGGAGCATTGCCATGATTAAAAATTATACCTTAAAAGGTCTTTGCTGCCCTAATTGCGCCGCAAGGATAGAACATACTGTACGTATCATGGAAGGCGTTCAGGCGGTAAAGGTAAACGCGGTAACTACAATACTGAACGTGGAATTCGGCTCTCATCTGGTGGGACGGATAACCCGGCTTATTGAACAGGCAGTCCACAAACATGAGCCGGGAATTGTGGTCATGGACAGTGAAAACAAGGAAAATACACATAACGAAGAAGATTCGACGTCAAATGATACCGTAGAGAAATGGGAAATTATCAAACTCATTGCCGGTGCGGTTGTTTTCGCCGCCGGCATGGTTCTTGATAAATTTTTCCTGCCGCAAGCGCATAGCTATATCAAGCCGGCGGTTTTCGTTACGGCATACCTGATACTCGGCGGTAATGTCGTCTTCAGAGCGTTTAAGAACATCGCAAAGGGGCAGGTTTTTGATGAAAATTTTCTGATGAGTGTTGCTACTATTGGAGCGTTTGCAATCGGAGAATATCCCGAAGCGGCGGGGGTAATGCTCTTTTATCAGATTGGGGAGATGTTTCAGGATTTAGCGGTTAAACGATCGAAAAAATCCATTACGAATTTGATGGACATTCGCCCCGATTACGCCAACCTTAAGAAAGGCAGCGGCATTGAAAAAGTTGCGCCTGATACGGTAAGCGTCGGCGATATTATTATTGTTAAACCGGGAGAAAAAATCCCTCTGGACGGTATTGTAATTGAGGGTATTTCCATGCTTGACACTTCGGCGTTGACAGGGGAATCCGTTCCCCGTAAAACGGAAACGGGGGATACGGTATTGTCGGGCAGCGTCAATCAAAGCGGTATGTTGACAATAGAAGTTACTAAAATTTTCGGAGAATCAACCGTTTCAAAAATAATTAACCTTGTTGAAAACGCTTCAAGCAAAAAAGCGAAAACTGAAAACTTTATCACCACGTTTGCGAGGTATTATACGCCCGTTGTTGTTATCCTTGCGGTGTTGATCGCCGTTTTGCCGCCTCTGATTTTTGGAACTCCTGTAAGCGGCGCATGGCGAAACTGGATAAACCGCGCTCTTGTTTTTCTTGTTATCTCCTGCCCCTGCGCTCTTGTTTTATCAATTCCGATGGGCTTTTTCGCCGGTATAGGCAGAGCGGCAAAGAAAGGCATTTTAGTAAAGGGCGGTAATTACCTTGAAGCTTTTAACAGCCTTGAAACGGTGGTGTTTGATAAAACCGGGACATTGACCAAAGGCGTGTTTAAGGTTACCGCGCTAGAACCTGCCGTTGGTTTCAACAGGGATTCTTTACTTGAATTGGCGGCAAACGCTGAAAGCTGCTCCAATCACCCTATAGCGTTATCTGTAATGAAAGAATACTCGAACCAGAGGTTCGGCAAGGCGATTGAACGAGACAAACTTTCCGATTATACGGAAATCGCGGGACATGGCATAAGCGTTACTTTGAACGGCAAGGTTATTCTGGCGGGAAACCAGAAGCTAATGACAAAAGAGGGCATTGTCTTTCAGGAATCGCAGAGTATTGGAACCAAAGTTTATATCGCGAATGACGGAGTATTCGCTGGCTGTGTTGTTATTTCCGATGAAGTCAAACCGGACAGCCGTAACACCATATCAGCGCTGAAAGCAAAGGGTGTGCAAAAAACGGTAATGCTTACCGGGGACAATCCTAACATTGCCGAGGCTGTCGCCGCCGAATTGAAACTAGACGAAGTATACGGCGGTTTGCTGCCACATGAAAAAGTTGAAAAAGTGGAAATTCTTAACGGCAGAAAAAGCGCTAAAGGTAAACTTGCTTTTGTAGGAGACGGTATAAATGATGCGCCTGTTCTCGCAATGGCGGATATAGGCGTGGCGATGGGCGGACTCGGTTCCGACGCCGCTATTGAAGCCGCTGATGTCGTGTTAATGACCGATGAGCCTTCAAAATTGTGTGACGCTATTGATATTGCCAGATTTACTAAAAAAATCGTATGGCAAAACATTGTTTTTGCGTTAGGTGTAAAAGTTGTTTTTCTCACCCTCGGCGCTTTTGGCATTGCCACCATGTGGGAGGCGGTTTTTGCCGATGTCGGTGTATCGCTTCTGGCGGTAATTAACGCTATGAGGATAATGAGAGCAAGGTGAAATTTTTGGATTTCTGCGCTCCTTTTTACGATTTTACGGAACATAGAATAAATAAAAATGAAATGAACTTATGTATTAATTTGTAATGTCTCATTCATACTTCCTGTACGGTACCCAAGCAGATCCAGCGCAATGTATGTAAAGCCAATTTCCTTTAAAGCAGCGTGGATTTTTTCCCGTTTCCCAGGCGAGAGCATTAACGCAAAGCCGTCAGCATCTGTTTCTATGCGGGCAAGATTCCCGTGGTAACGCACACGCACCTGACGGAAGCCCATATCCAGCAAAAACTGCTCCGCTTTATCTATCATACCAAGCCTCTGCGGATTTATTTCTTCACCGTAAGGGAAGCGGGAGGAAAGGCAGGCAAACGACTGCTTATTCCATGTTGGTAAATCCATTTCCCGTGAAAGCTGACGGATTTCTTCTTTGCTCAGTTTTGCGTAACGCAAGGGGCTTTTAATTCCTAATTCTGCTACAGCAGTCAATCCCGGGCGGTAATCGCCGTCATCATCAGTGTTTGAGCCTTCGGCGATATGCGCGATTCCGTGTTCCTTCGCTGCAGTTATAATTTTGGTAAAAAGTTCTCTCTTGCACAAATAGCAGCGGTTTACGGGATTTTTTGAAAAACCTTCAATTTCAAGTTCTTCAGAATCAAATATGACATGAACAATGCCTTCTTTTTTACAAAAAGCCGGAGCTTCATCAAGTTCACGTTTGGGGAAAGAACATGAACGAGCTGTAACGGCTATAGCTTTGTCTTTCAAAACATCATGAGCGGTTTTCAATAAAAAAGTAGAATCCACGCCGCTTGAAAAAGCGACCGCAACGCTTCCCAGTTCCCTCAAATAATCTTTTAACTTTTCATGTTTCTCATTTACTGTCATCCTGTTCTTCCTTGTTTTTCAAATTGTTCCAAATACTGCGCTCCATTTCCGTAATGGAACAGCCGTGCTTTTTTGCCAATGCCGCGACATCATCGTATTCCAGCTTGGATTTTATCACGCCGTAACCTTTACCGGTTTTCAGCCGCAATTCTCCAAACGGCGTTTGCTTTGTTTCAACATTACGTTCCAGCATATAACGGCTTAAAACCGCTTTCCTCACGCCGAAGGTCGTTGTGTGCTTGAACATCAGAGAAGCGAACATATCCGCTTTTTCTTCATCACAGACACAGGTAAGCAGAAC
>JAITFK010000136.1 GCA_031281555.1 Treponema sp. | reverse complement strand
TTGCTGTTCTTGCGCATAAGATCGCGCATTTCGCCTTCTACCGGGAAACGGCGTCCGCCTATTACCTCAACTTTCAACAGGGTGTACTCTTTAAGTTTTACCCCTGAAAGAGCGAAAAGTTCATAGTGTAAAAGATCGCCGCTTTCTTTGTCTATCCACAACTTGCGGGAAGGATAACTTTCGGTTTTCTTTTTTGCCTTTAGTTCCAAAACCCACGAATCACGTCCGTTTACGGTTTCAGAACCGGCGATAACAGGATCATAACGGCTGGCTAAGGTTTCGTTATTCAAAGTATCTTCATAAGACATATCTGAACCCATCATTGACTCTTTAAGCATGTGGCCGGAAATCAGCATTACGCCTTCCGTATCCGGCGAATACACATAAAGCCTTCCGTCTCTTTTTAAATACTTTGTTCCCTTGTCTTCTGTGTTTGTAAATTCAACAAAACTGTGTGTGTTTCCTCTGCCCCACGCCTTCATTGTCTTCACATAACGGCGTCCCTGATACTCAATGATAATATCGCCTTCGTACTCAATCGTAGTGTAAATCTCGTTGTTATCAACTTTTTTAAGCAATTCCGCCGCCGACGGAGCCTGAGAAAAAACAAGCTCGGCAGTAAACAACATCATTGTAACCCAAAAAATATTCCTATTCATATTAACCTCTCCCTTTATTATTTCTTATTTTTTATTTGTTCTCTATCTCCTCAATGCCTCTACAGGTTCTACAAACGCGCTTTTCAGCGATGGTATCAACGTAAAGAGAGACGCAACCACAACGCCGAGAAGCCATGCGCGGATAAGTATAAACGGACTAACACCAAGAAAAATCGCGTTGCCAAGCGGCATTTCGCTGAAAGTATTTCCGTACATATCCCCCATGCGGATGGGATAAACAGCTCCGATTCCGGCAATAACACCGCCTGCAATCACTCCGGCAAACGCCCCGAACATGGCAAGAAAAAGAGACTCAAAGAAGAACACCTTTACAATCTCGGCGCGGGTCATACCAAGGCAGCCCATCATGCCGATTTCTTTTATCCGCTCGTGAATGATCATTACTACCGTATTAATAATAAGGAAACTGGCTACAATCAGAAAAACAAGAAAGATTATCGTGTAGATCGGAGTTATCATTTCCATCATTGCAACCCAATAATTGTCCCGCCATTCAGTAACGACATTGCCCTGCCCAAGTATGTTTCGCACTTCGGCGGCAATCACGCCGCTTTCTTTTTCGTTATCTGCAAAAATAACCAGAGACTGTGTTCCTTCATCCAGTGCCAACAGCCTTTGGAGCCGCTCAATATCAACAATTATAAATTGCTCATCATATTTGATATAATCAAAATTGAAGATTCCGGTAATGACGGGATTCCATATCTTGTCGGAAAACTGGGCGGACACTGTTTTAAGCGGAATCCTGTCGCCGACAGACAATCCCGATTTATGTGCAAAGACACGCCCTATCGCACATTCGTTGGTTCCGCTCTCAGGCCAGCGCCCTTCCAACAGTCCGTCGCTGCGATTTGTCAAATTGAAATGATTAGCCGCCATCTCGTCTTCTATGCAAAGCCCCCACAGTACAGCATGCTTGGTTGTACTTTCCTGCAATGTCGCAAGTGAAGAAATGCGGGGGAAAACCGCACGCACGCCGGGGATTTCCTTAATCGAAGAAGCAAGCTCTTTCCAGCTTTTTCCGTACGGCTGTGAAGCAGACGAAGCAACCGGATACTGTACGGGCATATACTCGTTTTCCGCTTCATATTGAGATGAAACAACTTTAACGTGTCCCAGATCGTAGATTTGCACAACCTCATGCATATTCCTGATCATTCCATCTATCATTGATGAATAAAGCACAATAAAAAATACCGCTATTCCGACTGCCGCAATACAAAAGAAGGTACGCCGTTTGTTACGCCAAATATTCCGGTAGGCGATTTTTATTAGTGCGGCAGTGCCGCCGGTTTTATAATTACTCATCATATTTTACCTTTACTCAAACCTTAAACTTTCGGTAATCGGCATATTTAACGCACGGCGTGTGGGGAAGAAAGCCATACATGAAGAAATGATTGTCGCTATTATGCCTGAACCGATTATTACCGGTACATTCCACATACTGCGGAAAACCGATGTAGTACGAAAACCTATACTGCCGCCGCCCATAACATCCACCATGGCGCTGAAATCCATACCGTACTTTACCATTGGATAATTGATAATGCAGCCGAGAATTATCCCCAAAACCGATCCTATGAATCCCAAAAAGCCCGCCTCAAGCATATAGACCAGGATCATTTGCCGGTCAGTCATACCCATAGCGCGCATCATTCCTGTTTCTTTTGTGCGCTCAAGTATGGCAAGAAGTATTGTGTTTGAAATTCCAAGGAAGGATAATAGCAATAACAGAGAGGCTATTGCCTGCGGCATGGTATTTTCGATTGCTTCGTAACCTAAATAGTCCTGCATATATTCCTCCCATGTATGCACAACCAATTCATTTGGCATAACATATCCTGCTTTGGCAAGACCTCGTTCCAGTGCGGCGCTGATTACGGCGGCGCTTTCGCTCTTTCCCGGAAGCCGGGAATCAGGAGCGTTCTTCTCCCTGATAACAAGTTCTGTTACAGCGCCTTCAAACATCATACCGGCCTCATCCTGTAAAATATCCAAAGGAATATAGGCGGTATTGCCATTGGGGAGCGGAGCCGGAGAATTTATTACGCCTACAACTTTTACATCCAAAAGTTGATTCACATGGCGCACCGCTCCGGCAAAACCTGCGCGAATCATAGCGGAAAGAACATCGTTAAGCGCTTTTTCATCTTCCTCAACAAGGAGATAGCCGCCGATAAAATCCTGATACTCGTAAGCGGCTTCTACCAGCAGCTTATCTTCACTGCGCAGAGCCGGAAAAAGTTCGCCTTCCCATTTGCCGCTTTGAATTGTTTCAGGTACGGCTTTAATATCGATTACCGCATTGATCCGAACATCGTTGCGGCCTGACGCATCAAGTATATTCCAGTAACGGTCAAGATCAGAACGTGAAATATCTTTTTTTAAGATCATACGCTCGTTGCCTTCTGCTGTTTCTTTTGGTTTTACATCCCAGAAAGACTTTTTCTGAGAAGCGGCATCATATAGCGAGCGGATAAAATCTTCTTCGGCGTTGCTTCTGGCGGCTGAAACGATCAGCGTTTCCAGTTCCTGCCGGTATGGACGTGAGGGAATGCCGACTTTGAGTTTTTCAGCGGCAAATGTTCCAAGCGCAATTCCAAAATCTCCGTTCTGCGGGAAACAACCGAAATCCACATAAGAGACATAACGCATCGTTTCCATTTCAAACGCCGGGTCAACACCATAAAAAACAATCGGCGCTGAACCTGATATTGAAAACAGCGTACCGGAAAACACATAACGCGGAGCGCTTACATAACCTTCGCTGCTAAGCGCATCGTGATATTTTTCCCAGTCGGTAAAATTTTCATAACTGGGCATCTCGTCTTTTTTTTCAAAGTAAAGTTTTGTTTGCAGCTTTGCAGCGCCCATTTCGTAATTTACAATATTCCTTCGTGAGTCAATTATCATGCCTCTTATCCAGCCATTCACAAAAATATACACAGCTACGCTTACCATTATTGCCGCTGAGGTAAGAATCGTTTTAACCTTATGCCGCGCAAGGTTACGCATCGCAATTTTTTTTAATTGCCAAATACCGTTTAGACTCACGCTATCCTCTTTTCTTCATCGCTTTCAATCTGCCCGTCACGAATACGCACAAGACGGCGGGCGTAATCCATTACCATTTGATCATGCGTAGAGAAAATGAATGTCGTACCCTCGGACTTGTTCAACGCCAGCATCAATTCAAGGATTTCCCGCCCAATACTGGAATCAAGGTTGGCGGTCGGTTCGTCAGCCAAAATAATGGCGGGCTTTTTCACCAGCGCTCTTGCGATAGCGACTCTCTGTTGCTGCCCGCCTGACATTTCTTTGGGACGGCGTTTTTCCATTCCGTCAAGACCGACGTCTTTTAATACCTTTGCGGTACGTTCTTTTATTTCTCCTTTGGCAACACCGATAAGAGTAAGAGGAAAGGAAACATTTTCCTCAACCGAAAGCACGGGGATCAAATTATAAGCCTGAAAAATAAAACCAATACTGTGCCGCCGAAGGAGCGCCAACTGCTGACGAGACATTTTCCTGGTGTCACAGCCGCCGACCTGTATTGTTCCGCCTGTGATGGTGTCAAGACAGCCTGCCAGATGAAGAAATGTAGACTTGCCGCTGCCTGACGGCCCCGCGATAGCGGCGAACTCTCCGCTTTTAAATTCAAGGTTTACACCACGAAGAGCGTGTACCGTCTGACCGTTTAAACCATAATCTTTTACAACATTTTCCGCTTTAACAACTGTCATTTGTCCGCCTCCTTCTTAATTTCATTTAACGCCTGTAAACCGAATATATCTTTTGTTTTAAGTTCTTCCGCTATTGAATTGGGAACCAGCATCATGGAATTACCCGCCTTCAAGCCCTCGTTTAAAATCGAAAGTATTTTAAGTTTCATAGCTCCTTCATTTTTGGCATAAACAGAAACCGCCTCTTCCAGTTTTTTTGCAATTTCAATTTCAGCTTCCGCAAGAAGAATACGCCCCTTCTTTTCTCTTTCCGCCTGCGCAACACGTGAAAGCGAGTCCTGTAAATGTTCGGGTATCTGAATATCCGTAATCTCAATATGAAGAACCGTTATTCCCCATTCGGTAGTTTTTTTGTCAACTTGTTCCTGAATTTGTTTTTCGATAATGTCGCCGCGCTCAAGGAATGTTGAAAGATCATTGCTGGACACCGCATAACGAAGCGCTGTCTTTGAAGACAGCACAACAGCGTCAACATAATTCTCTACTTCAAGAACCGCTTTTTGCGGGTCCCACACCAGCCAGAAACAGAGAGCGTCAACATCAACCGTTACCGAATCGCCTGACAAAGTTTTTTGAGCTGAAAAATCCGACACGCGAATGCGAATATCGACTGTTTCGGTAATTCTGTCCGCCAGCGGGATAAGGACAAAAAGCCCCGGCCCTTTTACTTTGCAAAATTTACCGAAACGCAGCACAACTGCTCTTTCCCACTCGTCAACCTTATGAATAGAAAAAAGCAGAATAGACACCAAAGCAAAAACAGCCATACCCGCTTTCATTTCAAACAAGTCTTCCGGTTTTTGCAGCGCGGGATAAACGTATAAAATTACAGCTAACGTAATACTTAATACAATAAACTTGAGCAGGAAAAGCGTATAATCAAGCTTTGCCTTTTCCGTTTTATTTTTTATCAGCGGCTGCGAATTAACAAAATTCATTTATTTTCCTCCTTGATATATGAATCAATCAATTTAACTAATTCCCTTTTTTCTACGCCAAGGGCTTTAAGTTCCTGCACAAAGCGCCCAAGAACTTCCCGTATCTTCCGGTTCAGGCTGTCGTCTTCTACCACCGGCTTTTTATCGGAAATGTAGGTTCCGCTTCCCACCTGTGTTGTCAAAATTCCCCGTATTTCCAATTCTCCGTATGCCTTGGCTATTGTGTTTGGGTTCGTTTTCAGCTCTACCGCAAGCGAACG
>JAITFK010000075.1 GCA_031281555.1 Treponema sp. | reverse complement strand
TCCAGAATAATGTCTTTTTCCAAATCGGAAAGATAATAAACATTGCGGGCGGTATCCAGATTAGCGATATTCCAGCCGCTTCTGTCATTGACGGTTGTATTGGCATTTGTTTGCGGCTGGTTTGGCTGGGTTTGGTTGGGTTGCGGCTGCTGCTGTGCCGTAGGTTTACTCTGTTCCTCTTTTTTGGCTTTAGCGGCATCAGCGTATTGATTCCATTTGTCCATGACTGCTTCGTTGTAGAGGAAGGAAAGTATAAAGTTAGCGGTTACTTCTTTTACATCTTCCGGATCAAAAATATTCTGCCTCGGATAATTTGACCTCATAAAATTTTGAAAAACCTGATTGAATTCGTTTTCCGGCACGAAATCAAAATACATTTGGTGTAACAAGTGTCCAAGCCCATCGCGGGATATTCTCTGCTGCGCGTACAAGGATGTCGCCGACAACGCGAATACGACGATTAATAACAATGTAATCTTTTTTATTTCCAATTCCTTCTTTCTCCTAAAATAATGCCTAGCACCGTTGTGTTATCAAGTCCGCAATTTATACAAGAAGCCATGTTACTGCCCAATAGTACAAAATGACATAATTGTGACAAATATGCCTATAGCTATACCCCAGACCGCCATAAGGGCAATTTGACCTGCTTTTTTAGCCCGTGAGATCACTGTGGCGCTAATAATAGTAGCGACAATTCCAAATAAGATAAAAAAGAAACTAAATCCATTATCATTAACTAAAAACCCAAACCATCCTACAGAACCAACAATACCCAAAATCAACCCTATTAGCGCCAACTTTTTCTCTCTTGCCGGTAGTTGATTTGTTGGGGGGGTATTTTCTTTAGGCGCGTCATTCACCGCTTGACCGCAATTCGTGCAAAACTTCGCGCCGTCTTTTACTTCATTTCCGCATTGTGGACAAAACATACATACCTCCTGTTTGTTAAATCCTTATAAAAGGCGTTTAGCATTTTCTCTCCTTTTATATATTAGAATGGCTTAATGTCCGTAAAGCTCATCAAAAAATCACTGTCTGTCATTGAGCCGCGAATTGTAAAACTGGTTTCTTTATAAAAATCCTCATCCGCTCTAAATAAAGAACCGGAAAATCTTACTCTTTGCCCTTTATTCAAGTTATACAAAACTTGGAAAAGGTCTGAATCCATTTCAATTAAGGTATCGTCAAACATGTCCGACAGTGCATTACTCCATGTTTTTACATTCAGATATCGACTAAGCCTTATTTTTATATATGCCTTGCCTTCCGTATTTGTCCCAAAATCAGCAATAGTACCTACCCAATTATCAACGTAAAACCCCATATTCAATGCGGCTATCGCATTTTTTCTTTCCCTTCGGAGGACAGATTCCTGTAATTCATTATTAGCTTTTCTAAATTCTTCTGAATAGTACAGGATAACATTATCAAACATTATTTGGCTCTTTGGTCGTAGTTCAACTTGCTCAGTCGGCTGGGGAACGGCTGCCGTTCCACCCGAAGATTGGGCTGGAGCGCTTGGCGCGGGGGCAGTTGCTGTCCCACCTGAAGATGGAGCAGTGTACTGATAGTTTTGTGTTTGTGTTACTGCGTTTGTTCCTTTATTACTATTAGAGAAAAGACCGGAAAAAATAAGTATGATAACAACTATTGCGCCTATAATGATAAGCCAACGTAAACTTGGATTTTTCGGTATGCCGATATTATCAAGGAAATTTGTAAATGCGGCATACATTTTTTGCGCCGACGTATCATTGCGCTGTTGCGTGTTGGTCTGCGGCTTGGGACCAAACACTGTGTTTGTTCCGCAATTACCGCAAAATTTTACGCCTTCTAAAATTTTAGCGCCGCAGTTTATGCAAAAAACATATTTTTCTTGTACGGTTGCAGGCGGTTGGTCAGGTGTTGCAATTTCCGGTTCGGCGTTTGAGTTTTCTTCCGTCATTATCGGCGCAGGGGTAGGCGGTATGTTCGCCGCCGTCATTATCGGCGCGGTTGCAGACGTTATGTTTTCCGCTGCCGTTACCGGCGCAGGGGTAGGCGGTATATTTTCAATAGCCATTTCCGGCGCGGCGTTTGCATTTTCATCTGTTTGTACAGCTTGCCCGCAATTCGAGCAAAATATCTCGCCTTCTGTTATGATTGAACCGCAATTTGTGCAAAAAACATTGTTATCCTGTACGGTTGCAGGCGGTTGGTCAGGCGTTGCAATTATCGGTTCTGCTGTATTTGTATTGTTATCCTGAGTTTCAATATTTTGACTGTTATAATTTTCAGTAATTTTTGTACCGCAATTTTCACAAAATATTGCGTCTTCCGATAATTTATTTCCGCATTGTTGACAAAACACAAATTCCTCCAAGAAATTATTTTAAAAACAACTTTGCTATTTCAAGTTGTTCTATAGCTTCCTTGTCATATTTGTTATGTTCGAGATATTTGGAAAAATTAGTAACAGCTTCACTAAATAATCCCAATGCCATATGGGTACAACCTAGATTGAAATAAACTGTAGGGTCTACATCATCGCTTTTGATAGCCATATTATATATTTCTATCGCCAGTGGAAAACTATTATTGTTGTAAAACTCATTTCCTGTGAGTATATAATCTACACTTCCTTTACCAGTTAAAATAACAATAGGTTTAACTTTTAAATCCATACTAAAACTCCTTTATTGTTTAATGCCCATAGTGCAACGGCATGGCACTCTGTGATTAACTTTGCGCCGTCTTTTACTTCATTTCCACATTGTAAACAAAACATAATTTTCTCCTGTTTTTTTAATTCCCCAGTGCTCGAAGAAAAGCATCTTGGTTTTTAGCGTATTCATCATCTGGAGCAAGCTGTAAAGCTCTATTAATATCAGTGCGAGCCTGCGTATAATTGCCTTTCAAAGAATAAAACTGACTACGAATGATGTAATGAGGTGCATAGTTTGGCTCAAGCCGTATCAGTTGAGTATAACAGTCGATTGCTTGGTCATAGTCTTTTCTATTAGCGGCGGCTCTGGCACTATCCAGAAGAGTACCAGTTTTTTTTATAAGTAAGTATTTCGGTAATTGTACCCCTGCCCCTACTAAACCACCCATAACCGCTAATAAAATCCATATATAACGTTTTGTATTTTTCTTTTTTTGCGGTTCGGAAGTTTTTGGTGGTGGAACCGCCGCTTGTTGTTGCATCGCTACAGGCGGTGGTGATACAGCGGAAACGTCCGCCGAAACTGCACAGCCGCATTTGGGGCAGAATTTCACGCCGTCTTTCAAAACTGTTCCGCATGAGGCGCATCTTTTTTCAATCGGCACAGTCTGAGCCGTCTCCGTCGGAACCGCACAGCCGCACTTTGCGCAAAACTTTGCGCCGTCTTTTAATTCATTTCCGCATTGTAAACAAAACATGATAACTCCTTTATTATTTTATATCTTTTAACGCTTCTTCCAATTTTGTTTTAATAAAAGACAGTAATTCTTCAGGCGATTTTTCTTCAAATTTTTCAATAGCCAAATTGTAATTTTCATCACCTTTTCCTTTTATTGCAACATTTATGACATTTTTCTTTTCCCAGCCATTACCCAAGAATTCGATTATCAACGTAAGGTTCTTTTTTAGAAGAGATTCATCTGACGTATCATGGTCTGTATGGTAGCCTGTATGAAGACCTATCCAAAAAGCCATTTTATCACTATCGTACTCTGAAGATATAAGATATACCCCAAGTGCAAAACATTCTTGTTTGTCTTCAGTATTACAATACAACCAAAGTGAACCGTCATCAGTTGTAATATTGATCGATTTTTCTATTGTTCTGTCAAATGTTTTAATTTTTGACACATCATCTGTGGTTATAAAATTAAAATTATTTATGATATTTCCACTGTTATTGTTATTGTTGATGTTGATGTTCACTGTGATTGTTTTTGCAGAATTATCGTTTGAATTACCATTGCTGTTACTATTCAACTTATTAAATAAACTACAAAGTATATCTATTAAAGTTTTCTTAATATCAAATTTGAAAATCATAGTTTTCTCCTTGTTATTTTAATTCATTTCCGCAGTTCGCGCAAAACATAATTTTTGTCCCCTCTCTTTACTTCCCGTTTCCAGTATTTTTCTTAAGTAGTTGTATGGCTAATACAAAGAAAATGATTGCGAAGATAATATACTGTACATTGATAACACAAAGAATTTTCATAAGATAATCGTATAAAAGGTACGGAAGAAGTTCACTTCCTTTTAGAACTAACCCTATAAATGCACTAATTTTTAGAACGCTTGAAGGGTAAATATAACCATGTGTCAATGCTAAAGCTAAAAGAATAATGATAAACCATCCTGCCAAGGGATTAAGAAGAAAATAACGACCATTTTGGTGATTAATTACCACAAAAAATATAAAAGTAGCAGACGATATAATAGTAGCAATTGATAATGCAATCATGGCTATCAACATATTATTTCTACGTTGCGGCACATACTGTGTAGCCATTGATGGCGATATTGTCTGTTGTGGTGGCGGCGTAGCAGGTTTTTGTTTTTCAGCAATTTCCACCATTGACAATGCACTAAGATCGAGTTTTTCATGGTTTCCGGCTCTTAATTCACCTGTAGCACTTCTAAAAGTCTCTACATGCGACTGAGTATTCGGCATAGTTGCCGTATTTACAGCCATTCCGCACTTTGCGCAAAACTTCGCGCCGTCTTTTACTTCATTTCCGCACTTTACACAAAACATAATTTTCTCCTTGAAATAGATTTATTGAAATAAAAGCGTATAATTCCGCCTGTATTGCCGAAACATGAGAATATTTGAATTTGTTTAGTTTTATAACTGCTTTTAAGGGACGAAAACCACGGGGGGGGGGGGGTATTGTTTTAGCCCAAAAACAGTTTGAATTATAGGGCTAAATAGCGGTTTTTTGCCAAAAATGGCGACTTTTTGATTCATTAGGAGTATTTTCATCTTTTTTGAGGAATTTGTCAAGGTAATAAATACCACTGTTTCACAGTTAAATTCTCCCCTATTATGTTCGTGGTAGAATTCTTCTCTCTTGTGGTTTGTGGCTTAAAAATTATTGACTATGCAACCTATACATTCATTTTAGTTTTTTTAGTCTTTATACGATTTTTTGTTTTTTTATCCGCCAGCTTAGATACAGGAACCAAAGAAAGCCGATAGCCGAGAGATTTGGCAACCTTTGCAATGGTTTCAAATGCCGGATGTCCGTCTTCGGAGAGAGAGTGATATAGACTGGTTCGAGATACACCGGCAGCCTTTGCGACGGCGGTCATAGCTTTACGAGCGCGAGCAATGTCAGCTAAAGCAAGGGGAAGATACTTATAATCGTCGTCGTCAAAAAAAGCATTAAGATATGCCTCAATTTCTTCTTCTGTTTTGAGGTAGTCAACAACATCAAATTTCTTTGTTTTAAGCATTTACAACTCCTTTGCCAGTTCTCTGGCTCTCTTAATATCCCGATCCTGCGTAGACTTATCGCCGCCGCACAACAAAACAATGATACGATTTCCCTTGTTCACGAAATACAACCGATAACCGGGTCCACGATGTATTTTTGCCTCAAAAAGTCCGCCGCCTAGGGAACGGGTCTCACCGAGGGAACCGCTAGACATTATCGTAATCCGCTTGGCAATGAATCCCCTCATGCTAACGTCCTGCAAATTGTGAAGCCACAAGTCAAATTCCTCGGTCGTTTCAATATTGTACATAATAAAATTGTAGTATATATAAGACAAAATGTAAAGAGAGAGAATAATGTTTTTGTATCGATTTATACATTTTACAGAACGTTTATTTTGCGTTTGTTAAATTTCTTGAAAAAAAATCCAAAACCATGATATAATTCCCGCATGGCACAATATGGGAAATTTTGGGTTATATTAAATCCTACGGCGGGAAAAGGGAAGGCGGCAAAGCAATACCCTAAAATCGAGCGTTTTCTGCGTGAAAACGGATATAATTTTGAAATTTTTTTGACAAAGGGAGTCGGCGACGCGCTCAATATGGCGCGTGACTTTCCCATCGGCGCAAACGATGTAACAGTCGCCGCAGGAGGAGACGGAACCTGCAACGAAGTTATAAACGGCTTGTTAAGACGTAATGCCGGCGCTCCCCCGGTTTTTGGAATCCTCCCCATTGGGCGCGGCAATGATTTTTCCGCTACGCCTAAAATCCCGCAAGATGTCGAGAAAGCTCTGCAATTACTGACCACCGGAAACGCAAAGCCGCTTGACGCCGGGTTTGTAAAAGGCGGCTTTTTCCCCGACGGACGCTATTTTATCAACGGAATCGGCATCGGTTTTGATACCAAAGTCGGCTTTGAGGCGGCAAAATTAAAAATTAAAAGCGGCATTTCCTACGCCGTCGGCGCTCTTATCACTGTTATACGCTACGAGCCGTCGCCCGTTTTGCAGATTCATTATGATGATAACGAGGTAACGCTTCCCGCGGTTCTTGTTTCGGTTGTAAACGGCAGAAGAATGGGCGGAAGTTTCTATATGGGACCCAACGCCATACTTGACGACGGACTTTTAGACATCTGTTATGTGCAGCATCAAAAATCGCGCTTTGATCTTCTAAAAATAATTTCCCATTACACAAAGGGAACACAGGGCGAATGTAAGGGAGTAACTTTCGGCAGGGGAGCGCGTTTCCATTTAAAAGCTCTTGAAGGCGGAATGGCGGCGCACTGCGACGGAGAAACCGTCTGTTACGACGGCAAAGAATTGGAGATAACCTGTATCCCGAATGCTCTGAGGCTTATTGAGGCGTAATGTGGGCTTTAGAAGATTCGCTGTAACTTATTTCATGAAAGGAATATTAAGCGTTATCTGTAAAATTGATTGCAGGGAATTTGTCAAAGC
>JAITFK010000131.1 GCA_031281555.1 Treponema sp. | reverse complement strand
TTCTCAAGATCGCCAAACGAATAGTCCATGAGAATGTTTTCAAGAATGATTTTCAGGTCGGCAATGGATATTCTTTCATTGTCAACGAACTCTTTGAGGTAGCTTTTTCTGCGTCCGGTGTTCGCCGGGCGATAGGTTTTGGAGAACTGTTTTCCATTCTTGAGGTTCTCCAGTGAATTAGGGTGAACGGGCATAATTTTCCTCGCTTAATCGTCAGTTGTACCCCATTTTCACCAGAAACGCAAGCAAAATTTTTAATCGATCTGCAAGGTTTAATAAAAATACGTCGGAAGGTCTTTTTTCTCCGCCATCATCCCGCGAAGCTCGTCACTGAGTGATTTTGTCGGCTGTTCAGGCTGGCTTTGAACCGTTGTCTGTCCGGCTATTTTCGGGAGGTTTGCCCCTGGAGGAAACTGCTTTCCGGCGGATCCGCCATGCTCCGACCAGTCAACTCCGACCAACGGCCTGTTCTTTGGGTTAAACTTCGTCAGGCAAGTCTTAATGTCATTTTCCCAATTTTCATCATCAAACAGCCCAGGTTGGTGAGGTGTAAGGTTTTTCTGCCTTCCAACTATCTGATCAACTACGTCCCTCCCAATTGCCCTGCCTTTTTTGGTATAGTAATTATACGCATAATCGGGCAGTTCTCCGCCTTCCATATCGCATTCCTCAATGGGGACGTGTTCAATCTGATCTTCCGGGATCGGAGTATCTGAGTTCATCAGGTTACAGGCAAAATAATCAGCGTCTTCATTCTTCCGGGCATAGCAGAGGAGCGTAATAGCTTTCGAAACGAAAATTGTATGGGTCTTGTCTTTATCTGCATCCTCAGCCTGTTTTAAGGCGAGTATTTCTTTGGTTATAATACCGAAACAGTCCTCCGCGCTGATAATAAACAGCCGCCTCCAAAGATAAGCACGGTATTTAGGAAAAAGCTCGTTTGCCGCATAGCCGGCACGCTGATAATCGCAACGCCTGATGGCGTTTTGAAGCATTGTCACCATGTCTTGCAGCAAATGACCATTCTTTGTAAAAAGTTCGTACCTTTCTGCCATGAATTACATCCTCCCTGTCTTTTTACAACCCGCAATCTGCGGTTGCCAAATCACCTAAAACCGCAGGCCGGTCGGAAATATCCCGTAAAACCTGCTGCTTAATATCCCAATGCCAACTTTCCCCATTGGTGTAATTCAGGATAAAATTATACCGTCCAGATTCGGCTATGTGGTTCTTGTGAACCGAAAAGCCGTTCCGGGCAAGGTCTTTGCGGAAAGCCGTGATGTTCGGGTATTCCTTGTTTTCAATGTGAATAAGCTCTCCGGTTTGTCTGTCTTTAACTGTTGCGCTGAATTTCATTTTATAACTCCTCTTCCACAACCTTTGCAAGTTCGGGATACCATCTTCTGAATTCGTTAATGTCCGCGCAATACTCAATGCCGTTTTTGGTGCAAACATCGTAGTCTCCGCCTTTGTAAAGAATTACAACCGCTTCATCGTACTTGAAAACCTTTGTGGTTATTTCGTTCATTCTCATCTTCTCTCTCCTTAAATTAGTTTTTATAAGATAATTTTTTATTATCCTATATAATAATACTATCATAATAGCTACTATTTGTCAAGTAATTTATTGAAAATAATTTATTTTTTTTGAAAATAATTTTTATTTTTTTATATTAAGTTGGCACAGTATATTATTCTCCTATTTAACCTACAAACGTTGTTTAATAAGGGGTATAAATATACCTTAATGACTTTGAAAATAAGCTGGCGGACTTTGTAGAATGAGTTTTTATCATACTGTTTGGATATAATTTCTATCTTTCAACATTAATATTCGGTTTATTATTCTTGAGGTTATACGAGAAGTATTTCCCCCATTTCGCCTTCATCAGGTTTATGCTGACAATTTGATCATGACGGTCTTTTGCCGAAAAGCCTCCTTCGTTTGTATCGGTAAGTGCGTTATTGGTAAAATACATCGGTTTAAGAATTATGCGGTTTACTAATAATTCCTGTAAAACAACATCTAAATCCCAATTACATTCAATATCTTTATTGCACTTGGCTTTGAACACGCTCCTATTTATCCAGCGGACAGCTCCAGAAGTGCCTTTGAACGTAAATTCTGCGGAATAATTCCAAAGAGTTATAGTGGGGTCTACGGTAGCATACCCAATCTCAATATCAAGCATTAACTGGGCAATGCGTTCTATCTCCGATGTAATGAGTATTGGGTCGGTAATAGCGTCATTACGGGTGAGACGGTAATAAAATTGGGGTATATCGTCATCAAGAATACAAATAATCGGTTCAGGCGCATTGTCGATAAGCCATTGGTTGACTTCGACAGCCCCGCATATTAACTCATCATTAACTGCTAATATATTTTGAATACCAGCAGATTTGTAGTCATCTTCTTCTGTTTTACGGACAACATATTGGTAATATTCAAGGTGTTTATGCGTAACAGCGGTTTTTGCCCTGCGGTACGAAGGTATATATATACCTAGCTGTTTTACTTCTGACATGACAGCCATCCTTTAGGCAATTCATAGCCCATATTGAAAACGTAGTCTAATACGGAAAGATTTGGGATAAAATCTCCGTAACGCTGTGGGTAATTGATCGGTGAATAATCAGAATAAATAAGTTTAATACCTGTACGTTCAAACTCTGCTGGTTCTATATACGCTTTTGCTCCAGTCCCGCTAAAGTAGGTGTCGGCTCCAAAATGATTGCATATATCAATAAGCCGGGCGTTCTTCTTTGACGTAAAGCCAGGAGACCATTCAAGTCTCGTCTTTATGCCAAATTTCATACAAAAATGCCGAATCGCGCAGACATTAAAATCAATCAGAAGGTTAAAATCTATATGAAACATCGACAAAATATCAGGATACACCGTTTCAAAGAACGGCGCTTTCCCGTAATACTGCTCAATGCTCGTTAATAGTTTTCGGACGTGTTTTTTATCATGGTAAACAAGCACGTCTTTAATCAAAGCGCCGGAATGGTATTTAACAGGTAAAGTAATTTTCTGCATTCCTTGCGGCCCTTTAATATAATTGTAATTGTGCATATTGGCATTTTTTTTATTGGTAAATTTAACGTCATGCAAAATAACAAATATATCGCTTTTCGCAATTTTGTAAAAAAATCCCATATACGGGAAAAAATCAGGCTGGTGGGCAGATAATATCATTCAAGCTCCTTTGTAATAAATACTGCCTGAAACGCTTCTGCAAGCAAAAAGCCAGACTGCGATCCGCGTAATACCGGCAAAGCTCTCAGGTTTTCTTGTGAACGAGGATGCGGAGCGGGCCGTATCACGTTTTCATATACTTTAAGGGCTTCTATCTTCCTATCAAGTGCTTCTTTCGATATTTCAACAAAATAGTTGGGAATGAACGGGTTATTCTGAGCAAAGCTCCAGTCAGTAGATGACTGAACTTCCATGAAAAATAAACCTTTCAGCCTGTGCGTATATCCTCCTTTTCGCTGGAAGGCGCGGGCAGCTACCTGACAAGCGCCAGACGCAAAGCAATGGTCTGTATTTATGTCATTCGGGTGATGCGTAAAAATAAAATCCGGCTTAAATTTGCATATTACTTTTTCTGTGTCCTCTACCATGTTTCTATGGCTTGCAATGTGAAATTCAGAATCTTGATAATTCAATATACTGGTTTCTTTTATTCCCAAAATGCGATGACTTGCTTCAATATCTCCAGAAAGGTCTTTGGAAGGTTTTTTTGTGGTGTCTTTACTGTTAAGCAATATTACATGAACATTATGGTTTTTTGAAAGATCATAAATCGTCGCTCCTGCGCCTAATATTTCATCGTCTGGATGCGATACAACAAATAAATAATTCATAATGTAAGGTTCCTTCTGAAAACATAATAATAATGCGGCGAAAGTAGCGTTGCCGCAAAACGAGACGGATATTTCTTAAGCGGTATTTTTTCGATAAAGGAAAATCCGTACTCTTTAAGCATATTTACGAAATAATCGGGCGAATAATACTGCATGACACCTTCTTTGTCTTTCATAGAAGCTGTTTCTTTGAAGCCTAAATGCCAATTTTTTATGGCAAGAGCTTTGTTTTTTTGGAAAATTAAAGAACCAAGTAAACGCCATCTGATATTTAACGACGATATAATAAAATACCCATTATACTTTATTATTTTAGAAACACTCTTTATTGCGGCTCTTGCTGATTCTTCATTAACGTAATTTATGCCGTTCCATGACAACAATACATTATCCCATGACTTTGTTTCTTCGCTTAAATTATGGAAACTTGAAGCTTCAAATTCTATGTAAGGGAATCTGCGTTTACATATGTTAATAAACACTTCTGATATATCTACGCCTTTCACTGCGTAACTATTCTCATAAAGCTTAAGGGTGGTTCTTCCGACACCGCAACCAAGATCGAGTACGGAACTGCCTTTCGTAAAGTATTTTGGGATAAGGTATTTTTCCTCTTCCCTATACCAATAAAATGAGAATCTGTCTACATCATTAAGCCCGTACATTATTCCTCCTAAATGTTATTTTTTATAATCTTTATGACTTCAAACTGTTTATTAGCGGTCATATGCGTATCAGACGGAAGGCATATTCCATTATAAAATAAATCGGCACTAGGAGAATAAGAATAACAACTGTACATATTACAATCTTTGAAAACAGGCTGCATATTCATAGGCTTCCAGATTCTTCTAACTTCTATATTTTCATTGGCCAAATTATGAATCAATTTATTTATATCTGTTTTAATTTTACAACAAGATAACCAGTAATTAGAACTTATATTGAATTTGGAGGAACTGTAAGGCAGCATATCAAATTCACTGCTGTATAAAGCGTATATTTCTTTTTTCTTTTTTATTTTTTCATCAAGACATTCAAGCTGTCCTAAACCGATGGCGGCGCATATATTCGAAAGCCTATAATTATAGCCTATTTCATTGTGTTCATACCAATCAACATCTTCTTTTGCCTGATTAGACAACTTATAGGCGGATTTTATGCCTATGTCAGTTTTTGAATAAAGTGCGCCTCCGCCTGACGTTGTTATTATCTTGTTGCCATTAAATGACCAAGTGCCAAAATCACCAAACGTGCCAACAGGCTTGTCTTCAAAAGTAGATCCAAGCGCTTCTGCCGCGTCTTCTATCAAAACTATATTGTTTTCATCGCATATTTCTTTTATTCTCTTTACATTAGCTGGAACTCCGTACAAATGCACTAAAATCAAAGCCTTTGGTTTATTTTTTTCTTTGCCTATCGCTTTTAGCAGAGCTTCCGGGTCCATATTGTAATTATTGGGTTCTGAGTCTATAAAGACAGGCCTGGCGCCACAATAAACGATAGGGAAAGCAGATGCCGCAAAAGTCAAGTTAGAACAAAAGACAGTATCACCAACGCCTACTCCGGCTAGCAACAGGCTTAAATGCAACGCGGCGGTACAACTGGACAAGGTTATCACGTTTTTTTTATTCAAAATAAGCCTTAATCTGTCCTCAAACAAATTTACATACGGACCAAGCGGGGCAACCCAATTTGATTTTATTGCGTCTATAACATATTTCTTTTCATTTCCTGTTATGTGCGGAGGCGATAGATAAATTTTCTTTGCTGCTTTAACCATACAATTTATCAATTTCCTTGATTATTTTATAAGTGTTATCTATGCCGAGCATACGTTCCGGTGAACTTGAGCTAAAATGCGGAATACCATCAGGCTTTCGCAAGGCGTTAAAGGACATATCAACCTTGATAATTTCGCCGTTCTTCTGAGCGTAGTGGCTTTCTTCTTCAGTCAAAAGATATTCTGACATCCGCTCGCCGTGCCTTGCGCCACGGCAGACAACGGTATTTTCCGCCGTAAAATGCCGCTTGAGAGCATCAACCAAATCTCCAAGGCGGTACGAACAAGCATCGTAAATAAAAAGTTCCCCGGACTTACCATACTGGAAAGCGTAACATACAAGCTCAATGGCATCTGATACAACCATGAAAAACCGTGTCATATCGGGATCGGTAACTGTTATATCTTTTCCAGATTTTATCTGGTCAACAAACAAAGGAATGACGGATCCGCGTGACATCACAAGGTTCCCAAACCGGGTAAGCACTATCTCGGTTCCGCTTTGTTCCCGGGCTTTTTCTACGGCAACCTTCTCAGCAAGCATCTTCGACGCGCCCATTGCATTACACGGGTATACGGCTTTATCGGTGGAAAGCACTACAACCTTTTTAATGCTGAATCGGATAGCGGAGTCGATGACGTTTGCGGTTCCAATGATATTGGTTTTCACCGCTTCCATGACATTGTACTCGCAGCTTGGAACGTGCTTGAGGGCGGCAGCGTGGAAAACATAGTCAACGCCGGCCATTGCACGGTCAACAGAAGCAGGATCCCTTACATCGCCTATTACGTACTGAATACGCTTGTCTCCGTATTCGTGGAACATATCAAACTGCTTCTTTTCGTCGCGGCTGAATACGATAATTTTTTCTGCTTCTTCCTGCAAAGTGCGGATCAAAAAAGCATTGCCAAATGTTCCTGTTCCCCCGGTGATAAGAATTTTGTTATATTTGAACAAGCTCATCCTATGTTATCGCTCCAATCTTCGGCGGGTGCTTTTTTGGGAGATGAGGAAACTTTTTCGCCGTCAGCAAGCGGTACAAGTTTTGCCTTCATTTTATCGTACCAAATAGCCCTGGCCTTGATTTTTCTGGTTTTGCATATAGGGACATGGGAATCTTCAATGCCAAGCGTACGGACAAGGTTGTTATAGTCAAGCTCGTTCCGGCAGGCAATGAGGACATAATTATATTTTTCGTAATGTATCAGCTCCATTTCTTTGATAGAGCGTTCATCTGCGGCCTTTTCGAGTTTTTCATTTATTCCAAGATTGATATTGAGATCCGCCGTCCAGTCTGCAAGTAGATCGGTGTCCCATGTTCCGGCGTGGGTGTTCGCCTTGATGTTTATGGCGCGTTTTTCAGCCCGTGTATAACCGATGAGCTGCTTGCACAGCTTCGGCTCGTCATCGCCAATTTCTATAAACTGGCGGAGGCGCTGGTTGCCGGCGATGATGTCTTTGTTCTCATCAACAACCAATACGCCAAAATCGTCAAGAGTTTCAAGCGATTCGCGGAGATCGGAAGCGTTTTTCTTGTCCGCGGGCTTGCGCGGGTTTCCAAAACCAGTGCCAATTTCTGACGGGCGAAGCCAAACTACTTCTATGCGACGCGCTGGCTTCCCGGAGGGATCATTATTTGCTGTGTCCATTTAGCTCCTCATGCGGTTTATTGAATAAGGGTATAATACAGAGAAGGCTCGCTCAATTAGTAGGTTTATACGTAGTATGAATATACGGTACTAGCCATTCCAGTTATAATCCTCCCAGAAACGCCTTACAACGTCCCTTGTTACCATGTCTATAAAATCCTGCTTTACTTGCCCTGACAAATTGTAGCATTGAATAATTTTTATCACCATTTTCTTGTTTAGCGGCTGTTTTCCTTCCATCAGGCTGACATACGACCGGGTAACGCCCAGTTTATCAGCCATGTCTGCCCCGCTTTCGTTCTGCTCAAACCTTAATCTACGGATAAACGCCCCTATTTAGCTTATTTCTTTTTTTATCATCTACGCCTCCAAAATCAAGCCGTTTTTTCAGGCTTTTTTGCCGCTTCTCCCTTCATCGGCATTTCCTTGTATGGGAGTATATCCTCTCTCTTGAACCCGTATTCAGGGATAACAATACCATTAGCCGCTTCCAGCCATTCAGCAACCCATCGTCGATGGCAGCGCACATTCGGCGACTCCCAGCATAAGAGGATAGAGTCCTCGCCGTACATATCGCATATTTTTTTGTAGACTTGTACGGGATCAAGGGCGTCAAGTATTTTCTGGTACTCCCTGTCATAATCTTCTATGGGCAATTTCAGCATGTTATAACGAGGGGCGACATCTAAAAACCTCTTGCCGTTATAACCGGGAGCAACACCAATGGATATTGCGACCGCTTTCTGGTTACTGCCGCATCTTGCAAAGTTTGAAGTCATCATAAACTTTTATTCCTCCAAATTAAACTGTATGGAACGGTATCTGCCATTCCCTGTATCCTTCATCGAACCATTTCTGCCTTCTTTCGGCGTATTCCTCGTTTTCTCTTTCCATGTTTTTATAGTATTGTTTTTCTGCTTCTTTACTGAAAAAAGTACCGCATTGAGGGCAGCGATCAGGAATAATATCCTCACCTGCGTCATCGTTGAAAAAATCATAATCACAGCAAGAACATTGCATTTAACTTTCTCCTTATAAACTATATAATAATACTATCACATATGCTATTATTTGTCAAGTAATTTATATATTTTTATTTATCAAATAATTAAGAAAATCAATAAACCAATCGTTTCTGAAATTTGCGGTACTCGGCGATGTCGTCATACCGGGAAAAGTTTTCTGATGCCATTCATCGTATATCTGGGCAAATTCCTGATAACCGCAGTTCATCTGCCCGTACAGTTTTAATTTTTCAAGCAGTTTGCGTAACTCTATTTCACCTTTAGGGTATAATGTAAAGGCTTTCATTTATTACTCAACCATCCTTTTGGCGCTTTACGTCCCGCCAATTTCCACACCAGCCGCCTGACAAACCAGAACCGCCTGTATAACGGGTGATACCATTTGTCGTCAGGCCATGTTTTCCGCAGGCACAACAGGGTTAATAACGCTTTAATTCTGTGTTTGTTCATTTGCCCTCTCCGAATAATCGACAAGTTTGAATATCACGTTCTTGCCGTCTTTGCGTTCTTTTGCGCGACAAGCAATATCATCTATGTCATCACAGTAATCATACAGCTCACAAATGCTACAAGACTTACCCGTAGTGTCATTGTTTTCTACCGCCATGAACGCCTTACCTATTGGTATTTCCATCATTTCTCTCCCCCTGCCTTTTTATCCAGCAACAGCGCTTTCCACTGGGCATACGAATAATTGGCGTACTCGCGCCGCGCCTGCTCTTTTGTTATGCGAAGGGCTGAGACTGCCAAATCCAATAACTCCGTGTAATCGGTACACGGCGGTATAAAGGTTGCGCCTGTCATCAGCCTTTGTTTCAGCGCGTTTGTCATGCAACTTCCTCTGGCTTCCAGTCATCAGGAGGTGGTACTGGTGGATCGGCGATGACGGTAATACAATTACAGTTCCAACTTGGCAAATCCTGTTGGCGGCAGTATTCCCACTCGCTTCCGATGTCGCAAAAATCGCAATCATCGAAATCCATCTCATCGTTTTCTTCCATGTAACCCAAACACTTTACAAATACAAGCCCGTTTGTAGGAAATGGTTTTCCAGTACGCTTTTTATATTGCGCTAAGGTCTCATGGTCTGGAACAGGTTTAAGTGTTAAGTTTCTGGTAAAACAGAATGGACATTCAGTAATACCCATTGCTTCTTCTTGGAAGTGAACGCCATCACCTAGCCTTACTATTGTCTTGCATTTTTCACAATAATGCTTCATGTAATTTTCCTTGCCTTTCCAGCTATAGTTTCTGCGTGAACGTCAAATTCCCAATCGCAGTCATCTGGGCTTAAAGCTGACTCAATGCCTCCGCTCATAGTCATGCCGCAATATTCACCAACCAACCTATTCGCCTCCTCCGCACTTTTTGCCTCAACAGTAAATTTCCCGCTGAAAACAAACTTTGTTTCCACTTCATATTTCATCCCATAACCTCCTGTAATACCGCTATACCTTCCCTGATACACACGTCAGGGTTTTTCCCAATCTGACGATAAAAATCAGCATACAAAATCGCCTCATAACCTCTCGCCATCACCGACCGCTGCTCTTTCGTTACGCCGAGACGGAAGTCCTTCGCGCCACGGAGGGCTGCTTTGTAATCTCTAGCGGCAATCAGACGCCTCACTTCCTGCGCTTTCATCCAGCCATCCTCATTCCAAGAGCTATAAAGTCTTTAAGCCCTTTTAAGATCAAATCCCTCGCGTATGATGTCCGCTGTTTTGATTCGTAATACCTGCCGTCCAACCGCTGGAAAAAATACCCTATATCGCCCATGTATAATTCGCCCATAAAGAACCCGCCCTTAAACCAGTCAATGGGAGGTACTGCGCCCAGCATATCGTTGTAACGCTCTTCGGTGATTTCCTTCCAATCTCCGCACTGTTTATCCAGGCTGTCATTATAAAACACCTTCGCGTCCGCTTCCGACATAATCACATATTCGTCTGTTTCATACTTTGATCTGGGCGCACCGCAATTCCCGATACCATCTTCCAAGATGTCGTAAATCGGGTACTTGTACTCGCTGTTAAGTTTAACCACAAATTCTTTCCGCATAACCGCCTCCTCTTAACAGTGAACATCGATGGGATCACCCACGCGCTCAAGCTCTTCGGTTTCCTCGTTCAATTTTCCGTAGAAGTACATAAACGAACCGTCCCTGTATAAGCCCGGCTCGTCAATCTCGCCTGAGAATTCGCAGTAGATTTCATAGCCGCTTTCAAGGGCGATGTTTCTGATCCTGCGGATAATTTCTTCGGGAACATTCCACGCCGTATAAAACGCGACATGGGCATAACCGGCTCCGCCGTAACGCGCCGCCCAGTCGTATTGGCAGTAATAGGCGTTCCACTTGGTCTGCCAATGCTCTATGTTCCAGTCCCACCAGCTAACCATGCCAAACTTCTTGATCTGCTCTTTGGTTAAACATGGAGTTTTGTCAAACGGAAAACACTTGCAGTCTTTATACGCCTGTTTTACCGCTTCCAGCCCGCCGTATTCCTCAATGGTTTTCAGATTGTCCTCGGCAATTCCTCCAACATCGCCGTTCCACAGATTTTCTGGCTGCGGAATAATGGTGTTAAAATCAAATTGACGCGGGTCTTCGCCGATCCGTTGTTCGTGATCAACCGTAATGAATTGGGAGAAAAAACTCTCAACCTCTTTGTCGGATAACGGACATCTGTCTGTTTCCACAAGCCACATCTTTGTCTCAACATTGTTTGCCATAATAACCTCCTTAATTTATGAACATTCATAAGTGAAACCACAATTTTCACAAATAAATTCAACGTCTTTTTTTATATGCGATTTTCCGCATACCGGGCATATCCACTCCGTTTCCCCGAATTCTTGAACATCTTTCCAAACACGAATAAAACAATTAGTATCCATGTAATCGCAATTTTTACAATCCATTTCCATAATGCCTCCTATGACGCGCCTTCCTTAAACAATGAAGGTGTAAGGGAATTGCTCTGACCTTGCAAGACACTCTTGCGCTTCTGGTACTTTGCAAGCCAGCCCTTGTAGTATTTGTCATTTTCGAAAATAGGGTGTATTTTCTGCACCATCCACAACGGAGCATTGTACCTTATCGGGCCGCTTGAAACTGAGACATCTTTATAGCCCCATACGCCATCAAGTTTTTCTGTCATCAGATAAACTAAATCAACAGGTTTTCCGTTTTCTTCTGCGTAAATCCAGTTACCTTCCGTTTGTACTGTGTAACCGTCGCGTCGTGTCATGTCAGCAAAATGGTCGATTACGTCTTGTTTTGACTTCCAGTTAGTATTCCAATACCAGCCCATCTAGTCCTCCTTTTCAATAGTGATTTTATGAGAATTAAAAGAGAAACTGAGCCGCTTCGTACCAAGCTCATGCGCTATGTACCATGCTTCTTCCATCGCGTCACCAATGAGCCGACCGGATACGCTGATATTGCACTCAACATCTAAAATCTGCGTCTTACCAGCAATATCGTCGGCTTTCCTTACGATTGCTCTCAGCCTTTCGATTTCTCGCTGGCACTCGCGGGTTCTTTTTTCCTCGTTGGCTACTTCCAGTTTTAATCGCCCAATTTCTTCCGCTGCCCATTCGTCCATATTTACGCCTCCTCCATTTCATATTGTCTTTTCTTTGCAAGTATAAACCCATGCAGCAACCGCTGGTCTTTCTCAATATCCTCCGGTGTGAGCCCAAGAGCGTCTAAGGTGTCCGACGTGTCGTGAGTATAACCGTACTCATGGTTGGCTAGCTCGTAATCGAACATATCGAAAATAAACCCTTCGCCAGTTTCATCAGCGTCTACCGCGTCCTGCATTTCTTTATCATGCCGTGTAAGCATTTCGTGAAGCCTTTCGCCATCGGTGCGGAGATAGTAGCCGCCGGTATCGCCGAACTTGTAAATCTGGTTTATGTCGAACTTTGTTAAGCCAAACTTCGCCATGCCTTCTTCAAACTGCTCATTGCTGAAAGCGAAGAACATCGGGAACTCGTTAAACTCTTTTTCGTGCTTGCTTTTCAATTCACTGTATGCGTTCATAATGCACCTTCCTTTTTATATGGACGTTCATTTATTGGAACTGGGCATTCATCATAAGGGCAAGTCTTACATTCTTCGATAGAGCAGGAACCGCAATAACTGTCCTCGTAAATCTCATGCCCGTCATCCTCGCACTCTTCATTGGAATAGTTGTTATCGCAATTTTTGCATAAAGTTATCATTCAGGCCTCCAGTTTTTCAAACCAATAATAACAGCTTCAATTTCTTCCATTCCAATACTGCCGTGTTCGCAATGGTTTTCCTCCAGATATTCTTCAAAATCACTAAGCCATTTATAATCCAGTATCCAGCCGCTTGTAGGCTCGCCCTGTTCTGGAATGTCAATTTCAATTTTCATGCTGTTTTCCTCCCGTCATCCCTGCCTATATTAAGCGCGGCGGAAGCTATATCAGACATGATACTGACAGCCTCGTCACGCCTCAGTTTAATTGTTGAAAGTGTCGCTTTCATGTATCCCATGAATTCGCAGAACTCACTGGGACGGCCTGTAAAGGTCTCCTGTAAAAAAGCTGTCCTCTGGCTTTTCTCAAATGCGACGGACGGCGGAAGAGCCATGAGCTTTGCGCAGACCGCGTTATTTTCTTTGATCATATTAATACTCCCTCTTAAAATTAGTCGGTTTCTGGCCGCCTGACTTTTGTATTTCATCTTCGAGCCTTATTGCGTCTTTGACTGCCCAGCTTTCCTGCTCATACGGTCCCCATCTTATGTAATCTCCGTATTTACTGACTAAAATGTCGCTGTAAAAATGCGGGTGTTCAAACTCTTCAACAACGCACCTGTAATCATTTGGGTTGCCGTTATTTGGATAACAGATAATATAAAAGTCATGTTTTACAATCATGCTGATATTCTCCTCGCGCCTTCCGTCTCTTTGCTTGTCTGGATGCGTTCCATTCTGGGAACTATTTTTAAGGGCTTGTTCCACCTGCCGATACAGAAATGCGGATAAAAATTGGTGCTGAAATAGTCAAACATTGCGTCGCTGTCATCATAGCGGAATGAATTAACAAGGACTTCGATGTCTTTCAATACCGCTTGCGCTTTATCTGTCATCCAGTCGTAATACCATTGCCAACTTTGAATACTACTGCTTGCGTTAAGCTGCCTGCAAAGCAGCGCCGCGTCTTCATTGCTGTATTCGCGTCTTGGGTGCGCTTTTATTCTGTCTTCCAAAAAAATGTTCTCCGGCGCTTCCGTGAGAGTTATCCAAAGGCTACAACCATTTGAGTAATGTTCCTGTACGACGCTGAACCGCCATGTCGGATAAACGTCTTTGACGTAGCCACGGATAATAGGCGCAATATCGCGGAGGCGGAGATTCGGGTTATATCTTGAACCTTCCCATCCGTTATCGGTATAGAACTTGCGCCTGAACTCGCCTGCGGTTTCAGGTTCGGAATTGTAAGTTTTTACCGGAGCTTTCTTCTCGTAAATGCGGAAAAGAAGGTCGAACTCAGCGTTGATTTCCTTCATGGTTTCGGTATCGCCGCCGAGGTCTGGGTGATTTTCTTTTGCAAGGCGGCGATATTCGGCTTTCAGCTCGTCAAGGGTTTTGCTGTTAAAGTATTTCATTCCGCTTCTCCTTTATTCAGATACCAATTCAATAAAAACATCGCCTCGAAGCGTACAGCTATGAACGATAACTATGTTGGCAAGTGATCCATTTAAGAAAGCCTCTATCTCTTTCTCAAGTTTTGGACACTCAGGGATTATTCTGCCCTCAATTCTGCACCTAGCCTTATCAAAAAGCCTATCCGCCATTTCGCCGCCAATTAATGTACGAAGCCGTTCTGGGGTTACTTTTTCGTGAGGGGCTTTTTCTTTAGGCTTAAAATAGATTTCAGTTCTGTAATTCATTTCACTCTCCTTAATTCCAGAAGTAGGTGTTTCCATGTTTGGCGATGAGCTTATTGAGCTTTGCCTTGACGGATGCCGGGAAAAAGTATGAATTGCCATACTTCTCTAATTGCTTGTTTAACCATGCTTTCGCTTTCTGTTTTTCTGTCATCGCCCTCTCCTTATTCCGCTTCCCATTCAGCCGGGTAACAGGCAATTAACCGGAACCTTTCGGGCAGTTTTGCAACCGCTTCTTTCTCGGTTTCTGCGTAAACCCACATTGTTTCAGCTTGAGTACCGTTTCTTCTGGTAAACCTGATAATGAATTCTTTCATCTTCTCTCTCCTCAATTAAGTATTTATAAGATAATTTTTTATTTATCTTATATTATAATACTATCACATTAGATAATAATTGTCAAGTGTTTTTATGAAAAAAGTTTTATTTTTTTGAAAATAATTTTTATTTATTTTTACTTTTTTCTCTGAGGTTGGCATGGTATTTTTAAGGGACGGTTTACTTTTTGTTACTGTTTTTTACGTTTTTACGCCTAACGGTGGGTAGAAATGCCAATAGCTCTACTTCGCTTCCTTTTATATTTCCGAATTTATACATTCTGGCAACCTTTCAGTAATTTGTTTATGCGTCCATCCATCCCACATATATTTTCCAAATATCTGACAATAAGGAAGGTTTAATTCTTGACCGTCGCCAAACCTATGATTTCTCAGTGTCTGGCAATTTCCACAGGTTTTTTCTTCACAGGGAATACTAATTTTAATTTCTCTCATTCTTCCTCTTCCTCCGATATATAAAATGTCGCTTTCTTTTTTGAAGGCTTAAACCCTAATTTTTCAGGCGGATCATATTTACTAATCGCTACATGACCGTCTGGATTTATATTTAACCGCCGTATTGTGGAGATGAGCATTATCATCTCACTATGAAAATCCCTCGGCTGTAATTCAGCGTGTTTTGAAACGTGTATTTTTTTATCGGGCGTTACTTCCAAAAGCCCCCACTTGGCTGGTAACGCTTCTATAGGGATAATTCCTTTCGGAGCTAAATACCATCTTTGACCGCCTATACCTTCTTCAAGTAACCTGAACGGTTTATCTTTTTCAGCATAAAAGTCTGACCGTGAAGTCTTGCACTCAATAAGAATTGTTGTTTTTGTGGAATATCCTAAAACATCAGGCTGTTCTCCATATCTAGTTCCAGCGCATAATTCAGTCAAGACCAACGTACACCCATAATGACCGTAGGGAGCGCAAGCGGCATAAGACTTTATAAGCCATCTTCTGCCTATGTCTATCAATTCGTTATGAGTTATTGTTTCGCTCATTACAAACTCACCCCCTTATGCCCAGGCTTAAACCACTTGAACTTATTGCCGTCATGGAGTATCTCGTCAATGTTGCCGCCTGAGTCCTCGTAAAAAATGCGCGTTTCATCATCTATGGCATGGTCAAGATACAGCCGCTCAATGACATACTCCGCGTCATTGGTAACGCTGCGACCTGTCATGTGCCCGATGTCGCGGATAAAAATAAACTTGCCATGTTCATGTTTCAGAACTTCAAACTGAGCTCTCATAAAGTCTAATACCCCCTGTTTGCTGTTATCGGTTTTGCCATACTTGTACCGGCACACCCGACCCATTCCAGCTTGTATGGACAGAGGGTTTTTCAGTGGTCGCTTGCAAATACGGCAATAGCTATTCATTGCTGGTCTCCGTCAACCATACTTTTTTCCATGCTTATAAGGACGGGTGTTGTTATAAGCCATTTTCGCCTTAACGTGCCAGTCAAGGTCAATTTTTCTATGACCAGCCAAAGCACATAAGCGCATTATCGCGTCTGCTATTTCTTCCTCGACCGAACCTTTAATATAAGTCTCATATTCTTCGGGATACAGTTTATTAGTAATACTGTCGAAACATATTTTAGGAATATCTTCCAAATTTACAGCCCATTTGTCTTTTCTGTCCGCTTCCAACGCCTCAGATAGTTCAGCTACGATCAACATAAGGCTTTCGCCAAAATTAAACGGCGCTTCATGGAAGCCCTGTTTTTCTGCATAGGCAAACTGTTCATCCCGCAGTTCATTTAGTGTCATTGTTACCCTCCATTCTCAAAAGTCTGTCAATTTCGGCGGCTATTAACGCACCAGCCTTTTCTAACTCTCTAATTCTGTTATCTGGCGATGGTTTCCAGCAGCTTTCACTCCATGGCCATATACGATCTACGCCAATTAAGAATTCATCATCTTCAAGTTTTAATGCTCCGTTAATTTTAGGAAGAGCATAACAAACCGCCGCTTTTATTAACTGACCGTCAGTATGATCGTCATCATATTTTGGCGTATATCCCTCTACTCTTTTTTGCCGTCCTCTTTCTGCGGCAATTCTCTCAACTCCATTCATCACTTCCTCCTGTATTCGTCCATTATTTCCGGCGTGGAACAGTTACAACAAAACTCGAACCATCCAGACTTGCCTTTCACCGACTTCCAGCCGTTTTTCTTTTTGAAGCTCACGGCTTCCTCAAACTCATCAAAGCTCTCTACCTCGTGTTCGCAATGGTCGCATATCAGCGTAAAATGCCAGCCTTCGCGCTCAATCATGGGTTTTCCTTGTAATCGACAAGTTTGAATATAACTTTCTTGCCGTCTTTACGGTCTTTTGCAAGGCAAGCCACATCCCTACAATCGCCGCCAGTTTCTAAAATGACACATTGGACGCACATAGTTTTAACATCGCAATTTTCACACATACCTATTTTGCTTTCATCGCAATCTTCACAGGCTCCTGACTTTCCTTCAACCGCTATTAACGCCTTGCCTATAGGTAATTCAATCATGGTATCTCCACCTACAGAATTCTCTGTCGCAATCAGAACAATTATTTAGCGGACATGGGCTACCCTCGTCATACTCACGCCGCTCTTTGTTTTCTTTGGCGTCAATCAGGCTTGTGAGTATCAAAATTGTTACAACTAAAATTGCAAGCGTTATTTCACCCATTTTTATCCTCCACCTTCAATTTTATTTCTGTTTCAATCTCTGCAATAAGGAAAAGCATATTTTGGCAAGTATCAAATATCTCTTTAGTTCCTACTGGAAATTGCGGTAAGATAGTTTTTATTTTGTTTACATAATATTTTAACCCAGCTAGTCTATCTTCAATGTTTGTCATCATGGTTAGCCTCCTTTCGCTCCTCCATCAGCTTGTTTATAAAGTCTTGAATATCCGCCAGACAGCCAGCGTCAAAAACAAGTCCGGGCAAATCAATAAATAAGCAGTATCTACGCCACGGCGCATACCATTTAACAACGCCAAGTAAACCGCCATAAATCTTATTCCTAACTTCAAACTTTTTTGTTTTTGTAGTGGAATACAGCTCTTCAAAAGACAGGTATTTGTAATCAGCCATGATTCGCCTCCGCAGTTACATGAAGCGTAGCAGTTACAGCTTTTCCGCACTTACGCTTTCTCTCAGCTACAAAATGCTCTGTTTTGCCGATACCCATCATTTTTTCAAAATCAGCAAGCAATCCGCCGGGCGACTCTTTTGAATAAGAAGTTAACGTCATCGGCAAAAGCTCGCCGCACTCCGGGCAATTAACAAAACTTTCCATTTTCTTTTCAGTCATAATTCCTCCTTACTGGTCATGGGTTCGCCTCGAAAAACGCTTTCGCAAAACCGGGCGGCGTTATCGCCCTCAGCGCTGCGTCCGTGTTTACTTCAATTCCCGCAAACTGCGGTATTAGGGATATTGCCGATTTATGCAAAAACGCTATTGACGGCCTTTCCCTGTTCGGTCTTGTATACAGGTTCAGCTTCGGGCAGGTTTCCCATGTATGGGTAGTTTTAGGAATGTTAAACTTGCCCCATATATCGGTCTTTTTAGTCCATCCGTCACCGTACTGGTAGGGCTGGAAAGACAACTGCGGCTTGCCCATATATTTGCGCATAAGCCCGCAAGGGTTTTCTATCGCATAGAATACAGGTTCGCATTTTTCAATTATTTTCAGGCAGGCATTAAGAACATCGGTATTTACTGTATTCTTGTATTTGTCAAAGTCTAAAAACAATTCGCGGTTATTATATTTGTCGCGGTTTAATACGCTGTATTCGGTGCAGGGCGGCGCGGCTAATATGCCGTACACATCCTTATATCTGACTGCCATATCGTTCACTGAATAAGTCTGCTTGTCGAACACCATATAGTCGTCTGAAAAGACAACGTGTTCCACATTGTAATCAGGCAGGGTGATAAGACGCACGTCATAACCAGCTTCTTTGTACGGCTTACTCCATGAGCCGCTGCCCCCGCATAAATCCAAAATGATTTTCCTTGTCATTTCGTTATGTCCACCCTGTTTTTTTGCCATTCTTTATTCGGACACTTGAATTGATAACCTATTTTTTGCCATGTTTTTTTATACAGACAAACGGATTTTCTGCCAGTCCTTAAAGCATGATGTTCACAAACAAAGTTGTATGCGCCGCCTTTGCTTTGGCACATATCAGGCGCACTAAAATACTCGCTCATACATCCTCCTTCATAGTCATTCCATCAACTCCGCCATAATAGACGTTAGCTTTTTTATGTCTGAGGTCATCTGGTCTATAACCGCTTCGCCTATTTTTCCCTCAGTCATCCCTTTTTTCTTTCCGGTAAGCACATATAACACATAGGCTTGCTTAACCGCTTCTTTGCGTGATAATTTTGGATGGTCTTTTAATAACCCAGTTGCGGTAGCCATTACCTGAAACAGGCTAAATCTTTTTGTCATGCTTCCTCCGGCGGATATAACCGCTGTCCACAAAACGGACAGTAATTAAAGTCTTTAGTCCCTTCCTGTAAACCGTGTTTGCATACAGGGCAGTCAATCCAGTCAATGCCTAAACTGCGGCTCTTTATCCAGCGCAGCGGCTCAAATTTTTTATTTTCAAATCCGCTACAAGGTTCTTCAATTTCAGGGTCTACAGTTACAGTTTTTCCTTTTAATTTACAGCGGTCTAAATCTTCCTTATCGACAAAATAATGCCTGCAATCATAACAGCTAACATTTTCATCTGGTTCTTTTAACTCGCGTTCCCATTTCTCATTCAGAGCGGCGGCAGTTAATTCTCCTAAACCCGGCAGGAGAAGATGTATCCTACAAAATATCTGATTATTACTATCAAATATAGTTCCGCAGTCATACCTAAACGGCGGATTTAATATAGCCTTCAAAGTTTGTTCACTCATACGCCCTCCTGCTTTATCTGCATAGTAATCGGCCCCCATCCCCTCATTCCCGGCCACGGCTTTGTGGCAATGGGTTTCACGGGCTTAACTCTTCTTTTCCTCGCCCTGCCTGGACCGGAGACGTGAAAGCATTTGTCCCGCGCGTCATGGAGGTCTAGCATATACTTTTTGCATATCGGCCCCTGGCGCGGTGGGAAGCGCAAAGTGAAATGCCAGTAAGGGCATCTAATACCACATCTCATTGCTCTTTCTCCATTTCGGCAAGCAAGGCATCTGCGGCTTTATAGGATAATTCTGCTGCCATTTTTATCCAAAGGCTTTCAGTGGCAAAATGCGCTTCTTCCGATTTGCCACTCACCCAATTTTTATAAATTTCCCATGACATTTTTAATAGCTCGGGCATATTCTGCGTCGCTATATAATCGCGCAAACACATACCGTCTTTAGTTTCATATACAGGCTCTGGTCCTTCGCCTTTTTCAGTAAACCGATAATGTGAAATTGTTTGTGTGGGAAACACCTGTCCGCCGTTTTTCATACCGCTTCTTTACTCGCCCTGTATTCGTTTTCATAGTCAACGTCAGTTTCAACGAATACAATCTCGGCATCGCCCTTAACGTCGTCTTTAATCTGCCGGATAAATTCTTCTATGGCTTTATTTTGGTTTTCTTCCGTGTCAGTACCATATAGCCATATAGTTCTCCGATAACATGGAATCTCAACGGTATAACCGATCATTGGGTTTCCAAACATTTTCACACTCCTCCTATCGCTTTAATTGCCGCGCCCGCTAATGGGCCGGTTCCTTTACTTAACCTATTCTTAATGTCTTTCAGCCATTCAGCGGCTTCTTCCGGCGAAGCATACTCAGCCGGAGGTTCGGGCAATAAAGGCTTTGGCATGGCGGCATAAACGCCGTCTATCTCATCCATGTACTTTTCTATCTCAGCCGGGCCAGGCACTTTATTATAAATGCGAGGGAAGCGCATAACCATAACCTTCCTTACCGCCATGTAATATTCGCTCGTACAGCCGTCAAGATAAGCCGTCATGGTATCCAGAAAAACACCCGTATACTTTTCGCCGTAAAAGTTTTCAAAGAAAACCAACAACTCTTTCATGGTCATTTGAACATCCCCTTTATGCTTTGCCTTATTTTTTCGTCCAGTTCATTTTCTGGCTTGGGAAGAGAACCAATTACGGTTTCCCATATCCACGGCGTTGCAAGCGATCTTGGCGTAAACTCAGCCCTGCCTTTTAACTTGCCGCTGCATAAAACCTTAAAATGGTCGAGTACGGTTTTCAGGAAGTCTTTAGCTAAATCTGGCTCAATATTTGTGCAAGATATTACAATTTCTTTCAAAATACGCATTTGCATTGCCGCCGTTTGACTGTTTTTATAAATCATGGCTTTTGAATTTCCATACAGGTCAAAACATGATTTTGCGGCATTAAATAATTTGAGCTGATATTCGTTAAGTTCAAGTTTTTTTGAACTTACGCTTTTTTGCACTGATGGAGCTATTTTATTTTCCGCCGATTCAGGCGGAATATTATTATTTATTAATATATCTTTGTTAAGATCAATATGGTGAGAAGTTTCTTCATATGTTTGATGTGAAGTTTCTTCACTTATTATGGGAAGTTTATTCTCATGTTGACTTACAGAATGAGAAGTTTCTTCATATGTTTGATGTGAAGTTTCTTCACATGGTGCATTTTTTAAGATGTCAAGGTTTGTATAGTAATCACATTTTTTTCCTGATTTATCAGTTTCTTTTATTATATAGCCTTTATCAACCAGTTTTTTTAATATAGGGAGTGTTGCCCGCCTAGATATTCCAGCGGAATCAGCCAGATATTGCATTGACCCTTTATATTTTGTCTTTCCGTCTTGTGAAAAACCGTAAATAATAGCATAAATTATCAATTCACCGCCAGCTAATTGCAGCTCGTTTATCATCCAGCCTTGCAAGGTAATATAATTTTCGTTTTTCATATATTATCCTTGCCGTGAAACTTTGAATGGCATTTTTCACATAAAACTATTAGGTCTTCAGGATATAAAACTTCATAACCGTGAATTGAATATGTTCTATGATGGGTATGAAGCACGCCGCCCTTATTGCATAGTTGGCATTTATTATCAGCCTCATTTTTTTTATATTCAGATATGGTTTGCCAATACAAAGTTTTCAGAAATTCTTTGTATTCCATAGCCTTTATATATTCAGCAATATTGTTACTGTGGCCATCTTGTAAAAGTTCAAGGCGAAATTTCAAGTTCTTAATAAATTCTACGCCGTCTTTTTTATAATTCGGGTTCAGAAATCTATGTACATAGTCCCTAAACTCCTCAATTTCAGCACAATAAAAGTCCATAAACTGCATAAACATTAGTTCTGCGTTTTTACCTTTTCTTTCCGCTTTGAAGCTAAATTCAATACCCATACACTTTCTCCCAAATTCCAAAAAATAACCCCTCAAATGAGGGCGCTGCGGGAACAGCACTTGCCGCACACAACAACGGCAAAACCCTCATTTCAGGGGTCAATAAGTTGTTGTGTGTCTGTCAATGCTGGTTCCCGATTCCAGCAGTTTAATAATTGCGCCCAAGCCCTGTTGCCGCAATTCGTTTGTTCATACGTAGTAGGTTCATACGATGCCTTGTTAGTTATCACTCTTCGCCTCCCACGGATATTCCTGTATCAACGGCTCGCCGTATATAGAGGCGAGGCTGTTCTTTAAGAAAACCGACACTTTAGCGCGGCGGCACTCATTGACGATGTTCTCGATCCATTCCCGCTTGGGAATTATCTTGCCTTTGCGGTTGCCCGTCTCTGCGCCCGCGATCACCCATCCGGCTTTTATTTCAGAATCACACTTATGGAATTCGTTCAATAAAGGTTCTATGCTTATAAATGTATTAAGATAGGTACTCCAAAAATGAGGCGTTTCTTGGTCTGTTACTGATGTCCCAAACCAAAAATTGGAATGACTTGGTAACAGTCCTTTTTTGCTTAATTCGATATACCGCTCAGGGTTTTTTGTGAGGAATAGATACCTGTGCTGAGGGGCTTTTTCGCAAGCCTGAAAGACTTCTTGTATCCATTCATCTGGTATAAACGCGCCGAATAAGTCCGCCATACTGCACACAAATATGTTTTGTGGTTTCTTAATGCGCTGCGGTTCATCAAGGCGATATTTATGGAAAGTCGGATCAAAACCGTAAGGATAACTATTTTCTGTTTTTTTTCTTAAAATATGCAACGTATTACATTCACATTCCTTTCCAACGCGCTGTCTATCTCCCCACCCATGACCGGGATCGGCATCTATGCGGAAACCAAAACGATGCGTAATATTACGAGCATAACAATACGGACAGCCATGCAGACACCCGGTAACTGGATTCCATGTACTATCGCACCATTCTATTTTAGTTTTATTCATATTTCACCTCATAACACTCTCGGCACAGTATCGGGCTGTTCTTTGTTATCGCTCCGTTATTGCCGTCAACGTAAGTAAAAGAATGTTTGCCGCAAAGCACCTTGCCGCAGTTAGAACAGGTATACTGCGTTTTATTGGTCAGCTTGTTTCCGCATACAAAACATCTTTTTGTTTTAGTCATTTTGCTCTCCAGCAACTCAGGATTGTCAAAAAAATTACCGATTTTTTCAAACTTATTCGCATTACACATTTTTGCTCCGCCGTCTGCGTCATTGGGTATAATTGCGGCAAAACAGGCGAATTTGTCATGCCAAGCAATTAAATAGATTTTTCCGTCGTATCTGACAATATCCTTATCGAAAAGTTTCACTCCGTTTTTATCGAGTAAGCCGGAATATTGACTTATGGTTTCAGGGATAACTTCAAACTCCGTTGCCCACGCTCTTTCTGCTTTTACATCGTATACTTTAATACTTCGCCTGTTTATTGCATCGTTCATGTGTGGTACTAAGTACCCGTAATGCCATTTACCTGTTTCTTTATCTTTTCCTCTGAATAGATACTCCATACTCCCTCCTATACGACAAGCGTTCTCGCTTTGCCGCTGTCGCTTACCACAAAGCCCTTGCGCTTCAACACCGTGACGTGATCATACGCCGCCTTGCTTGACATCTGAAAATGCTCGCCTATTTCTCGTATTGTTGGTGGATACGAATGACGCTTTGTGAAGCTGGCAATGAAGTCTAACACCTCAGCTTGGCGGTCTGTTAACTCGGTCATACTGGTCTCCAGTTGTTATCGGGCATACCAAAGGGTGTACAGGCGCAGACTATCAGCGTTTCGGGAACAAAATCGAGACGACTGCCAAATACCCACTTCCTGTTCTCGCTTCTCCTTCCATAAACTACCCCTGTCCATTCTTCGCCGTACTCTTCTTTGTACTGTTCAGGTGTAGGGTGCTTACGGTGTTTCAATGGGCAGTCGGTACAAATTCCTCCGCATAAATGGGAATGACCTTTGATCCTATCGCCAAGTACGCAATAAAAATCTTTGTCAATATCTTTCATACTTCCCTCCTAAAACGGTATGTTATCAGCAAAGCCGTCATCGGCTTTCGCTCCGGCGTTCTGCGGTTCGCCCTACTGTCCGCCGCCGAGAAGCTGGACATGGTTTGCGACTATCTCGACTTTGGAACGGTTCTGCCCGTCCTGTTGCCAGCGGTCTTGGCGAAGCTCGCCGTCAATGGCGACAGGCTTTCCCTTTACCAGATACTGGTGCAGCGTCTCAGCCTGCTTGCCCCAAACCAGAACGTCAAAGAAATTAGTCTCGTCTTCCCACCCTTCGCCCTGGCGTTTCCTCCTGTTTACAGCTATGGAAAACTTGGCTACTGCTTGCCCATTTGGGACGCTTTTCAATTCAGCGTCGCGGGTAAGCCTTCCAATGATAATTACTTTGTTAATGTCAACCATCATTTACCTCCTGTACTTATTCTTTAGATGGACGAATAGCTATTATTTCCGCCTTTATAAGCATATTTTTTAGCCAGTCTTCCTCATCCTCCGTAGTCTCCATTTCCTCCCCTTTTTTATTTACCAAAGTCATAGTTTTTGCTTCGCTGGCGTGTGGCGCGTTTGAAAGTTGGTTATAGACGTTTTCAACCGCCGCCTCAATTACACTCAGCCCACGGCAATTACCGCCTACGGTTACGACTATTGCCTTTCGGTATTCCCATAACCCAAAAGTAAGTTGAACAGTTTGTGTTGCCATGCGCCCGCAAAAAACCAGATTAGGATCATAGTTCATTTTTAGCCTCCTAAAAAATTATTCCAAGTCGCTTTCAACGTCTTGCAAAAGGTCTATCGCCCTTCTTATTCTATCCAGCGCATCTTTTCTGATAGTTTCGCCGCTCTCTTCTTGTGCTTTTTCCTGTAGCTTTTTATGGGTAAGGGCGCATATATCGCGTATAAGCTGGTCGGTTACAAGCTCTGCTGTTTTGTCGTATATATCTTTATTCTCCGCCGTCTTTTTGTTCCACTCGATAATTTTTGCTTTCACTTCCTCAAGCGGATGTTTATCGTCGGAAATCCAGTTATAATGCGAAAGTCTTCCTTCCAAGTCCTTGTAAATGACAAGATGGTCTTTTTCAAAGTCAAACATTTCTTCCATACGCGCCTCCTAAAAAATATCCAGCCCTTCACTGGCTCCGGCTCCGACCTGTTCCGCTTCCGGCTCTTCAAACATCGCCGGCACTTGCTCTTCCTGGCCCGGAATGTCGTCAACAAAACCGTCATCGGGCAATGCCGTGGTGGTTTTCTGTGTCGCGCCTGCTTGCTGTTCGCGCCTTTCCCGCAGTATTTCGCTGAGTTCGCTGCTGAGGGTTTGCTTGTCGTTTTTTACGGCGGGCTTTGTGGGTTGCGCTGGCGCTGGTTCGTCGCCGAAGGGAATAGCAACATACTCATTCGACCTTTTCACCAATTCCTTGTTCCAGTGTTCGGCGATAATCATAAGGACTTCATTATCAGACGCTTTTTGTATCTGTTCCCTGGCAAGTTTTTTATCAGCGTCCGTGAAGAATTCGGTTTGATACGGCGTTAACGTTTTAAGCGTAACCGCGATTTCGTCAATTATTTTTTGCCGCATGGTTTTCTCAGTTCCGCCGTTATGGTTATTATTTGCCTGTGCAGGCGTATTACCCTCGGCTTCTTTTTTGGGTTCGGTCACGTCACGCGGCTCTTCTTGGTTTGCTTCCCGCGCAAGAGAATCACCAGTTTCCTTAAAGTCTTCCGCGTCCTGCGAGAAAATATCGGACGCGGCGCAAGCAGTAATAGTCGCGTCAACATAAGCCCGTTTTTTGCTCATTTTAATAACCGTGTTGTAAGTATCCGCAATATCAGAGTTCTCAATTTTGCCGACAACCTGTTCCGTGATTAACGGGTCGTTTTCTTTGAATTTGGCGCCGCAACCGCCCTTTTTGAGAAAACATACATAACCGCCGCCGTACTCCTCTTTGCCTTTAATGATCGTCTCTTTTCCGCATTGCGGGCATTTTCTGGCGGCGTTGCGCCATCGGTATTTTGACTCCATTGTCGTCGCAAGCCCTACGCCATCGGCAATTTTCTGCCCGCTTTCGATGTGGAATATCTGACACCGCGTTATAACTTCCATGTGCCCGTTGGGAAGTTCCTTTATTTCCTGTGTAAAGTCAGGGCGCAGCCGGAACATAAAGCAAAGTTTGTCCGCTCCGGGCTTTAACAGGTTCTTCTTTGTGTCGCCGGGAAAGCTCTCGCCGTAATGCGTTCCTTCCTGCATAAGTTCCTGCATAAGGGTATGCACCTTGCCCACTTGCGCTTTTACTTCGACCACCGATAATTCGCGTGGCTTTTCAACGATCGCAACCGCATTTTCACTCATACTTGTCTCCTTTGCCGTGAATTACACGGCTATTTATTTTCCGCGCCTGTAACGGACGCGATTTCTTCACAGTCTTCTTAGATGTCGTCTTCTTCCTCAATTTCGTAGTCCTCGACAACCTCTCCCTGGAAGCACCCGTCTGCAATGCACTTGAGGATATGCTCCTGCGTTGTTTCAGATAGATCTTCAAACCGCACGCCTTCCTCAACTTCTCGCTTGTCTTTGCTGTGGTCAAAAAGTTTGATGTCAAAATTAACCTTCCACCAACCTGTTTTATTAACTATCTTGCTCACAATTAACCTCCTCTTGAAACTTGGAAAACGCCACACAGTAGCTCCGTACATCTGTATGGTCGTTATAACAGTCATTCTCCATCGGGCATGACGCGCAAGGGTTATTGCAGGTAGAGGGTGTTTCATTGCAGTCTTTTTTAGGACAGTCAAGACAAGTTTCTGGCGGAATATAGTCAGCCCACTTTTTCCGCTCTGGCAAATGCTCGCAATTCTGACACGTCTCAACTGCGTCATGGTTAGGGCACTGACCGCATGGGCTATTCCGGCACTGTTCACATTCGCCGTTTACATCCCAGTCAGCGCAGTTACCGCACAGCTCGCGCTCGCAGGGGCCGGAGCAAACGCCTGGGTTCTTCCCATTAGCGCCTTCGATCCAGTCACCGGCTTTACCGTCTCGCTCAAAAATGCGCGTTCCGCAGCCCTCGCAGTAAATGAAGTTATTGACATCGGGCTTTTTCAATAAACCAGGCGGCGGGTAAGCGTCATGCAAGTAGTCCAGTATCAGTTCGCCGCACCACGGGCAATGGGTTATGTCATGCTCATATCGCAGTTCAGGGTTAAACTCTTTGCCGCAAGCGGCACATTTTCCGAAAGGAAACCTCATTTTCGTTACGTCCATTTATTTCTCCTCTTTTTCAAGGGCTTCATCATGCAGTTGCTGGAAGAATTCGGCTGGAATTAACACCTTTTTTCCGCAGCGAGTAAATGGAATTTCACGCGCCTTAATTTTCCTGTAAATTGTTGGTCTGGAGATGTGTAAAATTTCTATCGCCTGTGTTATTGTGGCGAATTGCGGTATCTGGTTAACTGTTTTTGTTTCCATCTTTCTTTCTCCTTTATGCCGCCGGCACATACAAAAGCGAGTGGATGTCCTCGGCAATACCCTTGCTGCTGGCAATTTGTTTCGCGTCATCGTAACTTTCTAAAACAAGAGCTTTACGATACGGAATTCCCATCTCGGTCATTATCTGGCGTAACTTGAGAAGCTGCTCTTTAGTTCCGCTAAAAGTCAAAGTGCAAGTGATCACTTCTGACTTTGCCTGAGCCGCTGTCTCGCCTTCGGGCAGGTCAAGAGCCTGGTCAATGATGTCGCTTACACTTTCTTGCTTAAAGGCGGCGACCTTTTCATTGCGCTCTGCTTTGTCGTTTGCCGCGACTTGTTCTTGGGCTTTCCGTGCTTCACGCTCGGCTTGTTCGCGGATAAGCCTCTCGGCGTTTGCTTTTAATGTCTCTATCTGCCTAAGGCTTGCTCCGATGTCAAGACAGTCAAGATAGAACGCTTTCGCCGCCATGCCGTGTTCAGGTATTTTTTCCAGTACCTCAACATCGCGGTAGATAGCGGATATTTTTTCGTCCAATTCATCGCGGACTTCTTTCATAGGCTTTGTCTTGTTTGTCCACCGTGGATCGAATATGCGGTCAAGAGGGACAAGATCAAAGTTCTTGGTTGCAAAATAGCTCTTGATGTCTTTACGCTTTGCGGCTTTCTGTTTTTCTTCGTAAGCCTTGACAGCGGAATCTACATTCGCAGAAGCATTTTTTATAGCATTGCAAATTTGTTTAATATTTAATTCGATGTTTTCCAGGGGTCTCTCATACGCTTCTTTAAGCGTCTTGAACTGGCTCGCAATGTTATCTTTTGCTTTATTGAGAGCGGCTCTGTCTTTTTTGGCAACTTCTTCAATGGGTATATAATTCGGATCGCGGTATTTTTTGTAGACCGTATCAACATCGTCCATACTTTGTTTGATAGACATGATAGCGTCTTTGTGAGACGCTATTACGCGCTGGAAAGTTGTCTCCAGTTCTTGCTCGGAAATTGTAGAAATTTCCATTTCTGAAATTGCCAGTTCCATTGGCATTACTTCTGTACTCATACTTTGCTCCTTTTTTTTGCCACCAATATGGCATCTTCTGGTTTCCAGCCGCGCTTAATACGTCCACGAATAATTTCACTTTTCAAGCCTTTTATACGCGCCCATTCAGATATAGTGTGAATATCATCGCCGATAGTTATAAAGTGGTTTCTACGTCTATTATTACTTTGCATTTCATTAGTTGCCCACCTACAATTTGCAGGGTCGTAATTGCCATTATTATCTATTCTGTCTATAGTAAGATTTTCAGAATATCCGTTGTTTATTGCCCAGTTATAAAAACAAGCAAAATCATCAATCCATTCATCGCAGACTTTTATTCCTCTGCCGCCATAAGACTGGTATCGGTTACTGTTTTTATCTCTGCACCTTCGTCGCATTCCAACCCAGATGCTATAAAGCCGTGTATGCCTTTTTCCATGCGTTTTACTTCTTATTGATGTCTTTTCACGGCGTAAACATCCACAGGATTTGGTCTTGCCACTTCTTAAACTACTGTTGCTGACTTCAATAATTTTCCCACAATCACAGAGGCAACTCCACCTTGCTCTACCGGTATTTATTTCCTGAGAAGCTAAATCGAGAACAGTAAGTCGACCATACCTTTGCCCTGTTAAATTAACTATTTTGCCCACTTGCCACCTCAGCGCATTCCGGCGTATTCGTTTCATCCAACACCCTTATAAAGCCATTTATATCAGCAAGGTGAAGTATAAGAGCTTCCTTGACAGCCGATGGTAGGTCATGGTTGTTATCGAGAAATTCGGTTATGACCTTTTTGTCTCTGTTATAGATTTCTACCAATTTTTCCATTTATGCCGCCTCCAAAATAGTGTCAATAATTTCATTTATTTCATTCAACGCCTTGTTCCGTTCTTCAAGCCGCCGTGCTATTTCGGCGTTATCTTTTTCCACTTTTTCGATAAACCTTTCAAACGACTTCAAAAATTCTTCCATCATTACGCCGCCTTTTCTTTAGCAATTTGCTTGACGGTTTTTTCAATAGCCGCTTTAAACTGCGCGGCCTGTTCAGCCATTCCATTTCTGATACAGGTGTCATAGTTATCCTGCAAGCGTTTCAGGTCGCTTTCCAGTTTTTGCAACTTGGAAGGCTTGCGTTTTTCTACAGCAATGAAAACGCCGTCAACGTAAAAGCCGCGCTGGGAAGCGGCAGCTTTTTTCTGGCTTGCTTTAATTGCCCTGTCTTGCGATGTAGGGATACTTCTAAAACTTTTAACGTACATCGTCTTTCTCCTTGTTAATTGTCATCTTTTGGCTCAAAAATAGGTCTCAACTGATAACCGCAATGAGGGCAAAAGTCAGTCTCTATCCTTACAACGCCGGTACACTTACTGCACCTAAACTTAAAAAGGTCACTTTCAATGGCTATCATTGGGTTATCCAGTGGTATCCATCGAAACGTCCCGTTAAAGTCCCTATCACGATTATTCCACGCGGCTATTCCTTCCGCTTCACTCTTGCGCCTTCCGCCGGAAGCAAAACATTTTTTACAAAAAACCCACCACTTATCAAATGTTGTTTCACGTGTACTTTGTGGTTCGCCGCCGCAAAATGGGCAAGACTTTAATTCACTGTTCATTGCTTATCTCCACGTCCAATTCTGTAACGTCGATAAATGCTCAGCGGCTTTTTGCGCTTGTGCTGTGTCAATTAAATGGTAAAGATGTTCATATTTTACTTTCGGGCGACTTACGTAAAACACAAACTCAACTCCAGTAATACGGTTTCTTATACCAAGCCATTTTTTCTTTCTATCAACATTATTCATTTGTCCGTAGATAATTTCTTTCGCTTTGTCAATTGTCAAAACCATCTTCTTTCTCCTCTGCGTTAGTTGAAATTATCAAGTAACGCTTAATAATTTTTATAAGATATTGAATATCTTATAATTAAATACTATCACATTAGCTATTATATGTCAAGTTTTTTTGAAAATAATTTTTTATTTTTCTCACATATTTTAATGAGGTTGGCATGGTATTTTTTACGTCTAACGGTTGCGGTTTACCTTTTGTTACCATTTGTTACGACTAACGTATAACCTGAATAAAACTGCCCGTCTCTCCGGGCTGTCACGGTGAATAGCCGATTACGTGGGGGCACACTCGCCGTTTGCCTCATTCTCCCCTGTCAGCTATTCGTTGCTGTAGAACGCTGGCACTAATTTTCTCCAGGCGCCACCGCAGTTAACGATTGCGGCTCGGTTAAAACAAAAACACCTTGTTAA
>JAITFK010000175.1 GCA_031281555.1 Treponema sp. | reverse complement strand
CAATCCCGTAAGTGGTCTTTTTCCACTCCAGAACTTGAGAAACCCGGTAAAGGCTGCAGATTTTCCTAAAAAGGAACTCCGTGCCATTACCGGCTAATAATTACTACGAGAATTACTACAATAGATATGAAAGAAAGAGAGGAAAGAACGCGCATGACGCTAAAAATTGAGTTATAAAGCTTGTTAAACCGTTTTGCCGTTTTCAACATTATTCCTCTGTTTGAATGAGCGGACTACCCGTCCGCCTCTATACTATTATATTAGCAAAAATTGATAAAAAAATGCAATAGGGAATTTGTAAGAAAATCAATTTTATTAATAGAGTTGTTTAGAAACTTCAGTTTCTAAACAACTACCGCTATTATAAAGCATTTTTACAGAGCTAAAGCTGGCTTTAACCCGAGAAAATGCAAAACTTGTGAAACAACCAACCTCGAACCGAAGGTTCGCGTTGTTGAACAAGTCTACAGTTTGCAGAACGCCACTTTTGCATAAGAGTCGATGAATGTCTGCTGATATATATGCCCAATTCCTTTAATATTCCCGACATAATAGGTATCCTGCGCCCCCAAATATCCGGAATGTTCCGTTTCTTTTTCCTCGTTGGTTCTCGGTCAGAATAAGATTCTCTTGCGCCATCCTTGCTTCTAACGCTTTCAAACGGCCTTTGAATGTCGCAATGTCATATCTTAACCAGATGCTTCTTACTCCACCTGGAGATACAAATATTCCCCACTTTTTCAGTTCGCTACTCACTCTCAATTGTCCATAGGCAGGTTGTTGGTACGCGAAGTCCAGTACATATTGTTCAATTTTCTGCTCCTTGTTGGTTTATTATACCTTTTTATTAAACAAGTGTCAGATTTTATCTTGACTATTTCAGGTAATGCATCAAGGATAATTTCAATAATGTTTCGTTTTCTCTTATAATTCTTTTCAAGCCACTCATTCATACCCTCTTTACTATGCGGTAAATTAAACACAACCGTATCTGTGCCAAGATATTTATTAAATTTACATTGCGCCTTTGGAAAGATCATCGTAAAATTTTCCGCGAATTTTTTAATTATTTTTAAATAATCATTACCCTGATTTACATGGGGAATCGGATAAATTCTGAAATTACCGTTTGACGCAAGACCCAATAACGCATTCGCCAAAAACGTATCCGTTTGTTTAATGTCATCTATCCAAAAAGGCAACGAATACAACGCCCAAATCTCATGATAAAAATCATTATAGATTTTATATTCTAAAAAGTCTTCCATATGAAGTATCTGACAAGAATCATTTTGCGGCAAAGCATAAGGGTCAACATTCGTAACAGACCTTGGCCAAAACCCAAGTTTTAAAAGGTCAGTATATATAGGCGAACTCCCACCACCGATAAGCAATATTCGCTTGCCGTTAAGGTTAAATTTCTCATCTCCAAAAAGGTAATCTTTATATTCCTAAAAAGGCCTTTCATGCGGAATATTCGTAAAAAATTCACTACTTTTCTTTTGCATTGCCATATTGTATCTCAAAACCATATAGTAACGCAACTATTCGATTTGCGTTAAAAATAATCTAACCGAAAAAGAAGAATGCCTCAAAAGTAAAATCTAGCCCAAATTAAAATGGTTCTTACCGGACACGGAGGGATAAATAGGGTTAGACATGAAAACCAGAAAAAAGATTTGCGGGGAGATTTACAAACGGTATCAGAAAGCAAGTAAAAAAAACGAAGGCAGGGTACTTGAAGAGTATGCTCCGCTGTTTGGGTCGGGTTTAGGCTGGACAGAAGAACGCGCCCTGCTCAATAATGCCCACCGCCGGGTAAAAGAACAAATTGTCCATACTCGGGATACCTTGCCGTTTCCTATGCTTGGTATTGACAGCGGCAACGGAGGTGAGTTTATTAACCGCCAACTCCTTGACTGGTGTTTTCAAAACGGCATCAAGTTTACCAGAAGCCGTCCTTACCGGAAAAACGACAATTGTTTTGTTGAACAAAAAAACGGTGATATTGTGAGAAAAACCATAGGATACGCTCGTTTTGAAGGTCAAAATGCCGCAAACGCTCTTGCTGAAGTGTATCAGTATTTGAATCCGCTGTTAAACTATTTTTATCCTACAATCAGGCTCATAGCAAAGGAAAAACTCCCTTCAGGCAGGTATAAAAAGATTTATGAGAAAGAACCAAAACCGCCGTATCAGCGTCTTCTGGAATCTCCTGACATAAGTGATGAATGTAAATAGGAACTCCGTCTTAGAAAGGCTGCTTTGAATCCGGTTGACATAAAGTATGTTTTAAATAAAAGGTGTGATCGCCAAAACTTGATCTGACATTCAAGAATTATTATTAGACTTATCTGTTAGATTAATAACTTTTTTCTCTGTATATAAAACAAAATTGTATAATATAAAGCGCAGCTTCGCAAAACAACATTAGTTATTACATGTTATGCGTTTTTTAAAAACGCAATATATCCACTATATGTCGTGTAAAGATCAATTTTACTTATCACCTCAAACGGTGAGTGCATGGACAGCACGGGAACTCCGCAGTCAAGAACGTCCATTCCCAGATTAGCGGCATAAAGAGCGATTGTTCCGCCGCCGCCCTTGTCTACCTTTCCCAATTCACCGAACTGCCATTGAACTTTATTTCGGCTCATTATTGCCTGCACCTTTGCGCAGAATTCGGCGTTAGCGTCACTTGCGCCGTACTTGCCGCCTGAACCTGTGTACTTGGTAAGCACAAGCCCCTTGCCCATAAATGAAGCGTTCTTTTTATCAAATACTCCGGCATAAGTTGGATCAAACGCGGCGTTAACATCAGCGGAGAGCATGGCCGAGCGGGAGAAACACAGCCGCAGATCCGATTCATTATCGCAGAACATTGCGAGAAAGTTTTCAAAATTTGTGGAACGAGCTCCTGTGTTTCCTGCAGACCCTGTTTCTTCCTTGTCGGAAAGGTAGCATACTAATGTTTTTTCCGGTGCGGTTTTTTCCTTCGCAAGAGCGATAATGGCTTTAAGGGCGGGAAAGGAGCAGCAGCGGTCATCATGTCCGTAAGCGCCGATCATACTACGGTCAAGGCCGATGTCGCTTGCTTTGTAGGCGGGAACAAATTCAATCTCCGCGCTGGCAAAATCTTTTTCAGTTATGCCGTATTTTTCATGTAATATTTCAAGAATACCGAGTTTTACTTTTTCCTTTACATCTTTGTCTTTATACGGACGGGAGCCCGCAAGAATATCAAGATTTTCACCCTCGACAACTTCGGATGCTTTTTTCTCCATTTGCTCTTTTGCAAGGTGTGGCAGAAGGTCTGTAATAACAAACACGGGATCGCCTTGCTCCTCGCCTATTTTTACCGTTGTCTTTTTTCCGTCTTCATTTACAAATACACCGTGCATGGCAAGCGGAACGGTTGTCCACTGATACTTTTTGATGCCTCCGTAGTAGTGGGTGTCAAACAGCGCAAAATCGGCGTCTTCGTAAAGCGGATTTTGTTTAAGGTCGAGACGCGGGGAATCGATATGAGCGCCGAGTATGTTACAGCCTTCCGCCGAGTTCTTTTTTCCGGTAATTGCGGCAAGAACTGATTTACCGCGAATATTCTGATAAATCTTCATGCCGGCTTTAAATTTTTTATCTTTTAAGGTATCAATATTTGTAAACCCGTTATTTTCAAGCATTTCTACGGCAGCTTCAACACATTCTCGCTCGGTCTTTCCCTTGTCCAGGAATTGTTTGTAGCTTTGCGCAAATTCATCAATTTCTTTTTCCGTTTTTTCGTCAATATCGTCCCAGCAATTTTTCAGATTAAAAAATAATTTATCCGCCAGTTCCTGTCCTTTGCTTTTCTCTTTTGCCATGTTGTACTCCTTTTACTCATAGGATATATTAAAATCCATGAATATACGAGATCGCTACGCCCCTTCTCCCACAGGCCTTCAGCATATCGGCGGGATAAGGACAGCGCTTTTTAATTATCTCTTTGCCCGTTCCAAAGGAGGAAGATTTATTCTCCGGCTGGAAGATACGGACCGTACCCGCTCCGAGGATTGTTATGTGCAAAACCTTTACGATACATTTGATTGGCTGGGCGTAAAATGGGACGAAGGGCCTGATACCGGAGGCGCGTTTGCTCCGTATATTCAATCAAAGCGAAGCGATTTATACAAAAAGTACGCGCAGAAACTGCTTGATAAAGGGCAGGCTTATTATTGCTTTTGCACGGCGGAGAGGATAGAAAAAATCCGGCAGGAACGTGAAGCTTCTCATTCTTCTGAAACAGGTTACGACCGCCATTGCCGGGCAATTGATCCGCAGGAAGCGGTAAAAAGAGCCGCCGCAGGCGAGGCATACACTGTAAGACTTAAAATCCCGCTTGGCGAAACTACCCGCTTTTTCGATCACCTGTTAGGCGATATCGAATGGAAAAATGATGATGTGAACCCCGATCCCGTGCTGTTAAAATCAGACGGTTTCCCCACTTATCATCTTGCCAATGTAGTTGACGATCATTTAATGGAAATCAGTCATGTGCTTCGAGCGCAGGAATGGCTTTCATCAACCCCGCTCCATGTGATCATGTACAAAAGTTTCGGCTGGACGCCTCCCGAATTCTGTCATTTGCCGATGGTGATGGGACAGGACGGGAAAAAACTTTCAAAAAGGCACGGCGCTACAAGTATTGACGAATTCCGAAGGCAGGGATATCTTCCCGAAGCGCTGATAAACTATGTCGCTCTCCTCGGTGCGTCTTACGAGGAAGGGAAAGACATTTACACATTGGATGAACTTGCGGCGTGTTTTAATCTTGAAAAACTGAATAAAGCGCCTGCGGTTTTTGATTACAAGAAACTGGAATGGTACAACGGCCAGTACATCAGAATGAAAAGCGATGATGAGCTTGCTTCCCTATGTCTGCCTTTTGCAAAAGAGGCGGGTCTTTTCTGCGCAGGGAGCGGACCAACACAGCAGCAGCGCGCTGTATTTACAGCCGCCATGCCGCTGGTTAAGGAACGCCTTGTTTTCCTGAACGAAGTCCCGGGGAAAATAGCCTATCTTTTTAAGGAACCTGAAATTCCTGCTGCGGAAGAATTTATTCCAAAAAAGTCAGACCTTGAAAGTACGATTGAACTTTTACGGCAGGGACTTGAGATTGTCAAACAGTTAGCTGAAATGCCGGACGATGAACAGGCGGAAAATTTTATCAAGGCGGAGGCGGAAAAGAGAAACGTCAAACTGGGCGATCTAATGATGCCCCTGCGTGTGGCGGTAACGGGCAGCCGCGTAAGCCCTCCGCTTTTCGGTTCCCTGCGCATACTTGGTGCGGAATGTTCACAAACGCGCCTTCAAAAAGCTTTGGATAAGCTTTCCTCTGCGTAAAAAGCAAATTTCCCATATCCGGTTTTATGCTTTGATTTATCCAATAGTTGAAATCCCGATAATGTTTTTCGCAGATTCGATATTTTAAACAGGGTTATTGGAGATTCTTTTAAGAAAATCTTCAATTTCTTTGTTCCGATCCAATAATAATTTCTGTTGTTCCACCACGGACAGATGTATTTTTATCCGCTGTAGCAATAACGGGGTAACAAAAGGTTTGTGAATATAATCAACAGCTCCGAGTTTTAAACCTTCCATCTCACTTTTCTCATCACTCATTGCAGACAGGAATATAACTGGTATATCCTTGAATCGTGCGTCGCTTTTCAATTTTTTTATCGCTTCATACCCGTCTATATCCGGCATCCCTACGTCCAGCATAATTAAATCAGGTTTAACATGTTCCAATAACTCAAACATTTTAAACGCGGAAGGACAGGGATATACCTCATACAGATCCTTCAATGTATTTCTGATAGCCGCCAAATTTTCAGGAATATCGTCTACCGCGATAATTTTCTTTTGTTCCTCAGCCATTTTTTCCCTCCTCCTCATATTCTTTAAGTTTTTTCGCTGCCTCGGAAAAATCCGAGTTTTCGATTTTATCTCTTAACCATTTTATCAGATCTCCGTCTTTTTCGTAATCAGCGCTTTCCAATATGGTCAAAATTTTGTCGGCGCCTTTTATATCGTAATTTTCACAATTCTGCCGCAGTTGTTGCATAAGTTCCTTATCGGGAGCTTTCCGGACGGGTTTCTTCTCTCTCGTGGCATCATATTGATCCAACCAGGTTTTTATGTTGGAGACAATGATATTCGTATCAGCAATAAGTTTGCCGTTCAGCGCCCAAACACCTTTTAAGTTACCGTCCTTGGATAATTTTTCCAGTTCAAAAGCCGCTTCCCGTATTGATTCTGC
>JAITFK010000166.1 GCA_031281555.1 Treponema sp. | reverse complement strand
AAAACGCCTCTGTAAAAAAACTCCTCTCCGAATTCAAGCAAATGGCGGATAATGCCGCGTCCGGCAGCGATGAAGCAAGAGAAAAATGGGAAAATTTTGTAAGCGAGTTTAACCGCCCGTTAAAGGAAGGACTGTACCAGGACTTTTCCAACCGCGAGGCGCTCATGGAACTTGTCCGCTTCAAAAGCACCACCGTAGAAGGTCAGGACGGAAAACCCGGCTGGACGAGTTTTGCCGATTACGTTTCACGCATGAAAAGCGACCAGAAGCACATTTACTACATCACAGGCGGCGACGAAAAAACCCTGCGATCCTCGCCTCTTCTGGAAGCCTACCGCGCGAAAGAAATAGAAGTCCTCATAATGGACGACGACATTGACGACATTGTAATCCCCACACTGCACAGTTACCGCAAGGACACAACCGGAACTGACGGCAAGACGGAAACCCAGACCTGGGAATTGAAAGCGGTAAACCGTTCCGGCGCTGACGAGGAGCTTGGAGAAAAGCAGGACAAAACTGCCGAAAAGGAAGCAAAACCTGTCCTTGAAAAGATCAAAAAGGCCCTCGGCGACAGGGTAAAGGACGTAAAGCTCTCCCGCCGCCTCCACGACTCTCCTTCCTGCATTGTCGCCGATGAAAACGACCCCAGCATGCAGATGGCGCAAATGCTAAAAGCGATGGGCCAGACGACAATGCCCGACGTAAAGCCGATTCTGGAACTCAACGGGGATCACCCCATTGTAGCCGGCCTCAAGGGCGTTGAGGACGAGGAGCGCATAGCCGACACCGCGTCCGTGCTGCTCGACCAGGCCCTGCTTGTGGAAGGCGTCAAGTTGAAAGACCCGGCGGACTTCGTGAAACGATTGAACCGGTTGCTGGCCAAGTAATTTGGAATTGCTTGAGGCCCGGATTGAGAGTATCGCCGCGGGCGGAGCCGGACTGGCGCGCGTTGACGGAAAACCCGTATTCATAAAGGGCGGCATTCCGGGCGAAAGGCTGGTCTTCAATATTACCAAAGATCATCGCTCCTGGGCGGAAGCGGAACTGATAGAGCTTTTGGACGCTTCTCAAGACCGCGTTCACCCTGTCTGCGGCATTTATGGAATCTGCGGCGGCTGTAACCTGCAGCACCTTGATTACAAGGCCCAGCTTGCCGCGAAGACGGACATATTAAAGGACGCCTTTGTCAGAATCGGCGGTTGTTCGCCACCCGAGCCAATAGTTATTCCGTCGGAACCCTGGGAATACCGCAACAGGATGCAATTCCACGCCATAAGGGAATCCGGCAAAAAAAGCGCCGGCGTTATTTGGGGCTTAAAATCCGAAAAAAACGCGGTCCCTGTTCCCGACTGCCCTATCGCCGATCCCGGAATCAGAAAATTGTTAGGTGAAGAAAAAAAATCTCTTTTAACGCCTTTGGGAAAAGACCGCTTCACGGTATACGCCCGCGGCGATCTGTTTCTCTGTGAAGGGGTTTGCGGTAGGGGGAAAACGCGAATCCTTGATCAGGATCTAAGCCTGGACGCCTCTCTGTTTTTTCAGAGCAACGGCGCTATGCTTGAAAAACTAATCAAGGATTTACTTGCCATCGCAGAAGAAGCGGATCACTCTATGCCCATGGCCGATCTGTTCTGCGGTGTAGGCACATTTGCCGCTTTTCTGGGAAAACTGTTCCCCAGATCTGATTTGGTTGAGGAAAACAAAGCCGCCATCGCCCTTGCCCGCGTGAACGTTAACGCACCAGCAGATTTTTTTGCCCAGCGCGGCGAAGACTGGGTAAAGCGCAACAGCCCGAAAAGTTATGGCTTTATTATTGTTGACCCTCCGCGGCAAGGTTTAAGCCAAAGCCTTGCCCTCCGGCTTGCAGTGGAAGGCCCTCCCCTGCTTCTCTATGTTTCATGCGATCCCGCGACGCTGGCAAGGGACAGCAAAATACTGACCGCGGAAAATTACACGCTGAAAGAATTGCGTTTTTACGACTTTTACCCGCAAACGGCTCACATTGAGAGTTTGGCGGTGTTTGCAAAGTGAAGAGTGAAAAGTGAACAGGTAATCACACTTTAGTCCTCAGTCCCTGCTCCTCTCAAAAGCCATACTTGATTATTTATTTACTAGCAATTTATTATTTGAGTAGACAGGAGAACAGAATAATGGAAAATTCCAATACACAATACTGGATTGATGAAGGATTTAAGAGCCAAGACAAAAAAGAATATGAAATGGCTGAAAAATGTTATAAAAGAGTTATCGAATGTTGTGAAAAAGCTATATTATTAAACTCAAACGATACTATTGCTTTTTTTGATTGGGGAAATGCACTTTTCAAATTAGCCGAAATAAAAAAAGAAGAAGCTTTATTTAGAAGCGCATGTGAAAAATATAAAAAAACTACACAGTTAGACCCAAACGTTGCGACTGTTTTTTATAATTGGGGACTTGCGCTTCACAATTTAGCCGAAATAAAACAAGACAAAACTTTATTTAGAAGCGCATGTGAAAAATATAAAAAAGCTACGCAGTTAGACTCAAACGATGCTTCTACTTTTAATAATTGGGGACTTGCGCTTTACAAATTAGCCGGAATAAAACACGACGAAGCTTTATTTGGAAGCGCATGTGAAAAATATGAAAAAGCTACGCAGTTAGACCCAAACAATGCGTCAGCTTTATATAATTGGGGACTTGTGCTTTACAAATTAGCTAAAACAAAACAAGACGAAGCTTTTCAAAAAAAACTTGAAATATTTGAGCGAGCATCCAAAGTGATAGATGATCCTGATACATTTCTTATTAAAGGAGAGTTATATTTTTTATTATATCAGAAAGAGAATTGCCAGGAATATGAAAGAAAAGTCATAGAAAATTTTGAGAAATCTAAAAATGATATTTTAAGTATACTAACTTTTTTAGATAAGTATAATGAAGAAAAAATAATTAAAACAGAAATTCTTCATTCGTTACTGGATTTGGAAACTACCAGCGATGGCAAGTTCTTCAAAGAAACTATTGGCGATCAATCTGAAGAACAAAAAAAAGAATACAAAGATATTTATATTCATTCTATTTCTATTATCAGTCGATTACATGTAAACAATCCGAATGAAAAATTCGTAGCGCATTATCGTGAAAAAGAAATCTCACAACAATTACTCATTGGAAAAACAGAATTCAGACTTAATGCCATAAATTATTCTAACGATCCATCTGAAGGAAAGACATTGCTTGACTTTTTATTCGGAGAAGAAAAGCGCCCATCCGATGAAAGAATAAGTAACGAAGAGTATGAAGCCTTTGCAGGTTGTTTTGTGTTCGACTACAACAATTTGAATATGTTTCGGCTTTATGGCAAGAATGAAGAAAAAAAAGAAGGGACGGGATTATCTCTTGTTTTTCAGGACAGTTTTTTCAGCAAAGAAGCAAAGATGGTTTTAGGATCACCAAAAACAGGTTCATTCGAAAATAACAATGATAATTCTGTGGAGAAAGACAAATTAGCGCTTTACCGTTGTATTTACATTGATCCTGACTCGGAAACAGTTCATCATATAGTAACTGTGGGACGAAAAGAAGAATATCTTTTTTATAGAGAGAAAAAGGAGAGTGAATTAAATGGATATAACAAAGAAATAGATGATATTATTGCTCACATTAGAGAAGAAATGGATTATATAAAAGATAAATCTGAGAATCTTAATCCTGCAATAGTGGGACAATTACTTCTTAATTTGCGTTACCTTGTAAAACATGTCGCTTTTAAGGAGGAGCAAGAATGCAGAATTGTAAAAATACACCATATAAATGATGGTGAGGTACAAATTGATGATAATTATAAAAAAATGTATATTAAGTATCTACCCAATACAAATATTTCAACGCATATTAATAAAATTTGTTTTGGTCCAAAAGCCACAGATTTTGAATTGTTTAAAAGAATATTAAAAAATAAAAATTTAAATATTCCTTGCGAACAATCTAAAAACCCTTTTGCGTGAAGAAAGGTACCTCCCCACTGCAAGATTATTCAAATTGAGTATGCATCATTGCCTGGCGCAAGATTGTATTTAGCCGGGTTTGATAACCTTTTCCGCCTCGTTTGAGCCATGCCACAATATCGGCGTCAATTTTTATGGAAAGAGAAACCTTTACCGGCTGTACTTTCCAGTATTCCGGATGGGCAGGTTTCATACGGGCAATCTGATCCGCCGTTAATTTAGGACTGTCTTTGCTGTAAGTAACGGGGACTTTCATTATCTCCGCTATCCGTTCAGAGCTTAATTTTTTTGAAGTAATCATTATATCTCTCCTGTTCTTCGTTATCCGCTTTACGCGCGGAAATAATTCTCTTGCGTTCAATTGCGCTATGCGATTCGGATTTTTCCCGTATAACCCGTATAGTATAAAAGACTATTACATACAGGACATTATTAAGGCATCCGATACCGTAATACCGTTCCTCTTTAATGGAATGTTCATAATCATAGCCTTCCAAAAAAGCAGGATCATCAAAAACTTCCAGAATTTCATTGAATGAAAAACCATGTTCCTTTCGATTCAGCCGATCCTTGTTTTC
>JAITFK010000165.1 GCA_031281555.1 Treponema sp. | reverse complement strand
TATTTGGGCGGGCACAACGATACTCTGTCGGGAATGTTAGTTGTAAAGGACGAAAAAACGGCTGAAAAACTGAGGTTTATCGCTAAAACAACAGGCGCTTGTCTTTCACCTTTTGACAGCTTCCTGATTATTCGGGGAATCAAAACTCTTGCCGTCCGTATGGAACGCCAGCAGGAAACCGCCCTGAAGATTGCGCACTGGCTTTTACAGCAAAGTACGGTGAAAAAAGTGTATTATCCGGGATTGCGGGAACACCCCGATTATGACATATCCCGCCGTCAGACAAGCGGTTTCGGCGGAATGATTTCTTTTTCCGTGAGTGACAGGCAAACGGCGGAACACATACTGGAAAACGTAAAAGTAATAAAATACGCCGAGAGTTTAGGCGGCGTTGAAAGTCTTATTACTTACCCAATGCTTCAAACACACGCAGACCTTCCCGAAAGTGAGCGTAACGTTCGTGGTATAGATGAGTGTTTATTGCGTCTATCGGTCGGATTGGAAGCGTCAGATGACTTAATCGCCGATCTTAATCAGGCGCTGAAAAAATGAAGTACAACTTTGACGAAATAATAGACAGAAGCAATTCTTACAGTATTAAATATGAGCCTTCCTGGCGGGGAAAACCTGCGGACGTGCTTCCTTTGTGGGTAGCCGATATGGATTTTGCTTCTCCTCCCTGTGTGCAGGAAGCGCTTATCAGCAGGGCAAGGCACGGAATTTTCGGGTATTCGGAACCGGACGAAGCGTTTTTTGATGTTATGCGTAAATGGTTTGAAGGGCGCTTTAACTGGAAACCGGAGCGTGACTGGCTTGCAATTACACCCGGAGTGGTAAACGCCCTGCACGTCGCCGTCCGCTCGTTGACGGAGCCGGGAGACGGCATTGTTATACAACAGCCCGTGTATTATCCGTTTGAATCGAGTATAAAACAAACCGAACGGCAGTTACTGATAAACGAACTTGTATACAGCGAAGGACGCTACAGCATAAACTTTGATGATTTTGAAGAAAAAGCAAAACAGGCAAAAATGTTCATTTTGTGTAATCCGCATAATCCTGCCGGACGTGTTTGGAAAACCGATGAACTTGTTCGAATGGGTGAAATATGCCTTCGTTACGGTGTAAAGGTTATCGCCGATGAAATTCACGAGGACTTTATCTTCCCAGGTCATAAACACATTGTTTTCGCCGCTTTAAATCAGGATTTCGCAGATATAACCGTTACGTGCACTTCACCGTCAAAAACTTTTAATCTTGCGGGATTGCAGCACGCCAATATTTTTATTTCCGACAAAGAGCTGCGCAATAAATTCAAGGAAGAATACGCCCGCTCCGGTTTAAGCCAGCCCGGTATAATGGGGCTTATCGCCTGCAAAGCCGCGTATGAAGGCGGCTCACAGTGGCTGGAGCAGCTTATAGAATATCTTGCCGGAAATATGCTGCTGCTCAAGACATATCTTTCCAAAAACATTCCCAAAATAAAACTTGTTGAACCTGAGGGAACATACCTTGTGTGGCTGGATTGCAATGAGCTTGGACTTACCGCTCCGAAACTTGACGAAACGCTTTTGTATAAAGGAAAGTTATGGCTCAATTCAGGTGTATCGTTCGGAAAAAGCGGCAAAGGTTTTGTACGCATGAACGCCGCCTGCCCCCGCTCTGTTTTGAGTAACGCTCTGGAACGGTTAAATAATATTGATTGGGAAAGCACGTAAGAGAAACATTAAATCACAAATGCCGAACAATCAGACAAGAGATAATAAATAAGAACACCTGTGTTTGAGAAGGCTGTTTTATGTCAATATTCAGAATTTCTTCCGCTTTAGCCAAACGGTAAATAAGGGTATTGCGGTGAACATGAATTGCGTTCGCCGCAGCGCTGATATTTCTGCCGTTTAAAAAATAATGATACAGACAGTGAATCAAGTCCCGTTGCGATTCGTTGCCGCTTTCCCAAAGCGAAAGAATGCCGGGATGGCAGAAGCAGCGCGGATCAGTTCCCATTGATAAAGTTTGCAGCACATGATCCGCTTGATAATCTTCATATAAACAGATTGCAGGGTTTTCAGGCGGTTTGCATTGGGATGCGGCAAATTTGCTCTGGGTAAAATAATAGCGTAAATGCAGAAAATTATTGAAAACCATACTTACGCCGCAGCGCAGCATAATGTTCTTTTTAAGAAATTGTTCCAACTGTTGTTTCTTTTTTCCGTACGGCTGCTTTTTGTCGAGGCATCGTATAACCATGACAACATATTCCTCGTAAACGGAAACAAACGTATCCGGAAAAAGATCGATTATCTGTTTGATATCCAAAAGGGAAATAATGGGAATCTTTAAACCGGCGGAAGCGGTAAAGGTAACAATGCAGAAATGGTCATCAAGTTTCCATTGGAATCTGGAAAGATAACTGGAAATTATATTCGAAGGAATTTCAACGCCGCCAAGCAAACTGTCTATCCAATTAGCTTTATCTTCCGCAATTTGCATATAAATACTGTGGTTTTGAAAATATAGCTTCAAAACTTTAGCAATGATGACAAAGGTTTCTTTTTGCCCGTCAGTAAACGGTTCATTCATATCCACTGTCCCTATAGCGCCGTAGAGTTTACCGTCTATCCAAATATTTATCCCTAACGTGAAATGGGCAGGGTCATTCACCGGGCGAAGACTTATAATCTGCTCGCTCTTTTGAGCGATATGCAAAGAAATCTTGCGTATTTCTTCGGGAGTATAAAAATAATCCAGTACAAATCCGGGTACATTTACTTTTTCCCAAATTGTTCCTTTGGTAGGACATGAAATAGAACCGGCTGTGCTTATAATGCTCAAATTATTATTCATAACGAGTATGGGATTGACCAACTTCTGTATCGCAACGCCTAAAAAAGCATCAATAGGTTTATGGCTAATCACCGCCATAAGCAGCGAGTTATACCAGACATCATAGGAAGCAAGAAGCATATTCCCTGTTTGAATGATCTCCTCAACCGGAACACTTTTCGGGATCTGAATGATCGTATCGGTTTTCTCAAGTGAACCTTTGGGCATATCGTCTAAAATGACAATATGTTTTGGGCAATTCTGACCAAAAGCTTTTCCTATTTTTACAGTATTGACGACATACAGGTATTCGGGATCAGTTTGAGTAATTTCAGTTGAATAATATTGAAATCCCCGTATTTGTATCTTTGTATCGTAAATTTTGTGTATTACGGGCTTATATTTTAAAAATCCGTCAATAATAATTCCTAAAGTCAAGTTCATTTACCGTCTCCCGATCTCGTCAAAAATGACTAAGCATTAAATATCTTTTTCATAATATGAACATTTATAGTTAGACGTCAAGAGAAAATGCAAGACTTGTGAAACAACCAACCTCGAACCGAAGGTTCGCGTTGTTGAACAAGTCCAATACATGGATTTGAGGATAGAATAAATTTATTCGTATTGAGGGGTTTAATACCTTATGAGAACAACATACCCCTTTAGAGCGGCGTTGTTGATTTTGATGAAATTTACGGCGGCGACTTACAGCAGCAATTTACCATAACTATTTCCTGCAGGCGCAGACCAAAGCCTCAATAAATAAAGTTCTCGACACTAAGCACCGCATGTGCGCCGTAAGACAGATATGATTAAATATTCTCATCTTTCCCATACACTTGAAAGACACAGTAAACCTATGGTACAAATAGGATATAGGTCCGATAAATGATTGTTGTCAAAGATATTTCCAAAACTTACGGCGCAGTTACCGCCGTAAAAAAAGTAGACCTTGATATTCCTTCCGGTTGTATTTACGGCATCATAGGCAGAAGCGGTGCAGGGAAATCAAGTTTGCTTAGGGTGATAAGCCTGCTGGAAACGCCTGATACGGGCGAGGTATACTACAACGGACACCGGGTTGATACTTTGCGAGGTATGTCTTTACTTGAACGGCGCAGAAAAATGGGAATGATATTTCAGAACTTTAATTTATTTGGATCGCGTAACGTATCGGACAATATTGCATATCCTCTGGAAATAGCGGGACTAGCCAAAAAACAAATAGACAAACGTCTTGATGAACTTCTTGAACTGGTTGATATTGCCGACAAGCGTAAAGCCCGCCTGCGAGAACTTTCCGGCGGACAGAAACAGCGTGTAGCTATTGCCCGCGCGTTAGCTGCAAACCCCGAAGTGCTTTTCTGCGATGAAGCGACCAGCTCACTTGATCCGCAAACCACTCGCTCGATACTGGCGTTGATTCGAGAACTGCAGCAGCGGCTGAAAATAACAGTGGTGTTGATAACGCATCAGATGGAAGTTATCCGCGAAATATGCCATGAAGTAGCGGTATTGGAACAGGGGATTATTGTGGAAAGGGGAAGCGTCGCCGCTGTATTTGAATCACCGAAAGCTCAGGCGACGCAGGAGATGCTTCATGTCTGAAGAAAGAATTCTGGAAGTATTATCCATGTTGCCTATGGCAACAGCGGAAACGGTGTACATGACTTTTATCTCAACTTTTTTCGCGTGTCTTTTGGGTTTTCCCCTTGGCGTGTATCTTTATGTCGCTTCTCCGGCCGGTCTTGCTCCCCGCCGTGTACTGTACAATGTGCTTTCACGAATCGTCAATATTTTCCGTTCTCTTCCGTTTATCATACTGATGATCCTGCTGATACCTCTTACGAGGCTGATCATTAAAACCAGCATAGGCCCTACGGCGGTAATTATTCCTCTTTCCATAGCTGCCGCACCTTTTGTCGCCCGTATCGCCGAATCCGCTCTGTCCGAAGTTAAGCAAGGTGTGCTTACGGCAGCACGAGCAATGGGCTCGACCAATTTTCAAATTATCTGCAAGGTGTTAATCCCTGAAGCCATGCCCTCCCTGGTTTCCGGCCTCGCTTTGACTATCATCAATTTAATAGGTTATTCGGCAATGGCCGGCGCTATCGGCGGCAGGGGGTTGGGAGACCTTGCCATACGTTACGGCTATTACCGTTTCAGAACGGACGTAACTATCGGAGCGGTTATTGTAATATTAATACTGGTAGAAATGGTGCAGATTATTGGGACTGCAATCAGCCGAAGCCTTCTGTCGAAACGGTAGATTTGTTTAAAAATCCGAATATTCTTGAATTTTATCGGAAATCCTATTGACAAGGTTTTGTGTGTTCCTTATAATCCTATTAAACACATAGGAAATGTGTGTAATACAATATAGGAGAAATACTATGAAAAAAATGGTCAGTCTGTTAATTGCGGGCGTACTGGTTTTGGCTCTTAACCATACTGTTGAGGCCAAGGGTAACACGGAAAATTCAGGTTCCGTTCTTTCAGTGGGAGCCACTCCGGTTCCTCATGCGGAACTGCTTAATCTGATCAAAAGTGATCTGGCAGAGAAGGGAATTACCCTGAAAGTAGAGGAATTCACCGATTATGTACAGCCTAATGTAGCAGTGCTTTCAGGAGACCTGGACGCAAACTTTTTCCAGCATGTTCCATATCTGGAAACCAATGCCGAATGGTCGGCGAAACTGGTTTCCGCTTTTGGGGTTCATGTAGAGCCATTCGGTTTATACTCTGCAAAATACAAAAATGTTAACGATTTACCCAACGGCGCTACCATTGCCATACCTAATGATCCATCAAACGGAGGCCGGGCGCTGCTTCTGCTCCAGTCAAAAGGACTTATCACCCTTAAGGCCGGGGTTGGTCTGACAGCTACTCCCCGTGACGTTACCGGCAACCCGAAAAATTTCCGTTTCAGGGAACTTGAGGCCGCTCAGCTTCCCCGTTCCTTGCAGGATGTGGATGCCGCTACGATAAACGGTAACTATGCGCTCGAGGCTCACCTTAATCCCGTAAAAGATTCTCTTATCATCGAAGGAGCGGATTCCCCCTATGTGAATATTGTGGTAGTGCAAAAAGGCAAAGAAAAAGATCCCCGCATCATTGCTCTGAAAAATGCCCTTCTTAGTCAGAAAGTAAAGGACTATATTAATAGTCACTACGACGGCGGTGTTGTCGCGATTTTTTAATTAAGTTTTCTAACTTGATCTGACCGTCTATTACGGAGCGGTCAGATCAGGTTGAATTTTAAAGTGTGATACGGCTGCTATCTGGAAGGATTTAATTAATTAGTACTATAACATTTAATGTATATATTAAATTGTCAATGTTTTAAAAGGACTTGAAAAACACAGTAATCCAATGGTATATGTAGGAAACATGAATGTTTTAGACCTTGTAGGAAATACTCCGGTTATTGAACTGAAAAATATATTAGGTACAGTAAACGGAGCTTCACTTTTTGCCAAAGCGGAATATTTTAACCCAAGCGGTTCCGTTAAAGATCGCGCTGCAAAAGCCATGATGCTGCACGGTATAAACTCAGGGCGGCTTACTAAAGATAAAATTTTATTGGACTCTACAAGCGGCAATACGGGCATCGCTTACGCTATGTTTGGCGCGGCGCTTGGTTACCGTGTAAAATTATATATGCCGGCAAACGCAAGCGAAGAAAGAAAAAAACTTATAAAAGCTTATGGCGCGCAAATTGTGGAAACAGACCCGCTTGAAGGTTCTGACGGCGCGTACCGCATTGTAATGGAGTTAGCCGCAAAAGAGCCTAATTTATATTTTTTCCCAAACCAGTATGACAATTTTGAAAATCCTCGCGTACATTATGAAACAACAGGAATTGAACTTTATAACCAATGCAAACCGACGCATTTTGTCGCTGGAACCGGCACTTCGGGAACTTTTATGGGTGTTTCAAAACGGTTAAAAGAGATTGATTCATCTATACAAATCATATTTATGCAGCCGGATTCGCCGTTTCACGGACTTGAAGGAATGAAGCACATGGAATCTACGATAACGCCTAAAATATTTGACAAGAGTATTGCCGATTTGCACATAACAGTAAAAACTGAAGACGCTTATAAAACGGCGCGTCGGCTTGCCGCTGAAGAAGGCATATTTGTCGGGATAAGTTCCGGGGCAAACGTGTACGCTGCAATGGAATTGTCAAAAACATTGCCGGCTGGCTCACGGGTAGCAACAATACTGTGTGATAACGGCAGCCGATATCTGTCGCAGCCGTTATGGAAAGAGATATAATGCTGCGGCTTTCTACTGAATTGGAAAAAAATATTAAAGCGGACGGCGAAAACGCCTATCCCAATGAATGCTGCGGCGTTTTAATCGGCGAAGTTGACAATGCGGGAGTAAAAACAGCCATGAGTACGCTGACCATAGATAACGCGAAGGAAGACAGCGAACAATACCACCGTTTTCTCATAACACCGGAAGATATGATGGAAGCGGAACAATCCGCAAGATCGATGAAACTTGACGTTATAGGATTTTACCATTCGCACCCGGATCATCCGTCAGCCCCGTCAGGTTATGATAAAGATCACGCTTTGCCTTTTTACTCATATGTGATTGTGTCGGTGGACAAAGGCAAGGCGCAGATTCTTACAAGCTGGGAACTTACCGATGACAGAAGTGATTTTAAACAGGAAAATATAAATTCCGGAGGAGGTACTCATTGATAAAAATTCTCATCCCTTACGCGCTCAGGGCGTTTACCGGGCGAAACGCGGAGGTGGAAGTAGAAGGCGGCACGGCGGGCGAAGCGATTAACGCTCTCGCAAACGCTTATCCCGCTCTTAAAACCCACCTGTTCACTGAAGACGGCAAACTTCGCGACTTTATCAACTTATTTGAGGGCGGCGCAAACATCAACAGCCTTCAGGGGCTGAATACGCCTATTGCAGATAACGGCGAATTGATGATAGTCCCGGCTATTGCAGGCGGCTCAGGCGAAAGTGGCGCAGAGCTTACCAATGAAGAGATTGCGCGTTACAGCCGCCATCTGCTTTTACCGGAAATAGGCGTTGAGGGGCAAAAAAAATTAAAAGCGGCAAAAGTCCTAATAGTAGGTACAGGCGGGCTTGGCGCGCCGCTTGCTCTGTATCTTGCGGCTGCCGGAATAGGGACAATCGGCCTTGTGGATTTTGATGTGGTTGACGAATCAAATCTTCAGCGGCAAATTATTCACAGTACAAGAGATGTCGGCAGACCCAAAGTGGCTTCGGCAAAGGACAGAATCAAGGGAATAAATCCGCTGGTGAATGTGGTGACGCATAACGAAATGCTTACAAGCAAAAACGCGCTGGAGCTTTTTGCCGATTACGACATTATCGCTGACGGAACAGATAATTTTCAGACACGCTACCTTGTAAATGATGCCTGCGTATTTTTGGGTAAACTCAACGCTTACGGCTCGGTGTTCCAGTTTGACGGGCAGGCGACTGTTTTCGGCGCTAAAGACGGCCCTTGTTACCGCTGCCTTTATCCCTCGCCGCCGCCGCCGGGGCTTGTACCTTCATGCGCGGAAGGCGGAGTTATGGGCGTACTACCCGGCATTATCGGGACTATTCAGGCGGCGGAGACGATTAAGCTGATAGTCGGCGGAGCAAAGCCGCTTATCGGCCGCCTGCTTTTATTTGACGCGTGGCGCATGTCGTTCCGCGAATTAAAATTAGATAAAAATCCCGACTGTCCCGTGTGCGGGGAAAATCCTTCCATCCGTGAATTAATTGATTATGAACAATTTTGCGGTTTGAAAAAAAACGTTGAAAGTAAACCGATAGATACTATAACCGCTCTTGAATTAAAAAAACGACTTGATAACGGAGATAAAATTCAATTTATTGATATACGCGAGCCTCATGAACGCGCCATTGTAAAATTTCCTGACGCTAAAATAATACCGCTTGGACAGCTGGAAAGACGCATGGAAGAATTAAACCCATCTATAGACGCGGTATTTCTTTGCAAAATCGGTCAGCGCAGTATTTTGGGAATACGGACGTTGCAAGACGCGGGTTACAAAGGTAAACTGTTGAATTTGCAGGATGGCCTTAACGCGTGGGCAAGGGACGTAGATAAGAGCATGCCTGTTTATTATAAGACTTTGCGTAAATAATCGAATTTTAAAAGAAACTCCTATTAACTATTTATGCCGTTGTATGGTATACTATACAAAATTCATAAGTGTTATTAAGAAGATACTTAGAACAAATTTTTAAAATTTAAATTTGAATTGTAGTGGTATATTAACAAGGGAGGCTAATATTAAATTAACTAATTTCTTTTTAAAGCGTCCCCTGTATGTGCAAATATTGTTTACTTTTTTTTCATTTCTGATAATGGTTGTATTAAGCTGCATCTTCACAACAAGAATCGTGCGCATAAATTTGTTACGTAACGCTCAAAGTGTACTTGATTATGTGGAATCTCAAATCAACTCTGATCTTCTTGAACCGCGTACGATACTGAATGAATTTGCGCAATCCATACAGAGTTTAGTCATGCGCGGAGATGATGCCGCGAAACTGACTGCTTTTAATACGGATATATCAAATCATTTACTTTTGGGAAATAACGGCATTTACAGCACTAACGGTCCATTTGGCTATATAGAAATATCACCGGAAGGCCCGTTTTTTTTTAACGGTATTGGCTGGCAGCCGCCGGATGATTGGAGGCCGCTTGAACGTCCCTGGTACAGAGCCGCCATTGAGGCCGATCGTGATATTGCTTATACAATACCGTATACGGATACAGTAACAGGCGAAACCGTTTTTACATATTCCCATTGTATTTATGACAGTAACGGTAAGCGTATGGGCGTTGTGGCTATTGATGTACGGGCAGATTATATCGGGGAAAGAGTTGTTAATACCGCTTCTTTAAAAGGCAACAGCTACGGAGTATTGGTTAGTCAGGATTTAAATATACTTGGTCATACAAACCCTGATTTTATCGGAATGAAAATGAATAATACTGATATCCCCCTTTCAGCTTTAGTTGATAGATTAATAAGCGAAGGAGAATTCTCAGAGGTCGAGTGGGTCAGCTGGAAAGGAGAAGAGGTCATCGGTTTTTTCAGGACGCTTAACATTGGGTGGCGTTTAGGTCTTTTCCTGCCAAAGGATCTGTATTATAAACCTTTATACGATATGGCGTTGACTCTCAGTCTATTGGGCTTTGCGCTTGCGTCAGTGTTAATTATCGTCCTGATTCGCGTTGACGCGGCAAAAAATAAATCAGATACAGAAAACAAGCATAAGAGCGCGTTCCTTGCTAACATGAGTCACGAGATACGCACGCCGATGAACGCCATAATCGGCATGACCACTATAGGGAAGTCAGCTTCAGACTCTGTCCGCAAAGATTATTGTCTTTCAAAAATAGAGGACGCTTCGAACCATCTGCTTGGCGTGATTAACGATATTCTGGATATGTCAAAAATTGAAGCCAACAAATTTGAGCTTGCTCCTGTGGAATTTGATTTGGAGAAGATGCTCAAACGTGTAGTAAATGTTGTCACTTTCCGCATAGATGAAAAGCATATAAGATTTTCGGTACATTTTGACGGTTCTCTTCCCCATACGCTCATAGGAGACGATCAGCGTATTGCGCAGGTCATTACAAATCTGCTGGGAAATGCAATCAAATTTACGCCGGAAAAAGGTTCTGTTACCCTTGCTGTGCGCCTTGCGGGGAAAGGGAACGACTTGTGTACTCTGCAATTTTCGGTAAGCGACACCGGAATCGGCATTTCACCTGAACAGCAGGAAAAAATATTCAATTCTTTTGAACAAGCTGAGTCCAGCACAACGCGAAAATACGGCGGTACGGGGCTTGGTCTTGCAATTTCAAAAAGTATAGTTGAAATGATGGGCGGCGATATTTGGGTGCAATCAGAACCGGGAAAAGGCTCTGTTTTTACGTTTACCATTCAGTTACCGCGCGGTACGGAACAAAAACATACGCTTTTATCCGATGAAATTAATTTGGACAATATCCGTATTATGACAGTAGATGATGATCCTGATATTCTAACGTATTTCCTTGAAATAGCGCAGAATTTCGGCATAATGTGTGATGTCGCAATAAGCGGGGAAAAAGCGCTTCAACTTGTAGACCAAAAAGGCGGTTATCATATCTATTTTATTGACTGGAAAATGCCTGGTATGGACGGTATAAAACTTGCGCATGAAATAAAGTCGCGTGTTACGGAACAATCTATTGTGATAATGATTTCCGCTGTTGAATGGAGCGCTGTTGCCGATGAAGCTAAAGCGGCGGGCGTTGATAAATTTCTTTCCAAGCCTCTGTTTCCTTCTACCATTGCAGAAGTTATTAATGAATGCCTCGGTGTGGACAAGCGGCAGACGGAAAGATCACAGGCTGCGGACATTGCGGGTATTTTTTCAGGTCGGCGCATACTGCTGGTTGAAGATGTGGAAATTAACCGCGAAATTGTACAGACATTGCTTGAACCTACAAAGCTGGAAATAGATTGCGCGGGAAACGGCGCAGAAGCTGTCCGTATGTTTGTAGAGAACCCGTATAAATACGACATGATTTTCATGGATATACAAATGCCTGAAATGGACGGATATGAAGCTACAAAGCGTATAAGAGCGCTTGATATTCCGGCGGCAAAAACCATACCGATTGTGGCAATGACCGCGAATGTATTTAGAGAGGACATTGACAAATGCCTTGAGGCCGGTATGAACAGCCATGTAGGCAAACCAATTGATTTTGAGGAAGTTCTAGGTAAATTACTCTCCTATTGGGGTACACGTTAAATTATAAACAATATATCTCTTGACAAAATTGTCGTTTTATTTTAATATCCTATTAAACACATAGGAATTATGTGTAAACAAGAAGGAGAAAAATATTTATGAAAAATTACAAATTTGAAACGCTTCAGCTTCATGCCGGGCAGGAAAAACCCGATCCAACTACTGATGCAAGAGCAGTGCCTATTTACGCTACTACATCTTATGTATTTAAGGATTGCGCTCAGGCAGCCGGAAGGTTTGCCTTAACGGAAGGCGGTAACATTTACACACGTTTGATGAACCCTACATCAGATGTGTTTGAGCAGCGTATAGCGGCTCTTGAAGGAGGCGTAGCGGCGCTGGCAACTTCATCAGGAGCGGCGGCGGTAACTTACGCTATACAGAATATTGCCACAGCAGGACACAATATTGTATCCGATAAGCGTATATACGGCGGAACCTATAATCTTTTCGCCCATACTCTGCCGGATTTTGGCATATCCACAACTTTTGTAGACGGCAGCGATCCGAAGAATTTTGAAAAGGCGATTAACGAAAACACCAGAGCATTGTTTGTGGAATCTCTGGGAAATCCCCATTCCACAATTGTTGATCTTGACGCGCTGTCGGCAATCGCCCATAAAAACGGCATCCCGCTTATTGTTGACAATACTTTTTCGCCGCCCTGCCTGTTCCGTCCTTTTGAACATGGAGCCGATGTGGTTGTCCATTCCGCTACCAAATTTATCGGGGGACACGGAACGGCCATTGGCGGCGTGATAGTAGATTCCGGAAAATTCAACTGGGCGGCAAATGATAAATTCCCCGGTCTTTCAAAACCAAATCCAAGTTATCACGGTGTTGTGCTTACCGATGCGGTAGGAAATCTGGCGTATATCATAAAAATCAGAGTAACGTTGATGAGAGACACAGGCGCAACTGTAAGTCCCTTCCATTCATTTCTTTTCCTGCAGGGACTTGAAACTCTTTCTTTGCGTACAGAACGACATGTGGAAAACGCTCTAAAAGTTGTAAGTTATTTACAAAAGCATCCGCAGGTAGAAAGCGTAAATCATCCGTCATTGCCGAATCATCAGGATCACGCTTTGTATCAAAAATATGTCCCTCGCGGAGCCGGTTCAATTTTCACTTTTGAAATTAAAGGCGGAGCCGAGAAAGCGAGAAACTTTATTGATAAACTGGAATTGTTTTCTCTTCTTGCCAATGTAGCGGATTCCAAATCGCTTGTAATACATCCCGCAAGTACAACACATTCACAGCTTTCAGGAGAGGAACTACTGGATCAGGGAATAAAACCAAATACTATCAGGCTTTCTGTCGGAACTGAACATATTGACGATATTATCGCTGATTTAGAGCAGGCGTTTGGGGGTAAATGACATCAGTCGTGAGTTCTGTGACTTACCGGATACTCAATTAAGAAAATAAAAGCAGTATATCAACAGCTTATCATAATTTTGCAGTCAAAGGTAAAGTCTGCGCTTTAATTAAGAAATAAGCGGCGGTGTTTTTACTCGCAGATATTGAAGATGTGTAAACTTTTGCTATAATAGAGTTGTTTGGAAACTTCAGTTTCTGAACAACTCACAATGTAAATAAAAGCACACCGGAAGGAGGGGCCGATGTCAGAACAGTATACCTATAACTATAACGAGTATATAGAAATTCTGCCTGTATGGGCGCAGGAACTTGCGTCCAAATACGGTTCCAAAACGGCAAATCTTTACATATTATACGGCAATATACGCGATTTACTTCCGCACAGAAAAAAAGAAGACGAATTCACTTTTACCCGTGTGCAGGAGTATGTTTCAGAAGTTTTATTCGGCAGACGCGATATTATTGCATACTACGATTGTTCAAGCGGAGTGACATTTTGTGAACCTGAAATGGAGCGTGATTATCTGGCTACCGTATCAAAGCTCTGTACAAATTCTGATATTGACAAAAGTGAATTTGTTTCAAGCGATCCTGAAATATCTTTTCCGTACCTTGAAAAATATTTTCTTTCCCGAATACCGGCGGACAGGCGGGAAAAATGCCGCATGGTTCTTATAATAGACTTTGCAGAACACATTGTTCCCGCAGGAGATCTGATCCGTCTTTCCGATAAAGACCGTTACTGTATGGTTACATTTAACCGCTGGGCAACAGATCCCAAATTTATAAAAGGTGACATTTCAATAATTCTTTTGACAGAGAATCTCGCTGATATTTCATCCCGCCTTTCCGGCTCTCCTTCAACCGTAAAAATAAGCGTTCCTTTTCCCGACATTAAGGTAAGAGAAAGTTTTCTCCGTTCAAAAGAAAAAAAAGGCAAGCTGCTGCTTGAACGCGGCCTAAATCCCGAAAAACTTGCCGCAATTACATCAGGAATCAATTTAATGAATTTGAACAGGCTTACTGCGGAAAGTTTTGAAGAAAACAAACCGCTGTCGTTTGATTTTATGCGGCGCAGAAAAAAAGAAATAAT
>JAITFK010000148.1 GCA_031281555.1 Treponema sp. | reverse complement strand
TCGGGATGATCATAAAATACTATTGAAAAGTTAATCCCTTTAGGTTCAAGAACGGTAAAGGAACCGAAAGTTTCTTCAGGTTCTTTTGCTACCATTATTCTGGTTTGGTTTTTCGCTATAATTGTTTCCAGTTCGGAAAAACGTTTCGGAATAAACTCTTGATCCGTCTTGCTCCTGCTTACCGGTTCAACGGGCTTGTTATGATATGTATCAGGTTCTACCAGAACATACAATTTTTTCCCGCCTGTAACAAATGTCAGTCCATCCCCGGTACTGTAAATTTCTTTAACGGCGGCATAGGATACAATTTCAATAATTGAGTATGTGGAAGACTCTTTAAAAAATGAAGATACAATATAACCCTGAGCAAAAGGAAGTTTTTGCTGGCTGTAAGCTTCAAATAAATTACGGAATTTTACCTCTTGTTCACCCACAGGAGCCGCAGGTTTTTGCGGTTCAGGAGCGGCTTTAATTACCGGTTTTTTCGCTACTACAGCTTTTGGAACTTCTTTTTTTACAACTGCCGGTTTAGCCGCAGGTTTAACTGCCGGTTTCTTGGCTGCGGGTTTAGCTGCCGGTTTTTTAACTGCCGGTTTTTTTGCTGCCGGTTTAGCCGCAGGTTTTTTGACTGCCGGTTTTTTAGCCGCCGGTTTCTTGGCCGCCGGTTTTTTAACTACCGGCTTTTTAGCCGCCGATTTCTTGGCCGCAGGCTTTTTAGCCGCCGGTTTTTTTGTTGGTTTAGCAGGTTTTTTTATAGTCGCCATTTTTCCCCCCTTTAGGATAACGATATACAAAATATAGACTATATTATAAGCCTGACTTAATAAATTGGCAATAGGGAACCTCTAAAAACCCTGTTTGGGTTTTCAAAGGTTCCACGAAGAAAATCGCTAACTCATTATAGTATAGGGAATCAGTGTAGTACGATTTTCTTCATAGGTTAAGAAAACCTCTAAAAACTGAAGTTTTTAGAGGTTCCTAATAGTCTCTTACTTTTTATTTTACCCGTGACAGCGTAACAGCGCAAGTTGTAACAATGTCGTCAACAGACGCGCCTCTTGAAAGATCGCTGATCGGTTTTGCAAAGCCTTGCAGGAACGGACCGTAAGCCTGAACTTTTCCCAAACGTTGTACAAGTTTGTAGCCTATATTACCCGCGTTTAAATCAGGAAATATAATCGTATTTACCTTTCCTTTTACGGGACTGCCCGGAGCTTTCTTGTCGGTTACCGAAGGAACAAGGGCGGCGTCGGCCTGTAATTCTCCGTCAAAAATAAAATTGGGTTTTCTTTCTTTTAAAATGTTTACCGCAGTTTGAACTTTTGTAACGTCATCGTGGTTGGCGGAACCTTTTGTTGAAAAAGAAAGAAGAGCGACAACAGGCTCGTTGTGTAAAAATTCGCGGCACGAATTGGCGGCGCTTTCCGCAATATCCGCAAGCTGTTCCGCTGTAGGATTGGGCACTACCGCACAGTCGGAAAAGATCAATGAGCCGTTCCCGTATTGAGAATCCATCCCGGTCATAACAAAGCACGAAGAAGCGGTTTTAAGACCGGGCACTGTTCCGATTATTGAAAGCCCCGCTCTCAGCATATCTCCAGTCGTTCTGTCCGCTCCGCCTACCATAGTATCCGCTTCTCCCAAATGAACCATCATCGCTCCCCAGCGAAGCGGATCCAGAATGTCTATTTTTGCCTGCTCCGGAGTCATACCTTTGTGTTTTCGTAATTCATAAAAAAGCCCGGAGTATTTTTCCAAACGTGAGTCCGATTCCGGACAGATAATATTTATTCCGTCAAGATTAACCCCTTCAGCTTTAGCGTCTTTTTGAACGTCTGTAATTTTTCCCAGAAGAGTAACGCTTGATGCGATTCTTTCGTCGATAATAATTCTTGCCGCTTTAAGGATACGTTTATCCGAAGCTTCAGGTAGCACAAGTCTTTTCGGCGCCGCTATTGCTTTGTCTTTAATATTTTTTACAAAATCCATAATTTTCTCCTTTGCAGTATAATTATTTAAGAATAAACCGTATAATGGTTTTTCGCAAGACATGAGTTTTCTTATTTTTTTACAGGATATTTCAGGTAAAATCAATTTTTTTCATATTAGAACAAAACACGGATATTGCCCAATAATTGCAATGTTTGATATAATCATACAGTTATGACAGACGTATATAATGATTTTATGGAAGACGCTGATTTTGATACCATTCTGTCTCCCGATATAGATTTTACAGGTACGTTAAATTTTGAAAAACCATTTCTTATCAGGGGCAAGGTTTCAGGTGAAATTAACGCGTCGGGATTACTGGTTATAGATGAAAACGCGGTAATAAACGCGAACATCCATGCTTTGCGGGTTCTTATACGCGGGCAGGTAAAAGGAGACGTTACCGCTGTTGAAAAAGTTGAAGTTACCGTAACGGGAAGGCTGGCCGGAAATGTAACAGCGCCTGAAATTTACATGGAAACAGGCTGTATTTTTAACGGACGATGCACTATGGTTGGCAGAAATCTTATATGAAAACTTATTTTAGGGCTTCGGCTTGTTTATTCTTTTTCTTTTCAATTTTGCACACTGTTAACGCGCAAATGCAAACGCCTGACGCGCTGGCTGAATACCGGGCGGGAAATTATGATCGCGCCATTCAAATTTGCAGGGATGAACTCAGTATAAATCCGAATAATCTAGAATCTCATGTAGTCATCTGTTGGAGTCTTGTCCGTTTGAACAGATATGAAGAAGCCATGCGTTATGCCAGAGCGGGAAGGTCAATTTCCCGTTTTGATGTCAGAATTACGGAAATACTCGGCGAAATCAGCTATTACCAGGGTTTGAATAACGAGGCGCTTCAATATTTTCAGGAATATATTTCCATGACCGCTGAAGGCCAGCGGATTGAAATGGTTTATTATTTCATGGGAGAAATATTTATACGTCAGGGAAGATTCCGCCACGCGGATATCGCGCTTACTACCGCCGTCCACTGGGTTCCCGGAAACGCCGCGTGGTGGGTAAGGCTTGCCTACGCGCGGGAGAACGCGGGAGAACTAAACAACGCGCTTGATGCCTATGAAAAAGCGCTTGCCCTTAACCCTCAGATGACTGACGCTCAGCGCGGTCTTGACAGAACCAAAAGGGCTATGGGCGGGCAATAGCCGCTGAGAATGTTTTCGGTTTTAGTTCATACGCTTGGCTGTAAACTTAATCAGCTTGAAAGCGAGGCGCTTACAGACGCATTTTTACAGGCCGGTTTTGTCCTGCATAATACTTTAAATAAAACTTCTCCTTCAATTGTTGTAATAAACACCTGCACCGTGACGTCAAAAGCGGATCAAAAAGCAAGGCGCGTTATCAGAAAACAATTAAGGGATTACCCCGATTCCGTCATTATCGTTACAGGCTGTTATGTGCAACTTGAAAAACAGAAGATTAACGCGCTTGACAGCGGCCGGAGCGGACGACTCTTTGTTCTTAAAGGCATGGAAAAAGAATATATTTTAAGCTTACCCGGGTTTTTTAAAACAGATGATAAAAACGGTAAACTTGAGCTTTTAAGCGCGTTAAAAACATGGCAGGAAAACAGCGCGGGTATTGCGGGGGCTTTTCAATTTTCACCTGAAAAATTTTCCGGGCATACAAGAAGTTTTTTAAAAATACAGGACGGCTGCGACAAACACTGCACATATTGCAGGATACGTCTTGCGCGCGGACCGAGCGTCAGCCTTGCCTCCGGTATCGTTCTGGAACGGCTGCGAATCCTGGAAGAAAACCACGCGGAAGCGGTGCTTACGGGCGTAAATATCTGCCGGTACAGTGACGCAAAACTTTCAAACGGCGCTGCCTCGGGCCTTGGCCCGAGCAGTCTTGAGGCGTTACTTGAATATTTGCTCGGCGGAACGGCCAAAATTTGCCTGCGGTTATCGTCTCTTGCGCCTGACAGCGTTAATGAAAATTTCGCTAAAATACTTTCCGATAAAAGGATACGCCCTCATTTTCATTTGTCGGTGCAATCAGGCAGTAAAAAAATCCTTGAAAAAATGGGACGCGGTTACAGCGCCGATACCGTAAGGAACGCTGCCGCCCTGCTGCGAAAGGCAAAGGACGATCCTTTCCTTGCCTGCGATATAATTGCGGGGTTTCCCGGTGAAACTGAAGATGAATTTACTGAAACTTTTGAACTGTGCAAAGAGATTGGTTTTGCTTGGATACATGTATTTCCGTATTCAAAAAGACCGGGTACTGAAGCTTTTTCATTTTCCGAAGCTGTCCCAGAAAGGGAAATTTCAAGACGGGTGCGGCTTTTTACGGATTTGGCATGGAAGGGAAGAGCGGAGTATATAAACCGCTGGCTTGACCGTGAAGTAAACGTATTAATAGAAAACAACACGCGTACAAAAACCGCCTGCCGGGGAGTTTCGGAAAATTACCTTAAATTGCTTGTTCAATCTAAAGACGGGAAACCGCTGCCGGGGACAGTTTTATCTTGCCGGATTGCGGAAAATCAAAAAATCGGTAAAAACAGGGATTTTGACGCCGTTGCGGAAGAAATATAGAAAAAGAAACCAAACCACTTGATATTCTTCTAAATAAAAGGCATAATTATTCCGATAATTATTATACTTTTTACAATGTTAAAAATTCGGAGGTTATAATGAAAAAGAAAATAATATTAGCGTTGCTTTTGGCGGCGTTTATCGCAGGAGGGGCTTTTGCCCAGATGATGGAGATGAGTGTAGGCGGCGGACTGCTCTTTGATTTCAGCGGTAACAACGGCTTAAAGATAGAAACAACTAACCCCCCCGCTCCATTTGGTGATGGTAAATCTAGATCTGACTATACCGGGTTTCGGAACACGAGTTTTGGAGCTTTTGCTTTTTTTGATGTTACTTATGCGGAGATTGATACATACTTCGCTTATGGGTTAATGTCAATTGTCGGTGAAACAAAGGAAGGTACTGCTTCTGCTAAAAAAAGTAATCCTGTGGATGCCGGCGGTGCTTTGCAGTTCGGCTTTAGCATGCTGGGTAAATACCCTGTTGATTTGGGCGGGGTAACAATATTTCCTCTTGTTGGATTTGATTACAACATAGTTCTTTCCGCTGATAGTAAACTCAGGGGTAATGGTAAAGCAATGGATTTTAGCCAATTCGGTTTTCTTGCCGGTGTCGGCACCGATATCAAAATGAGCGGTCCTTTATTCTTAAGACTGGAAGGACTGCTACATATGCGTTTTCCACCAAAGATTTTTAAGGATACAAAAACAGCAGTGGATTTGACATCAGTACTTTATGAGGCATTTGGTGGTAAATTTTCAGCAAAAACAACTTGGGGTTTTGGTCCGCAGATTAAAGCTGCTGTTGGGTTCAAGATCAAATAGAACCGGGCAATTGTAAAAAAAGGGCTGTCATTGGGCAGCCTTTTTTTATTCGTATTGAGGGGTTTAATACACCGTCCCTTAACCGGGCGGAGGCATCGGAAACGAAGTTTCCGCAGCCATATATCGGATGCTTGGCAACGAGAACCTGGATCGTGAAGAAATACTGCGGTTTTTATTTACACAAAAAACAAGATAGGCTCAATAAATTTAACACCTTACTTTCATATAAGGAATAGTTATCATAATTCTGTGGGTCAAGTTTAGTTAGGGCGGGGTTGTTGATTGATTGGGAAAGCGCCGTTTGTTATATTTTGAAAGGACTGTCTTTGTGGTAAACTAAAAAAATGCCGGTTTTGGATAAGCAGCTGACTGTTTTTGCGCCCGCAAAATTAAATCTTCATTTGGTAGTGGGGGAAAAGCGGTCTGACGGTTTTCATAACCTTGAAAGTATCTTTTTAAAGGCAGATTTCGGCGACACTTTGAGTTTTCTGCCTGTGGATGACCAAAATTCGATAAAAATTGTTATGGAATTCGGGGAAGACGCCTGTATTACCGGGAACTCATCATTAACTGACATTCCGCAGGAAGAAAATATTATTTATAAAGCTGTTTCCCTGTTCAGAAGCAAAACAGGCTTTTGTCAGGGCTTGATAATAAAAGCGGAAAAACGCATCCCCGCAGGAGGCGGTCTTGGGGGAGGCTCTTCCGACGCAGCCTGTGCACTGCTTGCGTTAAACCAAATTGCGGGTTCTCCTTTGAACTTTGACAGGCTTTTAGAATTGGCAGCCGCTCTTGGCAGCGATGTTCCTTTTTTTATCCATGAAACAAACGCAGCGCTTGTAACAGGCCGGGGCGAATGTATTAAGCCTTTAAAAACTCCCCGCATGTTTTTAACGCTGGTCAATCCGGGCTTTCCAAGCGATACCGCTTCCGCTTTCCGCCTGCTTGATAATTACAGGCTGCAAGCCTCAGGCGGAAATAAAACTTCCATTCCGGAATCGCCGCCGTTTACACGGCAAAGAAGCGCATCTTTGCGGCTGCGTAAAAAAGATTTTACGAATATGTACAACGATTTCCTGCCTGTTTTTCCCGAGCGGGAAAAATCCGTGTATAACGGCATTATTGCCCAACTCATGGAATTGGGCGCCTGTTTTGCGAGTCTATCCGGTTCAGGGTCTACCTGTTTCGGAGTCTTTAATGGAAAAGATTCGGCGGAAAATGCGGCTCTGGTTCTGGGAAAGAAATGGAAGTTTGTTAGGGTTTGTAAGACATTGTTAAAATAAAAATAATAATCGTCATCTATATCTTACGGCGGCAGGGCAAGCCCCCTGCGGCGGTGTTGGTGTGGATTCAATAAAGGCGAGGGCTCGTAAACGCCGTAGGCGTCTTGCACAGCCTCCGTAAATAAATTCCACACCATTTGACCGCCGTAAGGGGTTTGCGCTGACGCCAGAAAATTGCTATTGCTCTGTATTGGAAAGACTTTATACCCGCCCTGAGATATTTTTATTTGTTAATAATTATTTTAACCGGCCTTATTCATGTATTTTTCGATATATTCCTGCTTGACACGTAACAAATCTTCGCGCGGAATTTCCTTAAGAACTTTCCAGCCAATATCCAGAGTACGCGCGATTTCTCGGTTATCCTGTTCGCTTTGCGTAAGGAATGTCTGCTCGAATTTTTCTCCGAATTTCAGATACTGTTTGTCAGTAGCGGATAGTTCTTCTTCGCCGATAATTGAGGCGAGATTGCGTATCTGTTTCACCTTTGCGTAAGCCGCAAAAAGCTGGCTTGCTATGTCCTTGTGATCTTCCCTTGTCATGCCTTTACCTATTCCGTCTTTCATAAGACGTGAAAGACTCGGAAGCCCTGCGACCGGCGGATAAATGCCTCGCTGGAAAAGCTCCCGGTCAAGAACGATTTGTCCTTCCGTGATGTATCCTGAAAGATCGGGGATTGGGTGGCTGATATCATCGTTTGGCATGGAAAGAATTGGTATCTGGGTGATTGAACCTGTGGAGCCTGTTATTTTTCCGGCTCTTTCATAAAGCGAAGCAAGATCGGAGTATAAGTAGCCGGGGTATCCCTTACGGCTAGGCACTTCTCCCCGAATAGAAGAAACTTCCCTCATTGCTTCGCAATAATTTGTCATGTCAGTCATCACAACAAGAACGTGCATATTTTTTTCAAAAGCAAGGTATTCGGCGGCGGTAAGGGCGCACCTTGGAGCTACAAGCCTTTCAAGGGAAGGGGAGTCAGCAAGGGAAAGAAAAACAACGACATTGGCAAGAACGCCTGAATGTTCAAAATCGTCAAGGAAGAAACGGGCAACGTCGTTTTTAACGCCCATTGCGCAGAAAACAATAACGAACGGTTCCGATTGTTTATTATCATCAAAGGAAAGAATTTTCGCCTGACGCACGATTTGAGCGGCAAGTCTGTTATGCGGAAGACCGTTACCTGAAAATATCGGAAGTTTCTGTCCTCGTATAAGGGTGTTCATTCCGTCAATTGCCGATATTCCCGTTTGAATAAAATCGCGGGG
>JAITFK010000107.1 GCA_031281555.1 Treponema sp. | reverse complement strand
GACGGAAGAATCGCTCGAATGACCAATACAACCAGTGATTTCGGCATGGAATTGGATTCGCTTAGCGATCTGGTTTCATTTGGAATTGCACCAAGCATAATGGTATATATGCTGGTGTTAAAAACAATGGGAAAGATAGGTCTTGCCATTGCCATTCTTTATGTGCTTTGCTGCGCCTTACGCCTTGCCCGCTTTAACGTGCTTGCGCAAAGCGGCGAATTGCAAAAACATTTTGTCGGCCTTCCTACTCCCGCATCGGCAGGCGTAATAATTTCTTTTGTGTTAAGCTATGAGCTTTTAGGTCCTGAGAACGCTCCTCTTAATTCTAAAACAATTCCGTTTTTAATGAAACAAATGCCGATGTTTTTCAAAGCCATGCCTATTGTTATTACCGTTCTTTCATTTCTCATGGTATCCAATATTCCTTATGCATCATTTAAAAAATTAAAAATGTCCAGAGTAAGAACCATAGAAATTTTCGCCCTGATGATCGTATTGATTATACTTGTTATTGTTTATCCTCAAAATATATTTTTTATAATATTTTCTGTTTATGCTGTATCGGGCTTGTTGTTTTATGTGCCAAGGCTCATTATAAGAAGAAATAGGATAAAAAATAACGAAGCTGAAACAAAATGAAATGCGGTATTGTCAAAAAAACTTGACAGTATTATTTTTATATAGTAGGATAAGTTATGGAATATAAATTTGATAAGAGTCTTGAAACAGGACACGCAAAGATTGACGAACAGCACAAACAGTTGTTTGTTACGCTTAATACGATTATTGAAGAATCTGAGCAGGGACGCGGCAAGGATGAAATATATAAAACTATGGATTTCCTTAACCAGTATACCATTATGCACTTTAAGACAGAGGAAACCCTGCAAAAAGAATACGGGTTTCCCGGATATGAAGCCCATAAAAAATGCCACGAGGATTTCAAAACGACAGTAAAAGAACTAACCCAAGCTCTTATTGATAAAGGTCCTGTAAAAGAGCTGATAGACGCCGCCGTCAAAACCGTAGGCGACTGGCTGGTTACCCATATAAAAGGCAATGATATCGCAATGGCAGCCTACCTGAAATCCAAGGGAGACAAAGGCGTCTAAGCCAAAAGATTTAACAATCCTCCTTTGTGTGAAAATCTTAAAAATAAGGTTGATTTTCCCCGGCAATAAGGTTTATAATAGATATTGATAAGGTTTACATACCGTGTCGATAAGGTTTACAGGTAATTTAGGGGAAAACAATGCCGGGAATTCGTCAACGGGGCGAAGAAATTCGTGATTTTATACTGACAAACATAACGGATAATAAAAACATTGCCGTTCTTACATCAGAGCGGTTTGGTATTTCTCTGCCCGCTGTATATAAACATATTAACAAATTGATATCGGATAAAGAATTAACAAGAAAATCGGGTCAGTATCTTATAAAATCAAAGCAGTATAAATATACTTACAGAATTAACAAAACCTTATCCGAAGACGCTGTTTGGGAAAAGGATATAAAAAAACATTTTACAGGCGTTCCTAGAAATATCAAGGATATTTGGGTTTACGGATTTTTAGAGATATTCAATAACGCCATAGAACATTCAAAGGGGAAAAATATTGATTTACTGATAACTCAAAACAAGGCGTTTACAAGCCTGTCTGTCTGTGACGACGGAATCGGTATCTTCTATAATATCAAGCAAAAATTGAATCTTCCGAGCGAAGAAGACGCGTTAATAGAATTGGCAAAAGGCAAACGCACAACCGATAAATCCCGTCATTCGGGGCAGGGTATTTTCTTCACTTCAAAAGCTTTTGACGATTTTGTAATTATTTCCAAAGGAATAACTTATACCGCCGACCGACAGAAGACCGTTAATATAAAACCGGGCGGAGCGAAATTTTCTACTTTTGTTTATATGCGTCTTGCAAATAACGGCGGAGCTGTGTTAAAGAATATCTTTGATAAATTTTCAACGGAGATACCGGGCGATTTTGATAAAACAATTGTTCCTATAAATTTATCAAACACCGATGATTTGGTTTCACGCTCGCAAGCAAGGCGTATTTTAAGCGGGCTTGAATTGTTTAAAGAAGTTATTCTGGATTTTCAAAATATTGAGAATATCGGTCAGGCGTTTGCGGATGAAATCTTCCGCGTATTTCCGAACATGAATCCCGGAACCAGAATAATTGCACAAAACGCAAACGAGAATGTTCAGTATATGATAAATCGGGCTATAAATACAAAATTGTAACAATTTTATATATAAAAACAATATAAAACCTCTTGACTTTTTTTCAAATTTTGTCTATTCTGTAAAAAAATGATTTAGGGGAATCCTATGAAAAAAACATTGTTGGTTTTATTAACGCTTTTAATTTTACTTCCGGGTTGTTCAAAACAGCAGAATAAAAAGAGCGCAGGAACATATACTATCTCTCTGATAACAGACATTGGCACTATTGACGACAAATCTTTTAATCAGGGTTCATGGGAAGGATTGGTTAAATACGCGAAAGAAAAAGGCATTTCACATAAATATTACCAACCCACGGAGCAGAGCCGCGACGCCTACCTTACAGCGATTGATCTTGCTGTTCGAGGCGGAGCGAAAATAATAGTTACTCCCGGTTATCTTTTTGAAACTTCTGTCTTTATAGCGCAGGATCGCTATCCAAATGTAAATTTCATTTTGGTAGACGGCAAGCCGCACAGCGAGGATTATTCCGAATACAAAACAGGCATAAATACTGTCGGTATTAATTACGCCGAAGATCAGGCCGGCTTTCTCGCAGGATATGCCGCTGTAAAAGACGGCAACAGAAAACTTGGTTTTATCGGCGGAAAGGCGCTTCCCGCCGTTATCCGTTTCGGTTACGGTTTTGTTCAAGGCGCTGAATACGCCGCAAAAGAGTTAGGAGCGGCTTCCGGTTCTATTACAATTAACTACCATTATACAGGCGAGTTTAATGCTACATCCGAAGTACAAGCGCTTGCGGCGTCTTGGTACAACAGCGGAGTAGATGTAATCTTTGCCTGCGGCGGTCAGCTCGGCATCTCTGTAATGGCGGCGGCTGAACAAACCAAGAAGAAAGTAATCGGCGTTGATGTTGATCAATCAAATGAATCCCACACTGTTATTACTTCGGCGATGAAAGGGCTTCAGGTTTCAGTTTACAACTGTATCGCCGATTATTACAATGGAAAATTTCCCGGAGGACAAACTTTAGTTTTCGCCGCCGACAATCAAGGCGTCGGTCTTCCCATGAATAATTCCAAATTCAAGAGTTTCAAACAGTCTGATTATGACAATATTTTTAAAAAGTTAGCTTCAGGCGCTATTCCCAGAATGGATAATCTCGACAGCAACGGAAGTCCGAAAGTAGTTCCTGTTACCATTATAAGAGTTACGGAAGTCAGGTAACTTGCGGCAATGGACTA
>JAITFK010000080.1 GCA_031281555.1 Treponema sp. | reverse complement strand
CATTATATCGCGCAGGATGGGTTCCATAAAAATCAGGCACACGGTTATGCAAACGGCAGGAATCAGGAAGAGTAAGGTGAACGCATTCCCCATTATTTTCTCTACTTCATCAGAGCGGCCCTGTCCTAAACGGATGGAAAAAAGCGAATTTGCGCCTATGCCTACGAGCATGGACATGGCTTGTATAATCATCATCACCGGCATAACGAGGCCGATTCCGGCAATACCCAGCGCGTCTACGCCTTGCCCTATATAGATGCGGTCAACGATATTATAGACCGCATTTACCAGCATTCCGATTATTGCCGGAATGGAAAAATTAATTAACAAGCGGCCAATAGAGTCTTTTCCGATACGGTCTGTGGCCGGGTTGGTGTCAGTCAAAGTAAGGCTCTTTCAAGAACCTAATTATTACGTTCATGTGTTATATTACAAATTCGGCTTGAAAGCCGCAAGGGAATAATGGGAGCGCATATGACGAAAAACTCTTATAAATATACATAATCGTTTTTGCGATTTTAAGATTTATTATGACTGAGCGGCGTTGCCTGCTTTATTATATTCTACCGCTTTCCGGTTAAGTTCCTGTACCGATATGGCAGCATAATGGTCTTTCTGCCATGCCGTATAATCAAAAGGCTCACGTAATATGTGCGAAATGAAAATTTCAATTTCAAGAACTCCGAGTCTTTCAAGAAGACAATCCATACCGTCATTTAGAATCGCTGCGGTAGTACGCATTAGTAACCTCCGAAATAAAATCCACCGGACTGTAAACGTGAATATCTGTAGCGCGATAATTTCTCAATGTTCCGTCATCTGTCGTAATAAAATATTCGCAGCCAGCTTCAATCGCACAGGCAAGATGAATAGCGTCATTTGATTTTAATTTACATTCTATAATTGCTTGTGCGTGTGTACCAATAATATCAGCTTTATCTATACCAACAAAGTCTGTTGCGTAACGAAAAAATCCCGTATAGAATTACGGTGTTCGGGATTGGGGTTTTCGCTGTTCTCATACAAAGACATATAAGAGTATACCAAATAAAGCTCTTTATTTATAATAAGCCTCTGAATATACAGTTTAGCCTGCGACTCAAGAGAAATACGGATTTGACTTTGATCGTCAAAAGGGCGATTATATGTACAGTTGTCCAGATACACTTTTATCTGAGCCATGCGGTGTAATTCCTCTAACGTTAATACTAATGTAAATCCAAACGGAATAACAATATCGTATTTTTAACCTTTTCCCATAGAAAGTCATAAATGTCATTATACGAGCAGGGCAATCATATCTTGAAGTTTTGCGAAACCTCTGTAAAGAAAGTCCACACCACCTAACCACTGGAAGGGCTTTGCTCTGACCTTTATGGAAATTGACTTCTTACCAATTGAAAAATACCGATATATATAGTATCCTTAACAAATCTTATAAAAAGCGAGGTTAAAAATGGCACATAAAATCAGTGATAGTTGCGTAAATTGCGGCTCATGTGTCAGCGACTGTCCGTCAGAAGCCATTTCCGAAAAAGACGGAAAGCAATGGATAGACCCTGACAAATGCGTTGACTGCGGCGCTTGCGTCAGCACTTGCCCTACGGAAGCAATTGCGGCTGGGTGAAATTACAGGCAAGGGAAGCGCCCTTGCCTTTTTTTTGGTCTTTTGCCTGTCTTATTGCCCCGCTCAGGAAACAGGTAAAGCCGGTAATTTCCCTGTAATTCTAAGGATGGATTCAAGGGATACGGCCTTTAAGCAGTATATCGGCGACGTAGAAGCCAACAGGAAACGTCTCGCTGATATACGGAATAAAATTATCCTGAAGCGGCTTGAGGATACAGCCGGATATTTAACTATTTATCAATACACAGTCCGCAAGGGAGACGATCTCCTCTCTGTCGCCGCCCGTTGTAACGTGCCTTATTCATCTTTAGCGAGCCTTAACAGACTTAATAACCCAAACGCTCTGGAAGAAGGACGTGTTCTTCTCCTCCCCTCATACCCCGGAATATTTATTCCCGCAAGCCTTGACTCCGAGATTGAAAAACTGACGGGAGCCGCAAGGTTTGCAAATACGGAATCTGTGGCGTTGAAGATTCCCGTTACGGGAAAAAGTGAAACTTTTTACTTTTTCCCCGGAGCTGATTACACTCCAACAGAAAGAGCTTTTTTCCTGAATACAGGTTTCCGTTTCCCGCTGAAAAATTTCACCCTAACAAGCGCATTCGGCCTCAGGCAAAATCCCATAACGGGAAACATTTCCGTACACCAGGGGCTTGATTTTGCCGCGCCTTTCGGGACAGAAGTTTACTCCGCCGCTGACGGAATTGTAACTGAAATAGGAGACGATCCGGTTTACGGAATTTATGTGATAATAACCCACAATAACGGAATAACCAGCCTTTACGGACATTTGCAAAAAGTTGAAGCTGTCTTGCGATCAAATGTGAGATCAGGTACTCTAATAGGAAGAGTAGGATCAACAGGCCAGTCAACCGGGCCGCATTTGCATTTTGAACTGCGGCAAAACGGAAAAGCTGTTGATCCGTCAGGCAGTCTGCGCCGCTAAATTAGCGCCGCTAAATTAGCGCAGATTCATTAGGTGAAATTAACGGATGGAGTATGTCGGGAGTCTTGATATTTTTAACAGTATGCCTTTTTTTCACAGGCTTCAGTGTTAACGCGGAAGCTTTTCGTACTGTCGTAGAAGGCAGTATCGAAGTATCTCCTGAAAGACCTGCCGGAAACTCGGTTTCAATCGGAATAAACAGTTCGGTAATTATCACTCTCGGCTCTGAAGCGCGTTTTTTAAGAGGCATAGAAATAGAAATTACTTCTCCTCAAAACTGGCTTGCCCATAGGGGAGCTGTCGGAATCTCGGTACATAACAATATCAATACGCAAACATCGCACGGCGTCACGGATATAGACGCAAACCGTACCGCTTTTGATCCCTTACCCGCCAGACTCCAGACAATTTACCAAATACCGGTACGCCAGTCCCACGGATTAAGAACGACTACAACAGTTACAGTTCTGCCTGCGGTAACCCAACTTTCAGCCTTCCCAATTCTTTTCAGGATGATGCCGGTAATAAAAGGGCTTAGCGACGAACTTGAAAACATGAATTTCAACCTGACTGTACGGCCGATAATAAGCGACGAAGGGGCTGTAAGATTTGTTCCCAGATACCCTCCACAGCTCAGAAACAGGCCGTTTACAGTCCTTATAGACGATAATGTAATACCCAATACTCAGGATCAAATTGTATTGAGAGAAGGCGAACACCACCTTGTCATACTTTCCGATGATTACCGGAACGAAAGCCGCCGTTTTGTTGTGGAAAGGGCTAAAGTAAACGATTTAGTTATCGAATTGCAGGATCCCACCCCTATTTTGATACTTGAAGCTCCGCAAAACGCTGTAATTTTCCTTGATAATGCCATATTTCAGCGAAGCCGCGAATCTGTTACAGTAGAGCCCGGCTTACATGAAATAAAGTTCCAAATAGGGGATTATACAATTACAAGGAACCTGAATGTACAGCGGGGAAAAACTTACCGTATTGCTCTTACAGTAGACCTTACTGTTCAGGAAGAAAATTAGCCTTCGACCATTGAAAATTTATCTTAATTTTATCAATACTGATACCGATAAGTTAATTGTCGGGATTATAGTTCCCCTCCCAAATCACTATAACTCCGATATGCCTCAAGGGCATGGAGCTGTCCGGGTGGCAATATCCGGCCAGCTCTTTTTTTTCCTGCTATATTTCTGATATAATCCTGTATGCGGGAAAAACAACCTGAAATAAATGACAATGTCAAACTGCCTCATTTTCTGGGTATCCGTCCGGGTGTTTATTTAACTGTCCTTTATTCAATAATTCTACTTTTAGTTTTCTTCTTTCTGCTTGTTTTTCCCGGTTTAAAAAACCCCGGAGCGGTGTTATCTGTAAAAACAGAACCCTCGGGAGCCGCAGTAAGGATAGACGGCGTATACATGGGAACTTCCGGAAAAAAAATAGCGGTACCAAAAGGAGTCCGTGTAATAGAAGCTGTACTGCCTGGTTTTAAAACTGAACGTATAGTTCAGGAAATACCGGGTCGAATCTTCGGTTCCCTGTTCTTTCCGCTTAAAAAAACACTAGAAATTACCTTAAAAACAGATGACCCTGTAACTGCCTTTTCAATAGCCGCAGCGGACTTTGCCGCATGGACTTTCGGCGGTGAACCTACCGAATCATGGCAAATTCCGTTAAGTCTTTCGGAGGGTGTTTATCGTATCGACGCGCATAGCAGCCCGCAAACAGATGAAATTCTAAAAGCTGTATCCCGTTTCACTGTAACAAGAGCTTCGTTACGCGACTTGCTTCGCGCGAAAATTCTCCTTGATAACAGCGGAAACTCCCCTTCTCCAGCCGGACTTGTAAGCTCAATTTCTAACATTCTTCAATTCTTAAGCGATAATCCTGGCAGTGCACAGTGGCTTTCCAATCTTCTTCCGCCTGAATCAGCTTCAATTGTCAGAGCATCAACGTGGAATAACACGGAAAATACTGTCCTTTCCGCTGAAGAAGGCGTTCCCATAAACAGACGGTTCGAGCTTTCAGGGCTTTTATTTACAGGTATTCGCAGAAACAATGGAAAAAGTTTTTTGATAAGCGAAAATCCTGTTCCGTATTCGTTATTCCAAACATTCTTAACGGAAAATCCCGAATGGAAAGACGAACATACCGATTATTTTAACGATGAAATATCAATAAACTCTCAGGAAATGTACAATAACGATAGTATAACAGGCGTTTCATGGTATGCCGCCTGCGCTTTATGCCGTTGGCTTTCCAAACGCCTTCCCGCTTCAATGTCTGAAATGGAAATAAGGCTCCCCACAGAAGCTGAATGGGATGCCGCTAAAACAAGTATAAAAAGCATGGAAGCTTCAGGGTGGGAATGGTGCGCTGATCCATACGCTCCTCTTACATTTATTTCCGCTTCCCAATGGGCAATAGAAGTCGCCGGTTCTCCAGAACGTTCCCTGCGCGGCAGGCCTTCTTCATCATCGCTTGATACAAGGGCTTCACTGCCTCCCGAATTGTCATCGCCATTCGTAACATTCAGGCTTGTCATTGCTGATAAACCTTAAGGTAAGACCGTTATGGGCGAAGGTATAAAAATAATCGCGCAAAATCGCAAGGCGCGGTACGATTACACTGTAGATGAAACTTATGAATGCGGCATTGAGCTTTTGGGAACAGAAGTAAAATCATTCCGTGACGGAAAATTTTCGTTTCCCGATGCATGGGCTGAAGTTATAAACGGTGAAGTATGGATTCGTTCGTTAAAGGTTGCGGAAAACCCTTTTTCTTCTGTTTTTAACCACGACCCCGACAGGAAAAAACGCCTGCTTTTGCATAAAGACGAAATAAAACGGATTAACCGGAAAGTTGAAGAAAAAGGGTATACGCTTATTCCGCTGTCATTTTATTTCAAGAAAAGCAGGGTAAAAGTTGAGCTTGGGCTTTGCAAGGGGAAAAAAGCGTTTGACAAACGCGCGGGAATTCGCGAAAAAGACATGAAACGTGATATGGAACGTGAATTTCGTCATAACAAAAATTAACGGGTTCTTGTTTCAATAATTTCAAGCATAAGCATAAAGGCAAAAACCAGTAATCCGGCGCAAAGAGCCGTTATTTTTATATTTTTATCGGGAATAAAATCAGGATTTTTAATCTTATATACCTTACCCGCGACTGCCGGAACGCTTATAGTATTCCCAAGCCCGACAATCCGCACAAATTTTTCATCTTCATAACCGTAACCCATTTGACGAGCGTAAACAAGCAAGGTGTCATAATCATATAAAAGGTTATTTTTTGTTTTTTCCAATTCTTCGTTTAAAGCCCACAAGTCCTTGATATTTATCACTTGCTGTTCCCGCTCGGATAAAAGCTGGTTATACGCGGAAAGACCTCCCTGCCCGTAAAAAAAAGTAAAAACGGTATAAACAGCGATAGATGTCCAAAAAGCAATGAGGTACTTAAAGATTTTCATAGTTCGATTTACGGTTGTTTTATGTTGATTCTTTAAGCATTGACAACTATAATTACCATGTAATATCATTATAATATAAGAGATTTACTTAAAAATAGTAAAAATACCGATAATTGACCATAATATGTTAATTTAGGGAGTGTCCAATGGCAAGTAACAAGAAACCTTCAATATACTCCGATCGCAGCAACATTGGCTCTGTAGAAGAATTGGATGAATACGG
>JAITFK010000066.1 GCA_031281555.1 Treponema sp. | reverse complement strand
CATAAAGCTCGATCCCGATTTCACTTCGGCCTATGTCAACCGGGGCTGGGCGTACAATGGCAAAGACGACATAGCCGGAGCCAAAGCGGATTGGGCGAAGTATAGGGAACTAACGGCAGGTGTAAAAAAAGAGACTGTCAGCGATACTGAGACTGTCAGCGATACTGAGACAGTCAGCGATACCGAGAAACGCAGCAATGCCAACCGACGTTTTTATATAAAACTGACGGTGGAAAAGACCGAATAAAGAAATAACATGAAAAGTTATATCAGATGTTTATTTTTAGCGCCGTTATCTGCGGCTGTGGTTATTGGATGCAAAACTACTCCTGAAGCGGCCTTAACACTCGCTATCCTTGAACGGGTAAAAAAAATACCCGGATATGAATTACAAAAAATTAAATTTCTGACCCTATTATTTTAAATTCTGTAACGCGTAAAAATTAAAGCGGGTGGTACAGAAAAAAAAATAAAAAAAGCATTGAATTTAAGGATTTTATTGTAAATAATGATCTTAGGGGAAACGTACAGCGTAATATTTAACGGGAGAAGTTCTTATTTATTGATATGGCTTGATCAAATTCTCGAAGCGAAAGCGAACAAACGCTATATTAAGGGACTATACGCAAAACGCTGGTAATTAGATTTGATATTTATCAAATAAACTGTTATATTTAAAAGGAGGTTTCTAGAAGCGCAGCGTGCTTGATGTCGTGTTTTCCGGACGGTTAACATACAGAACTGACGGCGGGCAAGGCCGCATGAAGGAAAAACATGAAAAGTCATATCAGATGTTTGTTTTTTACGCTATTGGCCGCAGCTGCGGTTTTTGGCTGCAAAACTGATCCTCCTCCGGCGCCGGAACAGCCGCCTATGGAAGCAGCCTTAACGCCCGCTATCCTTGAGCGGCTGAAAAAAATGCCCGGTTATGACTTAAAAAACTATCATTTTATTCTTTCCGGCTCTATTGTACTAAATTCCGTATCAACCAGAGCAAATGATCGGGGGTATTACAGCGACAAAAACGTTAAAGAAGGCGGCGTTATATTTGAGAATGTCCATGAGAAAAGTAATATTACCTTTATGACTAAAATAATAGGAGAGGCTGTTAATTTGCAGGAATCGGGAGATGATATTTTATTGCGTATTTATTTTGAGGAGAAAAAAGATGAAGCCAACTATCCCGCAGCGACATACTTTCTTGTTTTTTCCGCCAAAAAATCGGACATGAACGCTTATTTTCAGTTGAACTATACTCCCGGGCCTGACACAAGCCTGTTAAGCGATGAAAAAGGCACTCTTGTCTACGGCGCGGATACATACAATGTACTGTTTAACGGGGGCTGTCCTTATTTATTGCTGAAGTTTGAGCAAAGAACCAGCGTTATAGATAAAAATCGCATAATACGGGGACGATTAGCAAATACCAAATAATTAGATGGATATTAACCCAATATATTTTTATATTTTAACAGAAGGTTTTTCGATATGAGAAAAATACTTTACATTATATTTCTTGCGCTTGTCTTGTTGTCATTGGCATGTAATTTACAAATGCCAAACACTGTACAAGTTAAGGGTTCTCCTGATTTTCGATTTTCCGCAGATTTTGACATAGGCAAGCATTTAAAAGGATTATTTAATAAAGATAATTTTAATACTGAAAAAAATATTGAATTACTGGATTGCGAAAAAACCGAAATTGTTACTTACATAGTCTACATGAAACTTTTTGATGAGAAAATTACTTTAACAGGCATTGATGATACCAAGGATTTTCAGCCGTCCGTTGATACAGACCTGGCTAGTGGTAAGTTAGAAGTTCAGCCTTTGGATTTCAGCGAGTTTTTGAAAGGTTTTTCTTTTGATCAAAGGTTCATTGTTTCCAAACTGTATTTGTCGGGTAATTCCAGTACAGAGGGAATTTCTGTTGAACTTAAAGTAAATAACGGCACTGCTCTGCCGCCGTATAAAGGAAACAGGGCAAGCGGTCTTAAAGAAAAAACCTCTTATGATAAGACCGCTTTGCCCGAAGGCGGTACTGATATAGGTCTTAAATTTAACGGAGAAAAAACCGACATTAACTACAGAATTTATGTAAAAGCACACGATACAGTAAAACAGCAATGGATTAAAAATCCTTCTGTTTTAGTTGAAATTACCGTCTGGCTTCCTTTTAACTTTACCGCAGATTATGCCGGAGCTGAAGTTAAATTACCGGATGACTTATTCCCCGAGGGTGATCTCTTCGGCAGAGAAAGTCCGGACAGCGATAATACAGTAACAAAAATGCTGGAAAGTTTAAGCTTTGCAATGGAGATGAATAAAAATCCGTTTACACACGCAAAATTAAGTGTAAAGAGCAAAGGAATTAATATCGAAAACCCAATAACAAGCGACTCACTGGAATTCGCAATTGATGAGCAAAATATGAAAATTATAAACACTCCGGCGAATATCCCTTTTGCTCCGAAGTTAAAACTTGTTTTTGATAACAGCGGAAGGTTATCATTTCCGCGGAATTTTTTTATTACCAAGATTGCTTTTAAAGCCAAATTGAACCACACTATTGATTTATAAGGAAACATAAATTGATATGAAAAAATTAGCGTTATTTTTGTTCATTTGTTTATTTTTTTTACCTCGTATATACGCAGATAATGATAAAGGAAAGTTAAGGATAAAAGACAGGACAGTTGAATTTGGTTTAAATGCCAAAGCCGGTTTTACCAATGATTTTTTATCGGCTAAAGATTTTTTTCAGAAAACAATTGTTCTTGATCTTGATAAGATTAAGAACGGCATCAGTATAAATTTTGACGCAAACGCTTCTCCGCTGTACTTTAATTACAACAACAAAAACAACTGGGGTTTCGGCCTGTCAATAAAAACGGATATATACGGTATTCTCGGTTTGTCGGGTAAAATGCTTTCTTTCAGTGAAGCTGTTGATGAAAAGTCCGATATCAGCGCCGCAGTATTTACAGAGGCCGGAATTCCTGTTTTCTTTCATCTGCATAAATTGAAAATAAAAATTAAACCTGCATTGTACTATCCTGTTATTTATGCCGTATCAGATATTTCATACACCTATTCTACAGATAACAAAGGAACTTTGCTTAATTTTACCTATGATATTAATGTTTACAGCGCATATTCATTGGAGAATTATAACGGCATTACCGCGTCGCCCGGCGTTGACTTTCAACTGGGAGTCGAATATCCGTTGTCAAACGCGCTTGGATTAAAGGACAAATTTTTCATGCTGGATTTTGATTTAGGGTTGGATATTGTGAACATTCCGCTGCTTCCTTCTTCCGTACAGGATTATATGAAAATTTCAGGTAACATCGGCAGCGATAAGCCGTTTATCTTCGGCGATGATGATAGCGCCATGGAAAAAATATTCACTTTCAGCAGTGATACAACATACGGAGTGAATAAACGAAAGGTTCTGCGTCCTTTCAAGATGATTGCCCGTAGTAATTGGCGGCCGTTTGGTATTCAATTATTTACAGTAATACCTGAAGCCGGTTTTGCACTTAATCCGCTTTACAGTAAACCGTTTTCTATGGAAGCAGGTCTAAAAACTCGTTTGGATATATCAAACTTTTTTATAGCAACGTTTGGAATGGGTTTTTATGATCGCCTTTGGAGGAACAGCCTTGATTTGGCTTTAAACCTTAAAGCATTTGAAATAGATTTAGGAGTTGATCTTCGTTCGCAAAGTTATTTAAAAAGCTGGACGGGCAGCGGTTTCGGCGTGAATGCAGGGTTTAAGTTTGGCTGGTAAAATGCCACACGGGAACCGACAACTCTGACGAAAAAGGATTTTGCTTATTAAAATCCGGCAGCCATTCGCTGCCTGTAACTAACTCCTGACAGAAACCGTCTTCAATTCCGAATTCTTCCAGCCAGCCTAAAACTTTTTCGTATTCGTCTTCCGTTATGAAACGGTTTGGCATCGGTCTTTTTCTGTTTGGAATCGGCGTGTACTGCGTCATTAACGAAAGCTGTGCGCGTCCTACCGCATTTTCCGCAAACCAGCGTAATACCGTTCTTGATGATTCAAGGAAACCGGGCAAAATTAAGTGGCGGATAATCACTTTTTCTTTTGTGTTCGCTGTTTCAATCATTTTTAAAATTGCGGACGACGCTGTTTGCGGATAATCGGGCGCATTGAAAAATTTGTCCGCAATTTCACTGTCCAGAGTTTTTAAGTCAGGCAGGTAAATATCAACACTATCTTTCAGCAGTTCAAGCGCTTCTGTTGTTTCGTAAGCGGATGAATTCCATAGCACGGGTATTTGCACACCTGCGTTTTTTGCGGCGGCAAGGCCCTCTGCAATCGTGGGGATTGCGTGGCTGCCAGTAACTATATTTATATTTTCCGCTCCTTTATCACGAAGCGCCTTGCAAATCTTTGTAAATTCTTCGGCAGTAACCGTTCTTCCAAGTCTTTCTTTTTCTCCCTGCGATATCTGGTAATTCTGGCAAAAGGCGCAGCCTAAGTTGCAGCCGCTGATAAAAATTGTTCCCGAGCCGCCTGTTCCCACAAGCGGCGGTTCTTCTCCTCTGTGGATTACAGCCGCTCCTATCCGCAGGGCGGCGGTTTCCCCGCAAAAGCCAGTTTCTCCGGTAAGGCGGTTAACGTTGCAATTCCGGGGACAAAGGGTGCATGAGGAATAAAGGTGCGTCATAATCGTTGAATTATAACAGATATACAGTTTATGATGTGAACGCCTAGTCGATGAAAAGCCCTTGATCCTGTTTTAATGTGCGCATTATCTCCACATACTTTAACGGACTGCGGGGAGAAACACTGCGTACCTCATACTGACTGCCGTCATTTAAGGTAAAGAAAAGCGTCATTTTACCAAGTATCGTGAAGCGTTTAATTTGCGGCAAAGGAAAATCCATGCCCGCACAATGAAACTCTGTACGGCTTATGTACATTGTTCCCTCAGCGATAAGGGTGTTTCCCACTGACGATTGAACCAAAAACAACTGCTGATTGTCATCTGCGCAAATGGGTTCATTGCCGGCGCTGTTGACAATTTGCGTTATGTATTCGCTTTGCCACTTGTCCCAATCAGTAATGGTTGTAAAGGTGAGGTTCTCTCCTTCAAGGGAACCTGTTTCCGTGTACTCAGCGTTAAGCCCGCAGACGCAGGAAAAATGATTGCCCTGCGAGTGTATCGTTCCTATCTTTTTGCACTGGGGGCACAGGTACAGGACAATTTCGATGTTCTCCGCACGGTTTTTTCCTTTGTAGCGGATGTGCTGTTCCTTCTGCCTTTCATAGGCGTCTTCATGGATATCGCGTTCAATCACTTCTAGAATCTGATCGGGCGTCATGGTTTTTAATTCTTCAGCGGAATAACGGCAAACAAGCTTGCCCTCCATTTTCCCCCAGCGCTTCTTCCTTGCCCAGCGCGGCTTGGTGAAATAGCCTCCCTCGAAGCGGTGGGTAATCAGCGCCGCACCGCTCATTTTAACCAGCTTGGCGGTTGAAAGGGGAATATGTCCCGTCAGTCCGTTAAAGGAATGATTTCCCTCGGCAAAAATGCACACGCTGTAACCTGCTTTAAGCCGGTAAAGTATTTCCCGCATGGCAAAGGCGTCCGCCTGCGCCTTGTTTATGGGAATGGGAGCAAACACCACTTTTAGGAAGAGCGAGCGAAAACCGTGTCTGAAGGTGTGTTCGCTTGCCACGAAATATATGTGGCGGATAAAATTAATTGCGATGAGGGCGGGATCGAAGTTGGTGTTATGGTTGGAGATAATGATACTGGGCGTATCAGGCCCTTTTTCCAGTCTGCGCCTGTATCCCCACATTATTTTGGAAACAGGAATTGCAATACCGCGCATGACCCGCATTATAAACAAATACCACCTATAATGCTTTATGGTCTTTCTCGTACTTTTCATCAAGAAATTTAATTATTATGAATGGGGAAATGTTTATCAAGCCCTAATAAACATCAAAAAAATCAAACACGATGAAAATGAGAATAAACGCTTATACTTTCCAATTCTACAGTTGATTACTTTGGCCTTTTAGCGAGAGCTTTCTTAAAAACATTTATGTCCGCATCAGTTCCTTCTCCGCCGGGCAAAAGCTCTTCCGCGCTGACATCAAGCTGAAAGGGACGCCTGCCTACGTGTTCGGGATAATGCGCATCCGACGATGTTGTAAGCGGATATCCAACTGTATAAAGTGGTCTTTCGTTCATAAACGGCGGTATACGGACACATTCAAGAGCAGACCAGGGGCCTTTCACAATTACCCCCAGCTGGCTGGTCATCGAAAAAGCGAAGCGGTCTACATGGGCGGGAATTACGATACCGCCGTACTCCATAACTTTTGCGCCTATGTTATCAATACTCAAATCAAGGGGGTTTACAAGATAGTACTCAACTTCGCCTTCAATGTTGTCGTTTTCGTCTACATAAACCTGATCGCCTGTTTTCTCGGGGTTATTAAGAAAAGGCGTAAGTATTGAATAGGCGTATTCGTTAAAGGCCATGCTCGCCTCAAGGTTTGTGAACAGACACAGGACATGGATTTCCTCGTTTGTTGTCGCTTCCATGCCGAAGATCGGGATTATTCCGTATTGACGGCTCAGCTTTGCGAAAGCGGGGCAGTTAAGGCTTGAGTTGTGATCCGTCAGCGCCATTAACTTGATGCCCCTTGCGGCTCCCAACTCAAGCAAATAGCGCGGCGAAAGGTCAAGGGAGCCGCAGGGGGAGAGGCAGGAATGGTTGTGTAAATCCGCCAGCATAATTTATTACTGTTTGTGGAACAATTCCCACAATTTACCGGAAACTGTATATTGATTTTCTTTTGTGCGAATAACCGCAATCCCTTCGTCCTTTGCGGCTTCCAGCATATCTTCGGGAAGGGGGCGGGAGTTGCAAATGATTATAACGGAGATATTCACAAGCGCGGCAACGGCGACAGTGTTTTTGTGCGCCTGAATTGTTACAAGAGCGCCGCCGTCTTTCGCATTAGCCATAACATCAGAAAGAAGATCTGATGTATAAACACCGGAAATATCTATATCGTCAAATTCACTCATGTATATTTCCGCGCCAAGCGCTTGTGCAGCTTCTTTTATTTTCATCAAAAACTCCTGTCAGGAATCAGCTTTGGATGAATCGGCAAATACCACAGAACGTACGGTAGTACCCTTACCCACTACGGATTCAATTGTAAATTCATCTGAAACACGTTTTGTGTTTGCAAGACCCATTCCCGCTCCCCAGCCTAAAGAACGCACATATTCGTTAGCGGTAGACCAACCCTCTTTAAGAGCCAAACTCACATCTTCAATTCCGGGGCCGGTGTCGGCGGCTGTAATGATCACCTTGTCGGGTTGAATGGAACAATGAATGGTTCCTCCGTCAGAATGAACAACCTGATTTATTTCCAGTTCATAACAGGCAATGGCTACACGTCTTATCAATTTAGTATCAAAATTACGCTGCTTAAGCGCTTTCTTTATTTCCGTGGAAGCCCTGCCCGCTAATTCAAAATTATAATGAGCGGTAGTAAATTCCATTTCAGCATAGGAAGAATGTCCCGTAATTTCCTGACTTTTCTGGTTTTTTTCCAGTTTAAGAACTTCACGGTTCATTTCTATCAACAGCGTCCTGATTACATCGCTGGAACTGATAATACCGACCAGTTTCTGCTCTTTGTCCAGCACAGGATAACGTCCGTAATGGTACTTGTTTAAACAGGAAATGGCGAAAGAAAGAGGCATATCGTCCTGCAGGCTTATCACGTCTTTTGTCATTCTCTCTTCTACCGGAAGATCAATATAACCTTTGTCCAGGGCGGTGATAATATCCGCAATTGAAATCATTCCGACTAGATGTTGATCCTCAACGATAGGAATACCTGTTACATGATTTTCTCTCAGCAAAGCCTGTATGTGCCTTAAAGTTTGGTTCTTCGTTGCGGTAAGAATCGCAGTTGTCATTACATCTTTAACTTTTAATTGATGAATTAATTCCAGTACTACAGACGGAGCCTCTACGGAATTAATGGGAACATCATCAGGTTTTTCCGAATCACTCACCCCTTACTCCTTATTTAAAGAATACCCCCGAAAACCGCATAATTCAATAGTTGAAAAGAAAAACTGCCCGGATTGTGGAAAATCCGTTATTCTATAGCATTTTCCGTACTCATTTGTTAAACTACCCTATGGGAGTAATTAGCGTTTTTGTAAACCAAAAGGGAGGCGTCGGAAAAACTACTTCGGCGATTAATATCGGAGCATACCTTGCCGAAGCCGGAAAAAAAGTCCTTTTGGTGGATTTTGACGCCCAGGGAAATCTTTCCAGCGGAATGGGCGTAAAGCCGCTCAAACCCGGAATTTATGAATTGATTTCCGACGCCGCAACAGCGGAACAGGCGACAAGAAAAACATCTGTAAAAAACCTTGAAGTTATCCCTGCCAGCCTTGACCTGTCAGGCGCGGCGGTAGAATTAATCGACCAAAAAGAACGAAACTATTTCCTGAAAAAAGCATTGGCTCCAATCAGGAGCAAATACGACTATATTATGATAGACTGCCCTCCAAGTTTGGGACAGCTTACCATGAACGGACTTGCGGCAGCCGATTCCGTACTTATCCCGATGCAGTGTGAATACTTCGCTATGGAAGGTTTGAAACAGCTTTTACATACTACCAAAAAAATACAGGAAGGCCTAAATCCGTCGCTTAAAATAAACGGGATTTTTTTTACAATGTACGATCCAAGAACAAGATTGGCAAATGACGTGATAAAACTTGTAAGCGCGACTTATAAGGATACTGTTTTAAATACAATCATTCCGCGAAACATACGCCTTTCCGAAGCTCCGTCTTACGGTATGCCGATTTCACTTTACGATCCGCAGTGCCCGGGCGCAAGAGCGTATAATGCTCTTGCCCAAGAACTTCTTCGCCGCGGAGGGACAAATGCCGCGTAAAATAGGACTGGGAAAGGGACTTGAAGCACTGCTGGATAACAATGATGATTCGGAGTATACAACTATTGAAACCCAGGATCCTCCGGCTGTTACAGAAAGAAAATATAAAATAGTAACGGAAAACAGCGGGCGGAATATTGTTCAACTTCAGGTTGAAAAGCTTGTTTCCAATCCGGGCCAGCCCCGTAAAAATTTTGACGAAACGGAATTGCAGGAACTGGCGGAGTCAATTAAGACTTTCGGTATCATTCAGCCTATAATTGCGGCGGATAACGGAGACGGTACTTACATCATTATCGCAGGTGAACGCAGGACACGTGCGGCAAAGCTGGCAGGACTTAATACTGTCCCCGTAATTATCCGCGATTATACCGATCAAAAGCGTCTGGAAGTCTCTCTGATCGAAAATATCCAGCGCACTGATCTTAACCCTATTGAAGAGGCGGCAGCTTATAAAAACCTGATGGACTTTTCCGGCTTTTCCCAGGATGAGCTTGCGGCCAGGGTAGGGAAAAACCGTTCTACAGTTGCCAACTCTCTGCGGCTTCTAAAGCTGCCTGTAGAAATTCAAAAAAGTATTGAAGAGGGCAAGGTCAGCTCAGGACACGCAAGGGCGTTGTTATCCGTAACCGACGCAGCGGAAAGGGAAAAACTTTTCAGGGAAATACTTGCAGGTGATGTTTCGGTGAGGGAAGCTGAAAAACGGGCGTCGCCGTCTCCCGCAACAAAAGTAAAAAAAGTCAAACAACAGCCGCCGGAAATTGAAGATATGGCGGAAAAATTTATCCAAAAATTGGGGACAAAAGTTGTCATAGAGGGAGGCATCAACAAAGGCCGTATTCTGATTGACTACTATTCAATGGAAGACCTTGAACGCTTGTTTGAAATTTTAGGCGCTTAGAACACTCTTATTAAGATTTTACTTCTTACCTTTCATCATACACATCAATGCCTTCTTTCCGTTTTAAAAAACCGGAAGCCCAGTATGTGAAGGGTGTTACGGCGGCTTCAATTCCGCATTTTAATAAGTAATTTGTTATTACAAGACTCCAAAAAATTTCCCATCCAAAAACTCCTGCGGCGCTTGCTATTAGTACGAAAATCAGCGAATCAAGGAATTCGCCTACCAAGGTGGAACTGATAGTCCGTACCCAAAGCATTCTTCCTTTCATTTTAACTTTCAGTCTTGAAAGAATCGCCGCATTGGATAATTCTCCCGCAAGATATGCCGTAAGGCTTGCAAGTACAATGCCGCCGTAGCTCATTCCGCCGAGGACTGCGTTATATGCCGCAGAACCTGTTTCAGCTTCCCAGAAACTTTCAGGCGGTAAAATTCCCAGAATAAAAAAAACCAACGCGGCAAGAGCCATTACTGCAAAACCTGTCCAGATAACGCGCCGGGCAGTTCTGAACCCGTAAACTTCGGTCAACACGTCGCCCAGTACATAAACAAACGGAAACAGTAAAGTGCCGCCGTCAAAAACAAGCGGTATTGAAAAGAGAGAAATACCAATATCGACAATTTTTGCCGATGAGGCAATATTGCTGATAACAAGTATAGAGACAAAAAACACAGCTACTATATCAAGGTATTTGAAAGAGAAAGATTTAGTTGTAATAAGGCTCGTTTTTAAGCCCACTTCATAAAACCGCAACGATACGGATGTATTAAAGCGTCGTGTTTGGGCATGATGCGTACTGTATGACCCTGCATGCCGGTATCAACACATTCAATACGAACCTGATACAGGTTAAGATTGCCTTCGCTCTTGAGCCATTTCATCTCTGTTTTTCTTGCATTTGAAATTTCGCTGCTCTGATTTGATACCGTTCCATGATAAAGCTCAACACTCAGCTCGTTAGGTAAAATACCGCAAAGATCAAGATACGCGGTAACAGAAAGCATATCGCCGCGCTGCATTACCGGTTTGGCGTTGGATTCAATCTTAACAATTTTCAGGTTACCCCATGCCTGTTGCAGCTTGCTGAAATATGCCGCAATAGATTTGGCTTCGGCATAATCATCCTTGCTGAACCTGCGGTAATTTTTAAGCGCCGGAAAGTAGAACTGATTAGAGTAATCCATCAACATACGGTGACACGACATTGACTGCCCAATCTGCTTCATGCAGTCTTTCATGCGCTTAATCCATTCACGCGGCAGACCATCGTGTCCTCTTTGATAGAACAACGGAATAATATCTCTCTCCAAAAGATCATATAACGCCTTGCTTTCAATATCATCCTGAAGCCTTTCATCCTGATATTGTTCGCCTTGCCCGATTGCCCACCCTACTTCAGGAGTGTATGCTTCGTCCCACCATCCGTCCAAAATAGAACAGTTAAGAACGCCGTTCATGGCGGCTTTCATTCCGCTTGTACCGGA
>JAITFK010000105.1 GCA_031281555.1 Treponema sp. | reverse complement strand
TAAACTACTTCTATAAAAACTGCAATAAGAATAGCGCGATAATGCGAATTCTCGAATAAAAAGCTGAAAAACCGCCATTTTTGCCCGTTATACGATTAAAAATAATGGTAATTTGCCGGGAAATATGCTAAAAATTAGGCATGCCCATAAAAATACCAAGGGAATTACCGGCATACGACACCCTAAGCAACGAGTACATTTTTGCCATGACGGAAGACCGCGCCGAATCTCAGGATATCAGGTCTTTAAGGGTTGGAATAATCAATTTGATGCCCACTACAATAGACACGGAAATCCAGCTTTTAAGGCTTTTGGGCAACAGTCCGCTGCAGGTTGATATTACCTTCCTGAACATGGGCAGCCATACGTCAAAAAACGCCCCGCCCGGACACCTGGAAAAGTTCTATATAAGCGCCGAAGAAGTTATGAACAGAAAGGTGCGTTTTGACGGGATGATAATCACGGGAGCGCCTGTTGAAACCCTGCCTTTTGAGGAAGTTGACTATTGGGACGAGCTTGTAAAAATAATTGAATATTCGCAAAAAAATGTTTTTTCCTGTTTGCACATCTGCTGGGGCGCGCAAGCGGGACTTTATTGCAATTACGGTATTCCAAAGTATAAGTTAGATAAAAAATTATTCGGGGTTTTTCCCCATACCGTAAAAGATCAGCGTCATTTACTATTCCGCGGGTTCGACGATGAATTTCTTGCTCCTCAGTCGCGGCACACCGCAAGCGACAGGGATAAAATAGCGGCGGAAAAACGTCTGACAATTTTATCCGAGACTCCGCAAGCGGGGGTTTTTATCGCATCCGCGCGCGGCGGCAGGGAAATTTATGTTACAGGTCACATGGAATACGATCCGCTGACGCTGGACAGAGAATACAAACGCGACGTCGCCAAAGGTTTGCCGATTGAAGTGCCGATTAATTATTATCCCGATAACGATCCTTCAAAACCGCCCATTGTCCGCTGGCGCGCGCACGCAAATCTTTTTTTTAATAACTGGCTGAATTTTGTGTATCAGGAAACGCCTTATAATTTGGATGATTTGGGTGAAAACGATGAATTTATCGGGTGGGGTTTGTAGGGATAGCTATTTATTTTTTCTAAATTTTATGTTATATTTATCTTATGACTATCGAACAGACCATTGAAATACCGGCAAATCACCGGATTTCTCTTGATTTGCCCTACGAATTACCGGTTGGCAAAACAAAGATGGAACTTAAGTTTACACCTCTCACAAGCGCTCAACAAACAAGCGGCAATGGTAAAATCCATCTTACAAAATTGATGATAGATGAAATGCTTAAAGGGGAAGTTCTGCAATCTCTGACCGGTATTCTGCACACCGAAACAAACGCGGAAGAAATTCGCACTGAACGGCTTAAAAAATATGACCATATTGCTTGATACCAATGTTGTACTTGATATTTTATTGAACCGAAAACCGTGGTATACTAATGCCGCATTGATTTTCGGCATGGCGCAAAAAAAACTCATCAAGGGTTATATCTCTGCCTCAACAATAACCGACATTTTTTATATAACCGAAAAAGATAATGGAAAAAATAACGCGCGGGAAGCAATAAAGCGCATGTTAAAAGTCTTTTATCCGGCTACTGTAACGGATAAAAACATTTATCAAGCATTGGAGCTTGATTGGGATGATTTTGAAGACTCTATCCAATTTATAGTTGGATCTGATTTATCTGTTGATTATATAGTAACCAGAAATACAAAAGATTTTTTATCCAATTCTATTGATGTAGTAACGCCTGAACAATTTTTACAAACCATTACCGATATAGCGGATAATAATTAGTAACTTTTCTTTTAATAAAAAAGAGAGTGTTAACTGTTCCATACCTGTATTGTGGCAAGATGTATGCCCAAGGATATTCTTCCCTAATCTGCTTGCGCAGTCAGGCAGTCTGTGCGCCGGAAAAACTCAGGAAGAACGTCGCACTGTCGGTCAACTAAAGTTGACCTTGCTTAATTGAAAACAGCGGCATTCTTTGGCGCTCTCAGCGTGCGGCATTAGTTGAGCCACACTGCTTACGCAGTGCTTTTTTGTGGCTGTGGCGGGGAATTCCTGAAAATGTTTTTCCGTCACCCAGCCTGCCTGACTGCACAAGCAAAATATTTGGCATACATCTTTTATGCTCTTAAATGTTGGTAAAAAAGGGAGTAGTGAAAAACTACTCCCTTTATCTACGAACTAATAATTACTTAGTTCTGTTTTGACCATGTTGAGCCGTTAGCCGCTCTTGTATACGTTCCCGCTTTCCCTATACTGTATGCGGTCTTTAAGGAGTTTCCGCCGTTTCCTTCGCTTCCTTCAGGAAAAACATTGGTTCCAAAATTAGCGTCCGGTATGTTGCTTCCTGTTGCAAATGTTACGCTGGTAAGGCTGGGACAGTCGTGAAAAGCATAATTCCCAATGGTGGTAACGCTAGCAGGTATGGTTATGCTGGGAAGGCTAGGGCAATGAATAAAAGTCATTTCCCAAATGTTGTTTATGGTGTTGGGTAAGGTTATGCTGACAAGATTTGAATCACTAAAAACCCTAGAAAAGTAAGTTAAGGTACTGCCTGAAAGATCAATATTGAGATATTTGCCTCTAGTATTTAAACTACTTAGTTCACTCAAATTTAATATGATGGAATATGCTGTGTCAGCGGTATTAGCTGGGAGAGCTGTCAATAATGAACTAAGCTCGTCAATGGTGGTAAGAGTTGGAGTTTTAAAATTAATGGTCAGTGTTCCCGCTGGAAAATTCTCCGCTTCTGTATAGTTAGTCCCCGCAGCCACATCAAAGGTTACTGTGTATGTTCCGATTACAGCGGTTGAGTTTCCATTGTATTTAACTGTTACGGTTCCCATTCCCTGTATACCGTCTTTAACTGTTACGGTGACGGTTCTGGCGATACCATTTTCAAAGTCGTATGTTGCGTTTGCGCCGCTTATGTTAAAGTTGCCTGCAACCGGAGTTGCCTTGTTAATGGTAAATGTTCCTACTACCAAGTTTACTAACGTATCATAGTTTGAGTTTACACTCTTCGTTACGTCAACGGTTATAGTGTATTTACCGGCGTTGGTAGGAGCGGTTGTACTTTTGGTGTAAGATGTGCCTTCTGTCCCTTCATATTGAATATTTGATACGCTTCCCATTCCTGTTATACTTGGTTTTGCCGATACGGTAACGGATTTTGAACTGCCGTCGTAAGTTTGTACTGCTCCGTTTATGGTAAAGTTATCGGTTGCGGGGGCAATAGGATTCACTGTTAAATCTTGGGTATTAGCAACCGTCACACCATTACCGTGTTGTATTTTAACAGGTTTACCATTGTGATCAACTACGCTCATTGGGAAACCATTAATAGGATCGGTTGTAAGACTTTTTAAGGCGAAATTCTTCTCACTAAAAAGTACATCATCTGCGGCTCCGCTATCGTAGGTGATCGATACTTGAAGATTTGACAAATCAAGCGCTTCATTGTAATTGTAGGTTAATTTTGTCGGTTCATTCTTGATTGTTATACCGGTAACTGTTCTGTTATCAGTTGTCGGGAATTTGTAAGACAAATCTACGGTTTTTGCGTTGTTTGTAAATGTTGTTACGTTTTCTTCGTTAATTTTTACGTCCTCTTTTGTCAAACCGTAGAATGTGTAACCGTCTTTCGCCGTAAGCCTTACTTTTGCGGTGTACTCTTTGCCGCCCTCAAACTTACCGGCGGACGATGGAGCCGGAGTCCATGTTATGTCTCCGGATGTAAAATTATCTGCTGGATTTAAGATAGCCTTTTTTGCCGGAATTACATCCTTAGCCGGCGCGGGAATGCTAATTAAGATACTCTCTATTGGGTCGCCGCTTGTATCTGGCGTATCAGAAGGTGTTACATTTTTTTTGCCCTCGTCAGACTCCTCAGGACACCCTGTCAGTGGCAGTGCCATAAATCCAATTACCGCTATTATTGCGGCAATCCCTAAAAATTTTTTTATAAGCTTCATTAAGAAACTCCTTTTGCGGAACATGATGTAGTTACCGCACGCGGTCTTTTCCCGCCGTCAGTTTTTGTGTGTTTGTCCGCATAAGCGGAAAACAACAAAAATGTAGGGGAATAACCTGATAAAGCTGTTAGAAAAAACGAACGTTTAATTTAACAGCTTAAATTATTCATTATACATTTTTGTTTTTAATATAGTACAAAATAGACTAATTCGAGTCAAGCAAAATTCCATGTTAAATGCAAGATTTTTAAAGAATATTCATAAATTCTTAATTTACAAATAATAAAAATTTGTCATAAACAAATTGTCAGTGTTTATATTAAACGTTCGTATAATATAACAGAAATATAGGTAAAATCCCCTATAAATAAACGACATTTTTTATATTATCCGCTGTCTGTGCAGGCAAAACAGCTTGCTTCACACCAAAAAAATTCATTATTTATTGAATAAATTACTTGGAGCGGGGGGCGGAAAGTTCCAGCGGCGACTTGGCGAGCTTCCGATAATGCCA
>JAITFK010000097.1 GCA_031281555.1 Treponema sp. | reverse complement strand
TTGTCTTGTTCGGCTATAAGATTATTAAAGCTTTTTGGGTCTTCCGACATTGTGGTATACCATGTTCCGCCAAGCTTGCCGGGCAGGAATTCTTCACCCCTCCAGGGTTTGCTTGTTGTCTTTGCCAGAATTTCAGCAAGTCCCTGAGCGCCCATTGTTTCCAGTTCGTCAGCGGAAAATTCTTCATGCTTTGTGCATGAAAAAAATGTTAGACATAAAATTACTGTAAAAATATAGATATTCTTCATGAAATTATGATAAATTATCAATGTATTATAGTCAATTACGATTACTGACTGGTTAATTCGCCATATCTTTCCCACACGCCTATAAGAAAGATTTGATTTTTACAGTTGCTTGCTAACTTAACAATTCTGGTTTAAAATTTTAAAAAAGACTCCGCTTTTAAGGTGACAGGGAGAATTTTAATGCCGGAACTGCGCTCTATTGTTAAAAGAATTGGAGCAACCATTGCTGTATACGGGCAAATATTGCTTGTTTTCCTGGCATTCACGCTAATGGTTATCTTAAGCTATATCTACGTAAGAAAAATGATGTTGTCGCGTCTGGAAGACGTAGTGAACACCTCGCTTGACTTCATGCAGGTCAGCATCGAATCCGACCTTGCGGAACCGGAGAAGTTTCTTCAAAGTATTTCACAATCTATAAAGAACATGATAATCAATGATTACAGTCCCGACCAGATCCAAAAATATATAAAAGAAGATATAAACCCCAATGTAATTAAATATGATAAACGCATGCTGAGCATAAACAGAATGTACGGTTATTTTGAAATATTCAACGGTTTAGAGTTTATTAACTGGGAATGGAAACCATCTGTGGATGATAACCTGCGGGAAAGCCCTTGGTACAAGGCTGCAGTTGAAGCAAACGGAAAAGTTGTTTTTACAACGCCGTATTTCAACGCGCGTATACGCAGTTATGTACTTACATACTCACGGCAGATTTTTGATGGGGACAAATCCATAGCGGTTATTGCGATTGATGTTCCGATTGACAAAATCATAGATTACGTTATTGAGATGCATGTTACAGAGGAAGGTTACGGAATGCTGGTGGACGAAAATTTTGGAATCATCGCCCATCCGGACGTGTATATGATAGGAAAACCGTTGCGGAACGTGAACAGCGGTATGGCAAGCTACCTTGCCAATTATTTGGAAAATGACGGGGAGGACATTCCTAAAAATACGGCAACCAATTACAAGGGTATGGAGTCCATTGTTTTTTCCAGAAAATTAAAAACAGACTGGTACGTCAGCCTTATAGCGCCCGTAAACAAGTATTACCGCGAAGTCAGGCGCATGGGTCTGGTACTTACCGTTCTTGGCATGATAATGGCGACTGTTTTGAGCGGTATCCTGTGGCGTATTACCAATTCAAAGAAAAAAGTGGAAGAAGAAAACAGGCAAAAAAGCGACTTCCTCGCGAAAATGAGCCATGAAATCCGCACGCCGATAAGCGTTATTCTGGGCATTACCGAAATCCAGCTTCAGGATTGCAATCTTCAAGAAAATATAAGAGAGGCATTAGGCAGAATTTACAGTTCAGGGGTTTTACTTCTCGGAACCATCAACGACATATTGGACTTTTCAAAAATAGAAGCCGGCAAAATGGGACTGGTGCCTGTTAAATACTATGTCTCAAGCATGATTAACGATATTGTACAGTTGAATAAAATAAAGTATGAAAGTAAACCCATTGAATTCATACTACAGGTGGATGAAAACCTCCCTGCCGAGTTAATCGGCGACGAACTTCGTATCAAACAGATTATGAATAACCTGCTTTCCAACGCTTTCAAATATACGGATAAAGGCGAGGTTACGCTGTCGGTTGCCGCTGAACAAGTGCGGACAGGATTATCGGCTAACGCGATCATTGTTTTCAAGGTATCCGATACAGGGCAAGGCATGACGCCGGAACAGATACAAAAAATGTTTGACGAATATTCCCGCTTTAACATGGAAGTCAACCGCACAACACAGGGTACGGGCCTGGGCATGAACATCACCCGGAATTTGGTATACATGATGGACGGCAGTATTTCTGTAAAAAGTGCTCCGGGCAAAGGAACAGAAGTTACCGTAAAGCTGCCGCAGCGGATTGAAGGCTCAGGCGTAACGATAGGCAAGAAAATAGCAGAGAACCTGCAGCAGTTCAAGATGAGCAGCGCGTCCCAAGCAGAAAAAGCGCAAATCATCTATGACCCAATGCCTTACGGAAGCGTACTTGTAGTGGATGACATGGAAACCAATTTATACGTTGCCAAAGGTCTTTTGTCGCCTTATGAACTTTCAATAGAAACTGCCGATAGCGGATTTGAGGCGATTGATAAAGTCAAAGGCGGCAGCGTTTACGACATAATATTCATGGATCACATGATGCCGAAAATGGACGGTATTGAAGCGACAAAGATACTGCGCGAAATGGGATACAAGGGAAACATCGTAGCGCTGACAGCCAACGCCATTGTCGGGCAGGATGAAATGTTTATGAAAAACGGCTTCGACGGCTTTATTTCAAAACCCATAGACATACGCCAGTTAAATATTACGTTGATTAATCATATCCGCGATAAACAATCGCCGGAAGTGCTTGAAGCCGCACAAAAGAAAAAGTCAAAAGTTGATAAAAAACAGACATCAGTCTACGAAGTTCAACAAATCAACCCACAGTCGGCGGGTTTCTTCGTGCGGGATGCCGAAAAAGCCATTCACGTATTGGATAATATATTGCAAAAAAATTTTAACACCGAAAGCGATATACAGTTGTACATTATTAATGTTCACGCAATGAAAAGTGCGCTTGCTAATATCGGTGAAATTGAACTTTCAGAGTCCGCGTCAAGGTTGGAACAGGCGGGCAGGGACAAAGATTTAAACCTGATGACAACGGAAACAAAAAACTTTCTGGAAGCGCTGCAAGCTGTTATAGAGAAAATTAAACCCAAAGATGATGATGATGGGAACATCGAAGATACACAGGAAGTTCTTGCCTATTTACGCGAAAAACTAACGGACATTAAGAACGCATGCGATATGTATGATAAAAAAGCCATTAAAAACACCCTTAACGAACTAAAAGAAAAAACATGGTCGCATAAAACCAAAGAACTGATGAACTCCATCACCGATCATCTGCTGCACAGTGAATTCGACAAAGTTTCCAGTCTTGCCGATTGTTACATTAAGTCAATATTACATTAAATCAATAGAGTAAATTATTTATGAGTAATCAAAAACTATTGCCAGCTGTCGATGTCGTAATCGTCAATGTTTTCCTGATTGATCATAAAAGTCTTAACCGAGACCCGCTTGTCGTAAGGCTGCTTGTTCAAAATTTTATACATAAGTTCGACCGATTCCTTTGCGATGCTGATTGGGCTTTGCGCTCCCGTACCGGTAAATTGTCCGTGCTCGGCGATTGCGGCTTTGGCCCGCGGGGATCCGTCAACACCGTATATGAGGATGTTGGTGCGGCCGGCGGCTTCGCAGGCGGCAAGAGCGGCGAGCGCCACCGGGTCATTACCGGCCATGACGGCGATTACTTCGGGATTTGACTTGAGCATTTCTTCGGTACAGCTTCGCGCTATGGAAGTATCGCCCCGCACATCCCTCAGGAACACCACGGTAAAGCCCTTTCCCGCAATTGCTTCATTGAAGCCTTCAATGCGGGTACGGGACGCAGCCCTAGCCGGGGAATCGAGGACGGCGATGGGGCCGCCGTTGGGGAAACGTTTTACCATATCAGCGCCGCAGATATAACCCGCATTCCTGTTATCCGAACCTACGTAAGCGGCTGCCAGATCTATATCCTTCACTTCCGAGTCAATGTTAATTACAGGGATTTTAGCATGGTTAAGGGAAACCAGCGCGGGCCGGATCGCTTCAAGGTCAACAGGGCTGAGAAAAATTGCGTCTATTTTCCGGGAGATAAGATCCTCAATCTGGCTGATCTGCTTTATGGAATCCAGGGCGGGATCAACAGTAATAAGCTTGTCGCCGTTCTTCTCCACTTCTTCGCGGATTGTCTGCTCCAGAACGGTAAAGAACGGATTGCTGAGATTCATACAGGTGAAGCCGAATGTCCTTGTTTTTTTCTCCTGTTTGCAGCCGACAAACACAGCACCCGCCGCTAGAAGCGTCAATACACAGATTGTCATAATCTTTCTCATGCGCATTCCACTAAATCCTATTAGGTTTTATTCGTACTATAGAAAAGTTATTCCGTCAAGCAGACGAATTGCCTCTTGCTGCAGTGCAATAGAAATTTTCAATTTTATCTTTATATCTTTTCTCAAGGGGTAAGTCTGTCCAAAAGACAACAATATTTCCAAAAGGAGCGTTTAAATGATTGTTAAATGCGGCAAGGATATATATTTACGTGAATTGAATGATAACGATTACGATGATATCTTAGAGATAGTATATGATTGTGCCGCTCTTTCTACACTAATTTTATATGATAAGTATAAAAGAGAAAAAAGTTTCAGGCATAGTATGTATGATATATTTGAAAAAGATTTCTATGCAAAATTACAAAAGAACTTTAACCATTTTGACGATATAATGACTAGAAAAAAAATCACCATTGGTTCTACGCAATATGATATGAGGAAATTCCCAAAGGTGAAACAACCGGTGGTAAGGAAATTCTCATAGGTGCGACAACACATCGTCTTAATGAAGAGACAGGAAATATTTTAACTCCGAAAAATGGATTTAAAGAAGAAGGGCATGTTTTACATGATGACTATGGAGCAAGGCGTTTCTTTACAATAAGCCGCGAAGATTTCATTAAAAAATTTGATTTAGAAAAAAAAGGTTATAAAGGAATTATTGAGTAATACCCATTGAATAGTGTATAAATGCGCGTGATACGCAAATAAATTAAAGGAGTTCTTTATGATGAAGAAAACAATTATTCTTTTAACGCTGATGGCTGTTGCGCTGGCAGCAGGTATGTTGTTCGTTTCCTGTAAACAAAGTCCGGAAGAAGAACAAAGAAAAGCGCTTGATGGGACATGGGTTAATATTGAGGAGACTTCTTATGATAAAATAGAAACTACATACACCTTCAACAATGGAAATTATGAGGTGCAACACCAATGGACGAGCAAAACTTCTCCTTCTTCTCCCTCAATATTTAAAATTAAGGGAACATGTACTACCAGCGGCAGTCTTTTAACAATGGTACCAACTCATGAATGGGGTCCTATTTATGGTTCTCTTAATGAAGAAAAATGGTATTCAATATCCGAAATTAAACAAGCCTATAAAGACAACTTTGGTAGTTCTTGGACAGCTGAGTATGAAAAGTCTTTTGAAGAAGAATATGGGCCGCAAACAACGGCCTTTTCTGTAAGCGGCAGCACGCTTTATATTGGGGATGAGAAATATACTAAAAAATAAGGGTACGCATAACGCTCATTGCGGTGTGCTTATCGGGATTGTGTTACAGACGGCTCGGCAGTGGCAGCGCAAACGTTTCTGTTACCGCTTTTCCGTAGTGAATCCGCTGTCAGCACGCTATAAGCAAGTGTGCTGCGGAAAGTGTATAGCAAAAAAACAGCGGAATTTCGCACAAAAATAAAAAGGAAAAAGAATCATGGCAGTTAAAAAAACAGCTAACAAAAAGACAACATCAAAGGCAAAGGCAGCCGCAAAAAAAGCGGCGACGAAGAAACCTGTAAAAGCAAAAACGCCTTCAACAAAACGTCCGCCGAATACTCCGTTCATTCCTCAGTAAATAATTACAGAAGTAACACTTGCGATGGAAGAAGCAAAAATAAAACTGGAAGCCTATGCCGCCCACCTGCGCGCTCTGGATCGCAAACGCCTGAATAAAATGTAACCGTCAATTTAAGCAGTGAAAATGTTCCAAGGAAGCAGCTTTTCCCAGTCATCGAGTGAAGAAGCAAGCGGAGCCTTTTCGAAAAGAACCATGAGATAATTAAATGGAACAAGACCGTTTAGTTTGGCCGTTTCAATAAGGGAGTACATACCACAGGAACTTTCAACACCGCCAATACTTTGGCAGAACAGCCAGTTTTTCCTACCTAACATAAAAGGTCGTATCGCGTTTTCACAAGCGTTGTTGTCAGGCGTAAGATAAGGGCTCTTCGTTTCTCAAGCCACGCCTTGAACTTTTCCAGTACAGTCCCGGCGCGGGCTTTCCGTTCTGACAGGAACATATCATTGTTATCCGCAATTTTATCCCGTAACTCATTCTCAATGTCATATAGTTTGCGAATATGTTTTATCCCTTCCTGCGCGGATTTAGAATTTTTATTTGCTTTTTCTGCTTCGAAAAACTTCCGTCTCGCATGGGCAAAACACCCAACATGAATAATGCCGGGCATGTCTTTTAACGCGCTGTCATACCCTTTATACCCGTCTGTTTGCTCGTACCGTAGGTACGCAATATCCTGAATATCCTTCCAAAAATGCTCTTGCGTGATATTCGGCACGGGTCGGATGGTATTCATACCATGCTACTTTCTTTCCGGCTGTTCCTCCGAGAGTAAGCCACATATAGCTTTCATGCGTGTCTTTCCTTTCAACTTCTGCTGACTTTATGTCCGAAATGACTTGTACAGGTGTCTCGTCCATCTGTATTACAGGGCCGTCCTTAACCGCTTTTTTAAGTAACTCAAACAAAGGTTCAAGTTTCTGGTACACTTGCTGCTGCCAGTTGGCCATATCCTGCCGGCTTATTTCAGCCCCTATCTATTCAAATTGTTTCTCTTGCCTGTAATAAGGCAGATGCATTTTAAATTTCTGCGTGATTATGGTGCTTAAAAGGCTTGGGCTTGCTATGCTCTTGGGAATAATCGCAGGTTCTACAGGCGCTATGCGGACTGTCAGCAGTTCTTCATCTTCTGTTCCTTCATAGCAATGGCAGGCGTATTTAGGCCTGACCGTTTTTTCCACATATATCTGCGGCGGGATTATTTGCAGCTTTTCACCGGACTTTAGTCCGATGTTTCTTCGCCGATTCGTGTCAATTTCGCCCCGCAGGCGCATGTTTTTTCACTTTCAGGTATGTCTATTATTTTCTCCCTGCGTTCAAGATTCGCGCTTAACGGTTTGCGCCCGGCTTTCTTCCACTTGAAGGAATTTACGGTTTGAAGCTCTTCCTCTTTTTCTTCAGTCGCTTCTACTTCCTCGGCAAATAACAACTGTTGTTTTGCATCCTTAAGTAATTGTTCCGCACTGCGGGCAAACCGTTTGTAAATCAATAAGTCATTCGGACTTTAGTCCGCTTGTTCTTTTATTTCAAGATATTTATTCTGATAGTCAATTATTCTTTTTTCCAGTTCTTTGTTTCTTGTTTCTAATTGCTGATAACGCTGTTTGTATGCTTCCAGTTCACTGACGTTTGCGCCTACTCCGGTATTCGCGTTCATGCTTCAGTATAGCACATAACGTTCTTTTGTCAAATCTTTTTTCTTTTTATGAAACTTTTTTGTAATATAATTCCTTGTGCGCCTTGAAGAAATCTATCCCCCTTAACAGCATTGATAATTCTTCCGCGCTCAGTTCTCTTGCTTCTTCTTCTGTTTCAGGCCACGGGTATTTGTCTTTCTCTAGCCGTTTCTGGCTCAGCCAAAATCCGTTCCTGTCCCACCACAGGGCTTTCAGCAGTTTCCGTTCCCTGTTGCAAAACAAATATATGTTTCCGCTGAACGGCTCTCCTTTCATATTCTCTTCTATCATTACGGCAAGCCCGTTTACCGCCTTCCTCAAATCCGTATGTCCCGGACGGATAAATATCCTTATTTTGTTAAAATCTATTGTCATAACGCCGCCGCCAGTGTAACTATAAATGATTGCAGCTCATTGTTGTCAACCGTAAGGGGAATATGTATTTTTACTTCCCCTTTCTCTATTATCATTTCCTTTACATGGCGTGTCGATTGGAACATTTGCGCAGGTACTTCCACTAATGGCTGTTTGTTTTTATTCCTTGTTTTCGTCCAGCTTGTAAACGTCTGGGGAACAAGCCCGTTTTCTTTCGCATATACCCATGCGCTCTTTCCGCTCTGCCGCCAGTCTTCCAGCCACATGGTTTTTTCTTCTTTGCTGTATTGCATCTTTTCTTCCGGTTTTTAGTGTTTACCGGAAGTTTATTTCACTTCTTTTACCGGCGGTAGATGTGCTTCTTTTGACGGTTACAATAAAATAAGCGTAAAAAGAGAAGGCTTCGCCCGGAGGGCTTTCAGACTCGCGATGGATAACCCCGAATCGCTCTACGAAGATTTATATACCTTCTTTAAACACAAAAAATCCCCCGACGCCCCCGAAAAACCTATAACAATTTTTGTGTAAAACGCAAATATCATAACGGCTTTTATCGGCGCTCATAATTTGATCTGTCATGGCTTTACTTTTATTACCGTTCACGGTTACTACTGTCTCGCCGGGATATATGCGGGAAATATTACCGGTGAGCGGAACTACCACTACTCTGGCAAGGAACTTGTTGGCTGTGTCATTACTTACAATTACCGCCGGTCTTGTTTTATATATTTCTGTTCCTACAGCAGGATCGAATTCAACCCATTAAACGCTGCCTCGTGTCATGCAAGACTTACCGGCTTGGAACAAGCAGGACCGAAATAGCCGTTACACCATTCACAAGCTTCCTGCTCACGTTCAGTATCGGCGGCCATCACCTTATACGCTTCAATATCATCAGCGTTTTCATTTTGAGCTTTTTTTTGCAAATACCCGACATAATCAAGTATTTCGCCAATATATTTGGAGGGAAGTTTATCAATTTCCTTTATCAATTCAACTTGTTCAGTCATGGATTGGTCCTCATAAAAAAGATACGCTTTTTAAGACAATTTGTCGAGCGTCATTATAAACCGCTTGTCATAACTTGAAACATAATAAATTACCGTTAATAATAACATTGAAGCGAGGGAATATGAAAAAAGCGGCTGTACTTATGGGAAGCGACAGTGATCTGCCGGTTCTGGAACCGGTTTTTAAGAAGTTTAAGGATTTTGGAATTCCTTATGAAGCGCATGTAATGAGCGCCCACCGCACGCCTGCGGCGGCGTGTGATTTCGCTTCGGGCGCGCGGAAGAACGGCTTTGGGGTGATCATTGCGGCGGCTGGTAAAGCGGCGCATCTTGCGGGAGTGGTTGCGGCGTACACTACACTGCCTGTTATCGGCATACCGGTAAAGTCATCAACACTGGACGGGCTCGACGCTCTTTTATCGACAGTGCAGATGCCTGCCGGAATCCCCGTAGCGACAGTAGCGATTGACGGAGCGGATAACGCAGCGATTCTTGCGGCTCAAATACTTTCCCTGTGCGACGATGAATTAGCGGAAAGACTTTTAAAGATGAAAACTGATATGACTGAGCAGGTTATCCAAAAAGATAAACAGCTTCAGGAAAAATTAAAATAACGGAAACAATAAATGCAGAACAGTTACAGTGAAAGCTATAAAGATGCGGGAGTTGACGTAACTTCCGGTTATCGCTCTGTTGAGCTTATGAAAAAACATGTGAAGCGGACAAAAATACCTGGTGTTATGGAAGAAATCGGAGGTTTCGGCGGACTCTTCGCGTTATCTAAAACCGGCTACAGTGAGCCTGTACTTGTTTCAGGCACGGACGGCGTAGGCACAAAACTTAAAATTGCGATGCTCATGGATAAACACGATACTGTCGGAATTGACTGTGTAGCGATGTGCGTAAATGACATTATCTGCGCCGGAGCAAAGCCGCTTTTTTTTCTTGATTATATCGCTCTCGGGAAAAACATTCCTGAAAAAGTTGAAAAAATTGTAGCGGGCGTTGCCGAAGGCTGTGTTCAATCAGGCTGCGCCCTTGTCGGCGGAGAAACCGCCGAACATCCGGGAATGATGGCGGAAGATGAATATGACCTTGCGGGGTTTTCCGTAGGTATCGTTGAAAAATTAAAAATACCGGATAAAAATAACGTAAAAGCGGGCGACGTAATTATCGCTCTTGCTTCATCAGGCGTACATTCCAACGGTTTCTCGCTTACCCGCAAAGTATTTGAAATTGACGCTGACTGCAAAGCGCTTGAGAAATATTACGGCGAATTCGGCAGAACATTAGGTGAAGAACTGCTGATACCGACAAGAATCTACGTTAAGCCGCTTCTTGAGTTTTTGGAAAAAGTCCCCGTCCGCTCCCTGTGTCACATAACAGGCGGAGGCTTTTATGAAAACATTCCCCGTGCTTTCGGCGAAAATGTAGGCGCTGTTATCAAGAAGAGCGCAATTGAAATCCCGCTTGTTTTTGGTCTTATTGCGTCTGCGGGGAAAATCCCGGAAAGGGATATGTTCAATACTTATAACATGGGTGTCGGAATGTGCGTAATTACCGCAAACGATAACGCCGATGAAGCCCTGCGTATATTGAATTCGTCCGGAGAAAAAGCGGTGATAATCGGCGAAATAAAGGCCGGTATAAGCGGAGTAATTATCGAATGACACGCATTGCAGTCCTTGTAAGCGGCGGAGGTACAAATCTTCAGGCTTTGATTGACGCTCGTGATAGGGGAGAGTTGGGCGGCAGCGAGCTTTCGCTTGTTATTTCATCAAAAGCGGGAGTTCAAGCGCTTGAACGGGCGCAAAAAGCTGGGATAAAAACAAAAACAATAGAAAGAAAAAAGCATGAAGACATTGCCGCTTTTGATCACGCAATTGCCGCTGCGTTATCTGAAGAAAAAATCGACCTTGTCGTTCTTGCGGGATTTTTGTCTGTTCTGGGACAGGAAACTCTTCAGTTATTTAAAGACCGTATTATCAATGTGCATCCCGCTCTGATACCGTCCTTTAGCGGTAAGGGATTTTACGGACTTAATGTTCACAAGGCTGTTCTTGAATACGGCGTGAAGGTTACTGGGGCGACGGTGCATTTTGTTAACGACGTGGTAGACGGGGGGAAAATAATTCTGCAAAAAGCGGTGGATGTGCTGCCTGATGATACGCCTGAAACATTGCAGCAGCGTGTAATGCGTGAAGGGGAGTGGGTAATTCTGCCGAAGGCTGTCGCTATGTTTTGCGGAGGAGAAATTAAGTGAAGGTTCTTGTTGTAGGC
>JAITFK010000059.1 GCA_031281555.1 Treponema sp. | reverse complement strand
GGAGACGAAAAAAAACAGTCGTTGACTCTCTGCGGGCATTTATGCTGGCAGGTGTTCTTGTTATTTTATCAATTATTATTTCATTTGCGGTTATTATGATTCATTCTATAAAAAAAGATATGACTCAAAGTATAACGGAAGGTGCCGAATTTCTTACGCCGGTAACAACAGAATCTGAAGTTACAAAAAGTATTTCTGAAGAATCATCCGAAACAAAAACAAATGCTCAAGTTACAGAAAAAAACAATTCTGTAAAATCGGAGCCGGTACAAAAAATAAATTCGGGGAAAAGTACAACTGTTTCCTCAAGTACAAAGCCTAAAACTGCAATTACTTCTTCCGGCGCTTCATCGCAAGGCAGAAACACCGGCATGAATGAAAAATCTTCCGTAAATTCGGGAACGCTTGCTTTTGTTATTGATGACGCGGGCAACAACCTGTATGAACTTGAACCATTCTTGAAAATACCGGGGGCATTAACAATTGCCGTTTTGCCAGGTCTTCCCAATTCGGCGGAAGCCGCGAAGCGGATAAGGGCTGCCGGAAAAGAAGTTATTTTACACCAGCCGATGGAAGCGATTGGCGGACAGAATCCCGGTCCTTCGGCTATATATTCAGGTATGAGCGCAGATGAAATAAGAACGATACTCGCAAAAAATATCGCTGAAATAGGCCCTGTAGCCGGAATTAATAACCACCAGGGTTCTAAAGTTACAATGGATATGGAAGTGATGGAAATCATACTGCGTTTTTGCGATGAACACAGTATTTATTTTCTGGATTCAAGGACAACTGCGGAAACTGTCATTCCTTCCGTAGCGATGCAGATTGGAATGAAAATCGCCGAGAGAGATACTTTTATTGACAACGAACAGGATGAAGCGTCAATACTCCGTTACGTTACAGTAGGGCTTGAACGGGCTCGGAAAAACGGCAGTTCAATAATGATCGGCCATACATGGTCGCCCCGGCTTGCGCCTCTTCTTGCCGAACAATTACCGCTCTTTGTAAAACAGGGTTATACTGTCAGGACTGCATCGGATATAATCAAGTCAAAATGAAAGTTCTTGGAATTGAAACCTCATGCGATGAATGTTCCGCCGCCATTGTGGAGGACGGAGAAAAAATACTTTCCAATGTAATCGCTACACAAATTCCTTTTCATGCTCCGTGGAGCGGGGTAGTTCCTGAAATCGCAAGCCGTAAACATACAGAATGGATTTACGCTGTCGCAAAAGAAGCGCTTGAAAAGGCGGAACTTGACGTAAAAGATATTGACGCTGTTGCCGTAACAAACCGTCCCGGCCTGTCAGGCTCACTTTTAGTCGGGCTTTCTTTCGCGAAGGCTTTCGCTTGGGCGCTTAATATACCTTTTATAGCCATTGATCACATGCTTGCCCATCTTTATGCCCCCCGCCTTTTGCCGGACAACAGGCCTGAATACCCTTTTTTGGGACTCCTTGTCTCAGGCGGGCATACAATCATCTGCCGCGCGGATAACTTTGACGACATAACAGTACTTGGAACGACCATTGATGACGCCGCGGGCGAGGCGTTTGACAAGGTGGCGAAATTTTACAATTTCGGCTACCCGGGCGGGAAGGTAATTGATGATATGTCACATAACGGAGACAGCGGAGCTTTCAATTTTCCCCTTCCTTCTCTTCACAAAGGCGATCACCGCTATGACGTATCTTATTCCGGGCTTAAAACCGCTGTAATAAATCAACTTGAAATGTTCAGGGTAAAAAAAGAATTTACAAACGAGGATATTGCCGCCTCTTTCCAAAAAATCGCTGTGGAAATCCTTCTGCGCGCTCTGCTTAACGCGGCGCAGGATACAGGGCTTTGTACGATAGTAGCGGGCGGCGGAGTAGCGGCTAACAGTCTGCTTCGCATCCGTCTTGCTGAACAAAAACACCTTCGCTGCGTTTTCCCGCCTCTTGACCTGTGCGGCGACAACGGCGCAATGATAGCGGGTATCGGCTACCATTACCTTGTCCGGGGAGAGCGCTCGCCGTTAAACACTACCGTTTGCGCGCGTGTTACGGGGTTTAAAAAGAAGTATCCTTAAAATATATCTTACGGCGGCGGGGGAAAGCCTCCGCGGCGGTTGGTGTCGCAGCTTTTATTCAATGTGGTAAGATAGGACGCTATTAGGGGAATTATTCAATATTAGGACTTGCCTTTTCTCTTGTGCGCCAAATACCGCCGCAGGGGTTTTCCCCCGCCGCCTGCAAGGTATATTTAATTAGTACGGTGGAAGAGTCAAAGTTATTGCAATACATAAAATTGCTGTGAAAATTAACGATTATTTTGACGTATGTCATATTTTATATCTTCAATTGTTTTTATCATATTTTTCTCAATGATTCCGCTTATTGTATTCAGCATGACATCATTGCAAAAAATTTCTTTTTCATTTACAAAAAAGTAAAAAACGGGAATTTCAACCGAGATCGCAAGTTTTTCCAGTAAATCGGCAGAAACAAAATTCAACCCTCTTTCAATGGCGCTCAAATGTTTGACAGATATACCTACCTTTTCAGACAGTTGTTCTTGAGATAATTTTTTTGCCTTTCGGTATAATTTTAGGTTTTCTCCAAAAACAGCTTTTATATCCATTAATTTAAGTTTAGACGCAATAATATGGTATAAAACAAAGTTAAATGTCTAATATTTCGTATAAATTTAAGAAAATAAACGTAAATTGTGTATTTTTTATTTACAAATAAACATATATGGTGTATTATTTCGTTAAATATCAACCTTTAAGGTTTATTACTTTAATATAGGCAATAATCCTTTACTCGGCGTAAGCGGAGAAAAAGGTTGTTATATATTTCCTTGTAAAAGGAAACGTGAAGTTTGCCGTTGGCATACTTCATCGCCATTCGCATAGCAAATGGCGACCCTGCCTGTATGGGCAGGTAAATCTGCTTTTTAGGAAGCGTATTGTTACCCGCTTGTACGCGTTCTTATGGAACGAGCGCAGAGGCAGGGTAATAGATAAGGAGTTTTTTTATGAAAAAGATGAGAGTCATGGTATTGCTTTTGTCGATTCTAACGGTTGGTTTGTTGTTTGCTGAAGACGCTCCTTCATGCACCATCTATGTATCGGGTAATGGGGCACAAAAGGTCTCGGTAAAAGTGAGCGCTCAAGAACAAACTGGTGATGGTCCGGTAAAAATTACTGTAATAAATCAAGGTTCCGAGACTATAACAATCCAAGGGGTAACAGTAGTTGGATATACAGAATCCACCTTAAGAAATGGTAGTAAAAAGCAAAATGGAACATCTAAAACTTACGACATATATCAATTAATGGTTACCGGTAATACTGGTAATATCTCAGGAAATTCCAGGGCTACTATAACTACACCGCATGTTGGTTTTTTAGTTACAGAGGTAAACATTGAAGCATGTCTTTATTAAGTAAACCTAAAAAACACAGGGTACGCTAAAACGGAGGTGTAATATACATTTTCATGAAACCGTACTTACTGTTAATAACCTGCCCTTGAGGGCAGATAACAAAATGAAAGGAGTTTTTTTATGAAAAAATTATTTTCTTGCTTGGGATGGATTTGTTTGGTACTGTTAATGTCTTCACTGTTTTCCTGTGAATCAATGGGTGACATATTGCTTGGTGTTTCACAAGGTTTAAGTGATGGATTAAATAGTTCATATTCTGGTTCTAGTTCAAGTTCTAGCTATAGTTCACGTTCAAGTGAGAAAGAATACCTTGTTACTGTTACTGGATATAACAGTAAAAGTCAATTGATGCAAGGACAATGGTATATTTATGCTTCAAGTGAATCTGTCGCAAGGGAAGAAGGAAGAAGGCGGTTTTTATCTGAACTCCCTGAGGCTACTCATGTTAATGCCTTGGCTATCCTAGTACCTTAATTTTTGGTACGCAAAACCTGTTACTGCTTTTCCGCAGTGTATCCGCTTAAGGCGCGCTTTCAGCGCGCTAACAGAGCGGGTACGTTACGGATAGCAGCAAGGTAGGCGCTTGTCCCATAACGCAAACATAGCTTTTTTTGACGTTTTTCGCCATTTTTCTCATGTTTTCCGGTTTTTTATGCAAAACGATGGCTTAACCTAACCTTACGAAGGCTTAGTTTAACCTTATGAAGGCTTAGTTTAACCTTATGAAGGCTTAAATTAAATGCGTGTTAACCGGTCAGGCGGCTCCGGTTAAAATCGTCAACTTAAAAATTTTTACCGCGGCGGATGCAGAGTTTCACGGAGAAAAATATATTTTTTATACCAAAACTCCGTGTACTCTGTGGTTTTATTTTTTAAATCTATTATGTTAGGCTCCGGTTGTAAGGCTTGTTCGGTAATTTACATGTTTAGGTCTATTAAAACTATCCAAACAGTTGCTGGACAACGTTATTGTTAATTATCTACTTGAAATAAAGTAACTATTGTAAAATACTGAAATTATGTTAAAAGTATATCTTGAAACAACTATTTTTAACCGTTTTCTGGAAGATAGTCGTGAGTATAACATGGAAACCAAGATGCTTTTTGAGAAAATATCAAAAAGGGAAATAGAAGCTTTTTCATCAACTTATGTTATTGAAGAACTTGATAAAGCGTCTGAACCTAAACGTAGCCTAATGTTAGACCTTATTTCCCAATAAAAAATAACTGTTTTGGAAATTGACAAAAGAGCTTATGATTTATCGGATACATATATTGAAATGGGAATAGTACCTCTGAAATTTAGAATTGACGGAATACATATAGCTATGGCTGCGTTAAATGATATGGATTGTATCGTTAGTTTAAATTTTCATCATATAAATAAACTCAAGACAAAAATGGCAACAGAAATCATTAATCGAATGAAAGGTTATAATAATCCGTTTATATTTACGCCAATGGAGGTAGTAGAATATGAGTGATTTTGAGGATCAATTGGATGTAATAAGAATAAAATTATATGATGAAACAAGAGATATGGATAAAGAAGACATAGTAATGAGTGTAAATTCTCACGCTAGAAAAATTGCGCAACAATTTGGTATAAAAATTGAAAAAAGTACAACTAATAAAAAATACTTCAAACAATAAAAACTTAATTACTTCTCCTTGGAGGGACGTATCCTGTTTTTTGTGTAAATGAACCCATAACAATTTTTGTGTAAAACGCAAATATCATAACGGGACTCTATCCCCGTAAATGAGCGAAAATTGGTGTAACGCCTCTCCCCAATTCCTAATCGGCATTGTCCATCTTTT
>JAITFK010000042.1 GCA_031281555.1 Treponema sp. | reverse complement strand
GCGCTCATAAAAAGTCCTCCATGGTCTGACAATTTGAGTTGACACGGCAGCTCAGACATACTGCCAATGTAAGTGAAGTTTAGTGATTTTACGGGGCTTTGTCTAGGGGTTTACAGGTTTTATAGAATTGTCAATAAATGCAAATTATGATAAAATATTATAAAAAGGAAGCGTATATGTTAAAAGAAAAAAAATCCACAGCCATTGGCGTACAGTTGACGATGGGACTGTTTTTTATATCGGCGATGATGGTGGCGTTGGTTTCGATAGTTGTAAATATCCATGTAAATCATTATGTAAAGATGATTACCGAAGCGACCCAGAACCACTTAAAAGCGACGGCGCAGGCGGCGGCGCTATTTGTAAGCGCTGAAGAGTTGGATCGTTATCATACTCAGGAAGACGCAAAAAATAAAAGTTATCAGGATTTAAAAAAGGAGCTGGATAAATTTGCCAATCAATATAATGTTAAATATGTTTCCTATCTGCGGCAATATGATCAAAACAACTTCCAGTACATTATTGACAATGATTTTGATCCCAAAACCGTAGTCGGTCCCGGAACTATTTTACCGATTGAAGATATTGCCAGATCCGCCCTTGCCGGAAGCGTAACGGCTACAGACCTTGGCAGTTATAATGAAAGCTGGAACGGACTGATTGCGGGCTTTGCCCCTGTGTATGACAAGGACGGTAATTTCTACTGTGTCGCAGACGTAGATATAAGCGATTCTGTTATTTTAGATCAGCGTAAATATTCGCGGATTATGACAATGCTTCAAATCCTCGCCCTTACCGTTTCTGTTGTCTTCGGTATTTTGAATTCTTTGCTGTACAGCAAGAAAGTAAAAGAAATTGAAGACGCTCATATCAAACTGCAGTACTTCAACAATAATATGCGTCAGGCTTTCTCTACATATTTGTCGGAAGACGTAGTAGAAGAAGTAATATCCGATCCCTCCCGAATGCAGCTTGGCGGGGTAAATCGGCACATGACAGCTTTATTCTCCGATATTAAAGGTTTTACGGGTATAGCGGAAAAGCTTACGCCGAACCATTTGGTCGATCTTCTTAATCATTATCTTTCTACAATGAGCGATATTATTTTGGAGCAAAAAGGGACTATAGACAAATATCAGGGGGACGCAATTGTTTCATTCTTCGGCGCTCCGTTGGAACTTGAGGATCACGCTCTGCGGGCATGCACAGCCGGAATAATAATGAAACGTGTAGAGAACGAAGTAAACAGGTATGTTCTGGAAAAGGGCATAAGTCCCTCTCCTCTGTTGACTCGTATCGGCATTAATACGGGAGAAATGGTTGTAGGAAACATGGGAACGCAGAAAAAGATGAACTACACAATCATCAGTAATGCGGTAAATCTCGCTTCCCGTCTTGAAGGAGTCAACAAGCAATACGGAACATGGGTGCTTGCCTCGGAATCCACGATACATGAGACCAAAGGCAAATTGATAACAAGACGGCTTGATCGCGTCAGGGTTGTGGGTATTAACGAAGCGGTGCGCATACATGAAATACTGGAATTAAAATCGGATGCTTCAGACGCGCTGTTTGAACAAGTATATCTTTTTCACAAAGCGATGGATCTTTTTGAAGAACGCAACTGGAAAGACGCGGAAGCCGCATTTAATCAGGTGTTAAAAATATACCCCGACGACGGACCTTCAAAACATTTTGTTGAACGCTGTCGTCAATACATACAATTCCCGCCCGCCGCCGATTGGGACGGAAGTTTCCAAATTACGGAAAAATAAAGCGTTTTTAAATTTGATAAGGAGCGCAGTGTGGAAAAAATAGCGAGTTTTCAAATAGATCATTTACGGTTAAAACCGGGAGCTTATGTTTCACGGCGGGATCAGTTCAAAGATGTGATACTCACCACTTTTGATCTTCGTTTTAAAGAGCCGAACAAAGAGCCTGTAATGGATCAGCCTGCGCTTCATACGATTGAACATTTATGCGCAACCTTTCTGCGCTCCCACAAAGAATGGAGTCCCAAGACAGTATACTTCGGTCCTATGGGCTGCCGCACCGGTTTTTATTTAATCTTGGAAGGAGAATACAAATCTTCCGATATTCTTCCCCTGCTTACAGAAATGTTTGACTGGATAGAAAAGTTTGAAGGAGATATTCCCGGCGCGCATCCTGCCGAATGCGGCAACTGGCAAGAACAAAACCTCAACATGGCAAAATGGGAATGCCGCAAATACGCCGCCCTGTTAAAGAAAGCATCAAAGGAAAATTTGGAATACCCAAGCTCGGTGGTGTAATTTTAATGCCGGAACTGCGCTCTATTATTAAAAGAGTTGGAGCAACCATTACCGTATACGGGCAGATAATGCTTGTTTATCTGGCATTCACGCTGATGGTTATCTTAAGCTATCTCTATGTGGAAAAAATGATGCTGTCGCGTCTTGAAGATGCGGTAAACACTTCGCTTGATTTCATGCAGGTCAGCATTGAATCCGACTTGGCGGAACCTGAAAAACTTCTTCAAAGCATTTCACAATCCATAAAGAACATGATAATCAATGGTTACGGTCCTGCCCAAATCCAAAAATATATAAAAGAGGATATGACCCCCAATGTAGTCAAATATGATAAACGCAAATTGGGCATAAACAGATTGTACGGTTATTTTGAAGCATTCAATGGGTTACAGATGATTAACGGGGAATGGGAACCGTCCGAAGATGATAACCCGCAGGAAAGCCCTTGGTACAAGGCGGCAGTTGAAGCAAACGGAAAAGTTGTTTTCACCACGCCGTATTTCAACGCTCGTATACGCAGTTATATACTTACATACTCACGGCAGATTTTTGACGGAGACAAACCTCTGGCGGTTATAGCAATAGATGTTCCGATTGATAAAATCATAGATTATGTTATCGAGATGCATGTTACCGATGATGGGTACGGGATACTGCTGGACGAAAATTTGGGACTAATCGCCCATCCGGACGTGTATCTTATAGGAAAATCGTTACAGAACGTGAACAGCGGACTGGCAAGCCACCTTGCCTATTATTTGGAAAACAGCGAGGAGTACATCCCAAAAAATATGGCAACCAATTACAGAGGCATGGAGTCCATTGTTTTTTCCAGAAAATTAAGAAACGACTGGTATATCAGTCTTATAGCGCCCGTCAACAAGTATTACCGCGAAGTCAGGAGCATGGGGCTGGTACTTACCGTTCTTGGCATAATATTGGCGACTGTTTTGAGCGGTATCCTGTGGCGTATTACCAATTCAAAGAAAAAAGTGGAACAAGAAAATAAACAGAAAAGCGATTTCCTGGCGAAAATGAGCCATGAAATCCGTACTCCGATAAGCGCTATTCTGGGTATTACCGAAATCCAGCTTCAGGATCGCACGCTTCGGGGAGATATAAGGGAGGCGTTAGGCAGAATTTACAGTTCAGGGGATTTACTGCTGGGAATTATCAACGACATATTGGACTTTTCAAAAATAGAAGCCGGAAAAATGGAACTGATGCCTGTCAAATACTATGTCTCAAGTATGATTAACGATATTGTACAGTTGAATAAAATAAAGAACGAAAACAAACCAATTGAATTCAAATTGCAGGTGGATGAATTTCTCCCGGCTGAATTAATCGGAGACGAGCTTCGGATTAAACAGATCATGAATAATCTGCTTTCCAATGCTTTCAAATATACGGATAAAGGCGAAGTTGCGCTGTCGGTTACCGTTGAACAGGCGCGCGGAGGAGTATCGACTACCGCGAACATTGTTTTCAAAGTGTCCGATACAGGGCAGGGCATGACGGCGGAACAGATACAAAAGGTGTTTGACGAGTATTCCCGCTTTAACATGGAATTCAATCGCACAACACAGGGTACGGGTCTGGGCATGAGCATCACCCGGAATTTGGTATTCATGATGGACGGCAGTATCTCTGTAAAGAGCGCGCCGGGTAAGGGAACGGAAGTTACCGTAAAGCTGCCGCAGAGGACTGAAGGCTCAGGCGTCATGATTGGCAAGAAAATGGCGGAGACTCTGCAGCAGTTTAAGATGAGCAGCGCGTCCCAAACAGAAAAAGAGCAAATCACCTATGACCCAATGCCTTACGGGAACGTACTGGTGGTGGATGACGTGGAAACCAATTTATATGTTGCTAAAGGTCTTTTGTCGCCTTATGAACTTTCAATAGAAACTGCCAATAGCGGGTTTGATGCGATTGATAAAATCAAAAGCGGCGTCGTTTACGACATAATCTTCATGGATCACATGATGCCGAAAATGGACGGCATTGAAGCGACAAAGATACTTCGCGAAATGGGATACAATGGAAACATCGTAGCGCTGACAGCCAACGCCATTGTCGGACAGGCCGAGATGTTTATGAAAAACGGCTTTGACGATTTTATTTCCAAACCCATAGACATACGCCAGCTTAACGCAGTGCTTAACAAAATGATAAGGGACAAACAGCCGTTTGAAGTTATTGACGCAGCGCGCAAGCAAAAAGCGACAAGGAAGACAGAGCAAAAAATACCTCAACCGCAGTCTCGGCCGCAGCCGCAGCCGCAACCGCAACCTGACGTCTCACAGGCGAGAGAAATTTTTGTCCGGAACACGGAAACGGCGGTTACCAGGCTGGAAACAATCTATAAAAACGAAGCGCCAAAACCGGAACAGGCGGGACAGGATCGAGCTATCGGCATGATAATAACCGAAATCCCCAAGTTTATCGAAGCGCTGCGGGAAGTAAGCGAAAAATTAAAAGAGAACATAAAAGACGGCGAGCCGAAAAACGAAGATAGCGAATTACTTGAAAAAATTCAAATTCTTCATAAGGCATATAAAGAGCGCGACAAACAAACAGACAAAAGCTTGTAAGCTAAAGATAGATTATTGCCAGCTGTCGACGTCGTAATCGTCAATGTTATCCTGATTGATCATGAAAGTCTTAATCGGAATATTTTTCTCGTAAGGTTTCTTGTTCAGAATCTTATATGCAACTTCGACCGATTTCTTAGCGATATTGATTGGGCTTTGCGCTCCCGTACCGGCAAACTGTCCGCGTTCGGCGATTGCGGCCTTTGCCAACGGAGATCCGTCAACGCCGTATATGAGAATGTTGGTGCGGTTCGCATTTCTGCAAGCCGCAAAAGCGCCGAGCGCCGTCGGATCATTTCCGCCCATGATGGCGAGCACTCGCGTATTAGATCTGAGCAGTTCTTCGGTATAGCGTTTCCCATCGACAGAATTGCCCTGTGCGTCCCTCAGAAACACCACGGTAAAGCCTTTTCCCGCGATTGCCTCGTTGAAGCCGTCGATGCGGTCACGAATCGAACGCATTCCAGGGCAATCAAGGATGGCAATGGGACCGCCGTTGGGTAAACGTTTTACAAGGTCAAGACCGCAGATATAACCCGCATTCCTGTTGTCCGAACCCACATAAGCATCTACCAGCTCCATATCTCTTACTTCTGCGTCATAGTTAATTACCGGTATCTTGGCGCGATCAAGAGAAACCAGCGCAGGTTTGATTGCTTCCCAGTCAACAGGATTAATAAAAATAGCGTCTATTTTTTGGGCGATCAGTTCTTCGATTTGACTGATCTGCTTTTGGGCATCCATGTCAGGATCAACCGAAATCAGCTTGTCGCCGTTTTTTTCCACTTCTTCACGGATTGTTTGTTCGATAAGGGTAAAGAACGGATTACTTATCCTCATGCTGGTAAAACCGAATGTTCTTGTTTTTTTCTGTCCGCAACCGGCAAACACCACGCTTGCCGCGAGAAACACAAACAAACAGATTTTCGTAATCTTCTTCATGCCGGTTTTCTCCAACTTATTATAATAATTTAAATATAGTACATAATAGGTTAGAAGTCAAGGTATGGAAATTTCTGTAGATATAAAGCAAAAAGCATACCCCTCAAGCAATTTTCCTATAATTGTAAACATTTTCCTGCTCTTCCGGCTTTTCAATCGGTTCGCCGTCAAAATCAGGCTCTTCATCAAAAATCAATGTAAAACAACCTTCCTGTAAATCAAAATCTATACAACATTCAAGTTCGTAGTCTTCTGTTACAAAGAGGCTTAACCCATTGTACGGCTCATTACTTGTTTCTATAGTTTCAATATTACCGTCATCACCGGTAGTAACAATCCTGTTCGGGTGCATTTGCGCATAGAGATCAATTTTCCTGTAAGTAGAATCATTAGCAAGTAATATATTAGG
>JAITFK010000032.1 GCA_031281555.1 Treponema sp. | reverse complement strand
TTGGTTTTTTATTCATGGTTTTTATCCTTGTTGTTGTGGGCGCATTATCGGGAATGCTTATGATGTTTATTGATCTGCCCTCAATTTTATTGATCCTTGTCCCTCTGCTTTTTTTTGTTTTTGCATCAAAAAGCGGAAACATTTTGAGTATGTATATTAAGACAAGCTTCAAGAAAAATTATTCATACGCTGAATCAGAACTTGCGGCTCTTTCAGGGGCTATAAAAAACACGATTAAATTCATCCTTGGGGTGGGGGGATTAGGTTTTGTCAGCGGTTTATTGGCATGCCTTGTCAATTTGGATAACAAGGACATGCTTGGACCCAGTCTGGCATTAAGTTTACTAGCGTTTCTCTACGCTGTTGCAGTAAGCGTTTTCATTTTTCTGCCAACTAAGGCTTGGGCGGAAAATAAAATTAACTTACTTAAATAAAATGATGCACGCCCCAATGTCGTATAACATATCGTAACTGCTTAACTCTCCTAAACCTTAAACAGTGAAACCTTGTGTACCAGCGTATCAATTCCTTCGCGGTTTTTGGAGTTTATTTCATTAACATTTTGAAAAAATTAACAATATCAAAATAGAAAATTGGATAAAGTAATAAGCGGTCTGATATTTAATTTTTACTTTTTTTCTCCGAAATATAATGCTTCTGTATATTTTTGACAGTTTTTGTAACCGAATCAATAATCTCCTCGCTCCATTTGTCTAAAGTAATCTTCATAGCGGGAGAAAAATTTTGCTGAGGCTTAAATAATTCATGCGGTTCAACACCTAAGACATCGGCTAATTTTACCAATGTAGCGGGGGAAACCCATTTTCTTCCGTTTTCAACATCACTTAAAAAAGGTATTGAAATCTCCATTTTTTCAGCCATTTCTTCTTGTGTAAATTTCCGGTAATTGCGATAACGCTTCAAATTAGCGCTTAATATAGCCCTTAATTCATTTTCAAGCATATTTCTGTTTTTATCCTACTACACTAATACACCGTTAATTTACATAAGAAAGTGAGTTAATTTTTTATTATTCCAATAGCTTGACAATATATTAAATAGCTAATAGAATTAGTAAAAATATACCATTAGAAGGGGTTAAATATGTTAAAGAAAAGACTTTTTGGAATGATGACTCTAATTGTGGGGATTATGCTTATTTTTACCTTGATCGCTTGCGATGACAGCAGTGGCGGCGGCGGTACTGGCGGTGGCAGTGGCGGTGGTAGCGGCAACGGTGGCGGTAGCGGTGGCGGCGCCGGCGGAAACAATAATTTAACCGTTACTTTTGATAGTGTAACCGCCGATGGTTCCGCAGCGCAGACTACCACACAGTTAACTCTGACTTTTGACAAGGCGATAAACGGGCTTACCGCCGACGATATCACATTAAGCGGCGTGAATAACGTAAGCAAAGGAACGCTAAGCGGTTCCAATCCCTACATCCTGCCTATTAGCGGTTTTGCTTATAGCGGAACCTTGAGCGTAGAAGTCGCAAAATCGGGCTATACAATAAACGGTTCGCCTAAGACGGTGAGTATCCGTTACGGCACTGAAGACAATACACCCATTATCCTTAGCGTAACCGCCGACGGTTCTTCAGCGCAAGCTACCACGCAGTTGACTTTTACTCTTGACAATGCGATTAGCGGACTATCTGCCTCAGATATTATATTGAGCGGTGTGGATGGTGTGAGTAAAGGGACGCTGAGCGGTTCCAATCCATACACTTTGCCCATTAGCGGTTTTACTTCAAATGGAAACTTGAGTGTGATTGTCTCAAAATTAGGTTATTATATTTACAACTCACCAAGTACAGTGAGTATATATTACGGTCCTATTACATTAAATAGTGTAACCGCCAACGGTTCTTCAACACAAACCACCACGCAGTTGACATTGACTTTTGACAAAGCGGTTCCCGGTCTTACCGCCTCTGACATTTCATTAAGCGGTGTATCCGGTGTAAGCAAGGGAATGTTGAGCGGTTCCAACCCGTACACTTTACTCATCGACGGTTTTACTTTGAGTGGGAACTTGAGCGTGGCGATTTCAAGATCTCCCTATGTAATAAACGGCTCGCCAAAGACAGTGGATATATATTACAAACTGGTTATTGAAATGGTACAAATACCCGGCGGCAGTTTCGATATGGGGAGCGATAGCGGCTTCGATGAAGAAAAACCTGTACATACGGTAACACTGAGCAGTTTTTACATGGGCAAGTATGAGGTAACGCAGGAACAATGGGCAGCGGTAATGGGGAACAATCCCAGTCACTTTAAAGATTCACCTGCGTCCGGTGAAATTCAAAGGAAACGACCTGTGGAACGAGTAAGCTGGTATGACGCGTTGGTATTCTGCAACAAGTTGAGCATAAAGGAAGGATTAACTCCTGCGTACAGTATTAGCGGTAAAACCGATCCTGCGGATTGGGGAACAGTACCGACAAGCTATAACGCAACATGGAATGATGTAGTAATCATTGCCGGTTCTACCGGATATCGTTTACCGACCGAGGCGCAGTGGGAATATGCGTGCCGTGCGGGGACAACAACAGCGTATAACACAGGAGATACGATTAGCGACAATACAGGGTGGTATCTTGATAACAGCGGAGATAAAACACATGAGGTGGGAAAGAAACCAGCAAATGCGTGGGGACTGTATGATATGCATGGGAACGTTTCGGAACTGTGCTGGGACTGGTTTGGAGACTATACAAGCGCAACACAAATGAATCCCACAGGAGCGGTTACCGGCTCTTACCGGGTGAGACGCGGCGGGAACTGGGACTACTTCGGTCTGCACTTGCGTTCTGCGTCTCGGAGCATCGACTCCCCTAACAGCCGGGGCAACAACGTTGGATTCCGGCTGGTGCGTTCCTGAGTTCTGCGGGATCAGGCGAAATGCCCGTGCCGGAGCGACCTGAAAGGGAGCGACGGCTGGGCATGGAGCGAGAAGCGCCCGTTGGGCGGGAAAAATTTTAAATGCGGGCAAAACATAAAAGTTCGCAAGGAGATTATTATGGTATACGATGTTAGAGCTTATGTTACAGGAACAGGAATACATGAGACGGAGATAGAAATTCTTGAATATCCTGATGATGAAGCGCCTAAGGAAATAAATACTACGACTATAAGTACATTTCGCTTTTATAACCGTCGGGAAGCTGAAGAGTGTGCACGGAACTACGGCAGATGACAGAAGCTAATATGTTCACTTTTTTACAGGTGGCGCACAGTAATAGTAACGCGATGCAACGGCGTGTAAACTCTTCGAGGATTACGAGAGGTTAGGTTGGTGGAACCTGAACAAGATATTTATTTACATGTTATGCAGTTAGGTGCAAATAGCAATACAAAACTTATAAGAGGATTAATTGGAATCACTAAATAATATTCAAAAAAAGGTTTTAGATAATACAGATGTACATCAGCGTACGCTAATATCTTTGTTTCCCATAGGGCATCTCCAAATGCCTATTCCAGAGCAAAAATATGACCTTAGACTGTATCTTGCTCAAACGCCAATAGGTCATGGTTGTTCTTACAGTGAAACTAAAACCTTTGATTATAATCTTCTGCATAATCTTTTGGGTCAAGATACAAAAAGAGTATTAGAGGATGAAAAAGTTGAGTGTGCGATAAAAATAAGTATTCTTGATTCTATGTACGGAAGCCTATTTCCCATTCTCAAAAAAAACATAATATCCAAAAGTTTTGATGGCAGTCTTTCTCAAAAAAATGACTGGCGTACCGGTATAGTCTTACATGAGGTAAAACGTCTAATAGGAAAAAGCAATGCGTCTCATACGCTTAAAGTGCTGAATATAGGCGTTGTGGCGAGTTTTTTAAAAACTCTCATTAATGCAGGTTACAATGTAATAGGTTCGGATTTTAACAAAACAATAATTGAAGGCGAACTAACTGGAATAAGGATTGAAGATGGAGAAAAGTCTCCTTATTTAATAAAAGACGCAGATTTAGTAATAGCTACCGGCATGACTATCGCTACAAAAACTTTGGATAAGATCATTCAAGAGTGCAGAAAACATAATGTAAAACTTATTGTTTTTGCAGAAACCGGTCATAGTTTCGCAAGTTATTATCTTAATGAAGGTGTTGATGTCTTTCTAAGCGAGCACTTTCCTTTTTATTCCTTTATGGGGCATAGCAAAATTGATATTTGCAGGAAAAATAAGTAAATACTGGAGGGTATGAAAATGAACACAATTTGGGATTGGGTAGAAAAAATTGCAACTATCGGTAGTATAGTTTTATTAATCTGGGCTATTCTAACAGGTATAAGAAAATGGATAAAGGGATATATCGTTCGAACGCAATTGAGAAGGCTTGAAGGTACTTGGTATGAATATCATTGGACTAATCCTGATGGAGCAAATACAGGATTTAAATGGCTGATGTCTACATTAAAAGTAAAGTCCGGTTTTTTTTCTTCTTATAAATTAGTTTACAAAAATAATGGAGATAAATTTACTGGTACAGCCCGCTATATAGATAAAAGGTATGATGAATTAAGCGGGGATATTCTGTTAAAAGTACAGAATAAAGAAAATCTTATAGCATCTGAGGAGACTATGTATTTCCGTTATAATATACCGGAAAGACAAATTGGCGATAATAATAATAATGAAATAGCCGGAATTTGGCTTTCTTATAATTTTGATAAAGATATTACAAGTGGCGCTTCAATTCTTTCAAGAAATAAAATTCCACAAGATGAATTAGATGCTAAATTTGATGAGTACTTTGAAATTAATAAAGTATCTATAGTCGTTAGAAATAATGGTAATAGAGGGAAAAAGAAATCTCGGAAGTCACCAAATTTATGGGAGAAAATCATGGGTAATAGTATAAGTGTATTGTTGGTGTTATGTACCTGACACCAAAATTCTGTAGTATCGTCAAGAGATTAGCGACAATATATCAAGTGTAACGATAAGATATGTTACCAAAAGTTCGTGCTGGTTCGTGTGGTTCGTGGTAAAAATTTCTTCCTCTGTTTGTGGTAAACTTTAATTAGCAGTTACTTGATAAGGATTGACATTTTATAATATGTATTTATAATTTAAATTCTACATTAATGAGGGATTTGTAGATGCCGGAAATAAGCAGATTTAATGGAATCGTAATTAGTATGCTGTTCAAAGTCAGCCGTTTGATAGAATAGAACCGCTAAAATAGGGTAAATTATGTACGAAATGAATGGTATAGTATACGCTGACGTCCCCACGCCGTTAATAACAGTAAAATATGTGCGTCCTTTAGATGATTACAAGTTGCTTGTACGTTTTTCTACCGGAGAAGAAAAAGAGATAGATATTTCCGCTCTTCTTGATGAGCCGGTCTTTAAGCCGTTAAAAGACATAAATGTATTTAGAGAAGTATATATCGACTATGGTACTGTTGTTTGGTGCGATGGGACTATTGATATTGCTCCTGAATATTTATATGAAATAGGTTCTGCGTATTTTTCTGAAAAACGCGCATCCTAAGCGCCTCGTGGTAAAAATTTCTTCAAAAAAAGACTTGTTGACAAAGAGAAGTTTTGCCAACAAGTCCCAATCTATGACAAACGCAGGTAGGCTCTCCTAAACCTTAAACCGTGAAACCTCGCGTACCAGAATATCAATTCCTTCGCGGTTTCTGGAGCTTATTTCATTAACATGATGTACAGCGGTGTTTATCTGTTCCGCGCCGGAAGCCATTTCGTTCATTCCCCCGGTTATTTCCTGCGTTGTTTTCTCCAAATTGTCGCTTTCCTGTATTACTTCATTTGCTCCTTCAAGCATCTCATTGGAGCCGCTCTTTACCTGTCTTGTGATTTCATTCACATTACTGACAACATCGAGTATCTGCCTGCTTCCCTTGCCCTGTTCTTCCATCGCGCTTAAAATGTTTTCTTCCTGCTCGGATACTATTCTTATGTTAGAATCAATCGCCTCAAACTTTCTATTCACGTTAGCGGTGGAAAGAATTACTTTGTCTATCGAATTTTTTATCTTCTTTAAGATACTGCCGATAATTTTGGACTGTTCGCTTGAATTTTCAGCTAACTTGCGTATTTCGTCCGCTACTACCGCAAAGCCTCTGCCCGCGTCTCCGGCGTGAGCCGCCTCAATAGCCGCGTTCATCGAAAGCAGATTAGTTTGACTCGCTATGTTTTCCATAACGGAGTTAATTTCCATAAGCCCTTCGGACTCGGCGGCTAT
>JAITFK010000159.1 GCA_031281555.1 Treponema sp. | reverse complement strand
ATTAAGAATGATAAAAGGACATAATAATAAATTCTATGTTCATGATATTTTTGTAAATGAATTAAAAAATAAAGGCAATACTATCAAAGCCGGTAGCACGGGAAACCCCGTTGGCGAATCCAGCAAAAGTATTGCCTATATAAAGAATATATTGCATAGCATTATGAATGTCAAGTAATTTGGTAAGGCTGGTGTCATAGCCTATGAAAAGGTTACGGGACCAGCCGGACGAACGGGATAAATCCCGCCACTTAAAATATCGCATAAGTGCGCCAAAAAGTCAAGCTTTTTTTATAATTCAAAAACTTTACATCTTCAACACAGACTTATCGTAATCACTAGGCGGAATAAATCCCAGTAAATGCATACAGGTTGCGGCGATGGAGCTTATTCCCAAGCCTTCGTTAAGACTGCCGTCTTTCGGCTCGCGCTGATATTCGCCCTTACATTCAGGATCATACACAATGCAGGGAACGGGATTAAGACTGTGGCTTGTTTTTGCTTTCGGCGTGCCGTCAGCTTTCAGGGAAACATTACCTGTCTTTTTGTCATGCTCAAACATATCGTCGCTGTTGCCGTGGTCGGCTGTGATTACCATTACCGCGCCCGCTTCATCAATAACTTTTAAAAGCCTGCCAAGCTGAAGATCCATCGCTTCCATTGAACATACGACCGCCTGATAAACGCCGGTGTGTCCCACCATGTCGCCGTTTGGATAGTTCAGTCTGATAAAATCATACTTGCCGGAGGTTACGGCTGCCATGACATGATCGGTAATTTCCGCGCACTTCATCCACGGACGCTGTTCAAAGGGAAGAACGTCGCTTTTTATTTCAACATAATCTTCAAGTTTTTCATCGAACTTTCCCGTGCGGTTTCCGTTGAAAAAGTAGGTGACATGCCCGTACTTTTGCGTCTCGGAAATCGCGAGCGTCCGCACGCCGCTTGCCGCCAGGTATTCGCCCATTGTGCAATCAATTGAGGGAGGACTGACAAGGTATCGTTTTGGAACGTGCAGGTCGCCGTCGTATTCCATCATTCCCGAATAGCAAATTTTGGGGCGTTGTCCTCGGTCGAATTTGGTAAAGTTGTCTTCTTCAAAAGCGGCTGTGATTTCCAGCGCGCGGTCTCCGCGGAAGTTAAAATAGATAAGAGAGTCCCCGTCCTCAATAGTGCCTATGGGTTTGCCGTTTTCGGCTATAACAAATTCTTTTAAGTCCTGATCGATAATGTCGGGGATTTCTTTACGGTAGGTTTCGACCGCTTCCCGCGTTGTGGCAAATTGGCGGGCTTTTCCAAACACATGAGTCTGCCAGCCGCGATGTACCATTTCCCAGTCTGCGCCGTAACGATCCATCGTAATCCACATACGTCCGCCGCCGGAGCCGATTTTCGCGTCAAAGCCGTCTTTGTTTAAATCTTTCAAGAACGCCTCAAAAGGATCGACATATTCAAGAGCGCTTGTCTCACCTACGTCGCGTCCGTCAAAAAGAACGTGAACGCGCACGCGTTTGACGCCTTCTTTCTTGGCTTGAACAATCATCGCCTTTAGGTGATCCAAGTGGCTGTGGACATTGCCGTCCGAGAACAGTCCGAGGAAGTGAAGGGTAGGCTCGCGCCCGGCAGCAGGTTTGCCGTTTTTTACATTGGCAACAACTTCTTTCCAAGCCGTGCCTTCAAACATCGCGCCGGTATGTATAGAGTTGGAAACGAGCGCCGCGCCCTGATTAAAGACCCGTCCGCAGCCCATCGCGTTGTGACCGACTTCGCTGTTACCCATATCGTCGTCGGAAGGAAGCCCTACGGCTTTTCCGTGCGCTTTCAGTTTTGTGTTGGGACTTTTACTCTTTATATCGTTAAGGTGATACATTTTTGAATCTGCGACAGCGTCGCCTTCCTTATATTTTCCGTAACCTACGCCGTCCATGATTACTAATACTACAGGACCTCTCCTGCCTTTCCACGCGGGATTTTTCTTTAAAGCTTCCATGTTTGCTCCTTTGTTATGATTATAGCAAAGATACGGGATAAACTCAACCAATGTAAATAACAGTGAAATTCATACAAAACGGTATACCTGTGTAAAAACAGGTATTTTACACAGGTTATTTTTTATTATTTTAAGAATAAAATTTAACAAAAAACAAATACACAAGGGAGTTTGTATGTTAAAGAAAAAGCTTTTAGGAATAATGATCCTATTGGTTGGAATTATGCTGGTTTTTGCGGTAATTGGCTGTAACGATGATGACAGCAAAGACAAACTTAAAGATGACGACAGTAAACCCGACGGCGGCATAGGCGCAATTACGTCTCTATCCGTAAAAACCAAAGGTATAAAATCCCTGTATGCAGGAAATGTTGCGGTAACGGGAAATAGCATCGGACGGGCAATTGTAAACGGAAATGGGGAGGTTTTGACGCTTTCTTTTATAGATGAAAATGGAAAGAACGCCCCTGTCGTGTTTACCGATTCTTCAGGCAAACAGTATATGCTGGAAATTGTAGGCATGGAAAAGATTGATAACACCCGCATTATTGTTGGTTACAACGGGATTTATGAAGTAACTGCCGGAGATGATGGGAAAATAGTAGTTGGTACAAAAGAAGCCAGAACTTTAAATGGCGCTTTAATTGATATGAAGAGCGGCAGGGTATATGAATTTGAAGGTGTAAAGATATGGAATAATCCTAAGAATTCAGTGAATATGTTTGGTCATCGGATGTGGTTTATAGAAAATAATATCTGTTATTTCGCCGACGGATGGCCTGACAGTACAGTGTACAAGATAGATTTAACTGCGGCTTCTCCAAAAAAAGTTCCTCTTAGCAACGGCGCGTTTGTTCGAATAGATGAAGCCAGACCAGCCTTTACCATTGATGGAAGAATAATAGGAATTCGTTGGGATGATGATGGCGGATGGAAACTTTACAGTGTGGAGACTAACGGAACCGGTTGGAGAACAGTGGAAAGACCGGACTATGCGGACGTTGGTGGATTTCTTTTGACCATACCTGAAGGTGCGAGTGAAGAAATTGATTATGATGTTACTTTGTACAACAGCACGCCTTGTAGTCTAATAATGAAAGACCTTTCCGGTAACACATGGTTGTACACTATATTTGTTCAAGATGAAGAGGAAAAAAAATGTCATGCTGGATTATGGTCTTGGGGAACAAAATATTTAATAACTCAGCTTCATGTGGATAATACAGGTAAGTTTGAAGCTTCTAATATATCTACAGGAGATATTGTTTTTGAGGCGAAACATGATGAATATTGGTATGATAATTATGGTGATGCTAAAATGGACTATTTACCCTTCTACATTAACGATGTCGGCATAGCGTTGTCTTTTCTTGAAAGCCCAAATGGTGATAGTGACCATAGAAAACCTGAAGCATTTTTGCATAACGGCGTGTATCTTCTTAATACCAAAGGATTTATCAAAATAACCAAAAAGCAAAATGGAAATGGGATAGAACAAACATCTGTCGCCCTTAACATACCCAAAGTTACAAGAAAAACTGCGGTTATCAGTAAGGATGGTTATCTTTATTGGGTAGAGGGAAATGTAGGCGTCAAAAGGTTAAAACTGGAATCCGGCGCGGCAACGGAAGATGTATATAGCAACAGTAATGTTATTGCAGATGCAAATACAAATGCGCCCCGTGATTACCTTACCGTATCGGGAGGCGATACACTCGTTTTCTACATGAGCAGTGTGGGTTCTAAGGTATACACTTACGCTTTGGATTTGAAAGATCCAAAGCATAGTTCAGCCGAAATACTTGCCGAAAATGACATTGAAATAAAGGCTGTTGCAGAACTTAGTTTTTAAGAGATTTACGCAATTCGGGTAATTTATAAAAATTATGCTAATTACCCGGATTGTATCCGCTTATTAATAATTGGTATAATGAATTATGCAGAAAGAATTAACATCTAAGGAACAGACAATATTTAATTTACTTGTTGAGGGGATTTCTCCAAAAGATATTGCCTATAAGCTGAATATCAGTAATCGTACACTTGATTTCCACCGAAATAATATTTATAAAAAGCTGGATGTTCACAGCATTCAGCAACTTCTTGCAAAACACAAATCCTTAGGACAAAGTACAGAAACGGCAAGCTCATCCGAACCAGAAGCCGCGCCTTATGTTAATATAAAAAACAGGAAAATTGAGCGCTTAATTTTTTTGGGTCTGGGAATGCTGATAGGCGTAGTTTCTATGCTGTTTGTTTGGTGGATTTTTATAAAATTTCATGGGGGGGGGG
>JAITFK010000143.1 GCA_031281555.1 Treponema sp. | reverse complement strand
AGACGCGACGAAAGATTCTATAATTGGTCTTAACAACAAGTTTGATGTTAACTTCAAACTCTCGTTCTAATCCGGCTTAATGCTTAGAGGAAAGGCTGTCCGAAAGGGCAGCCTTTTTTATTGGGGAGAGAGGGGGAAATTAATAGAATAAATGTCACCTAATGTACTGCCCATTACAGACAACGGAATGCAACAATAGGCATTTTTTAAGAAGGGTTTGTCATTTCCACTGTACTTCATAAGTCAGCGGTGTTTCCAAAACCAGAAGGTCAAGGAGAGAAATATCAAAATCAACTCTTTTGCCTGAAAAAGTCCCTCCCTTGACGCCGGTTATTACACCCGGGAAATCTATGGATGCGCGAATCCTTGAACCGGCAATTTCATCGCTTATGGCTTTGCTGTACATGAAAGTAACAAGTTCAAGATATTCAGTTTTACTTAAATTTTCTCCTGTTGCGATTGGAGCCATAAGCGCGTTTAAATAGTCGGCGATTTCCGCAGAAAGAAGGTCAAGAATCACAGGGCCGTTACTGCGGTTTATATTAATCTCGCATCGCCCGCTGTTCTTTTGTTCAAAAACAATAAATTTCTTTTGATTATCTCCGTTGTTTGCGGCAGCGAGAAATTCACCCGCTTTTGATAAATGTACAGCGCCTTCAAGCGCAGAAGGAGACGTATTTTTCAGAAAGACCGAAGCAATACCCGGAGCGGCGGACATTGATTTTGCAATAGCCGCCGCATCCAGTACGGGGCTGTCTGAATGTCCAATTGCCGCTCCAAATGATTTAATCATAGCGGTCATTCTGGGTTCCAGTGACATATTTATTGAAAGCGCAGAAGAACCGTCTGCGGAAAGAACGCCGTTAATCCGCCCCGCGCAGGAAAATAATGTTAAAAATAACAAAGAAAAGCTTAAAAAATTTTGTTTTTTCATATATACTAATATAACAAAAAAACATTAGGTTGACAAAATTACATTTTTTGCAACAATATCTTTAATTTAGTGTCAAAATAACAAAGGGATTGTTATATACTTATAAAAATTAAAAAGATTGGAGGATTTTATGGGCGTTCCGTATAATGAAAAACCGTGGGCTTTCCTGGATGAATACAGGGGAAAAGCTTTTAAGGGGCAATGGCCTACATTGCCTGAAATGTTTAAAATTACGGTTTCCCGCTATCCGGAGCGGGCATGTTTCACCATATATGAGCCGCACAGGATCAGTCTGAACTATACGGAATCTCTTAAAATAATTGAAGATGTTGCGCGTTGGCTCCACAGCAAAGGTATCCGCAGAGGCGACAGGGTCGCTGTTACCGGGAAAAATGCGCCGGAATGGACAGTTGCCTATCTAGCGATTCTTTTTACCGGCGGTGTTGTTGTTCCCATAGACTACCAGCTTAAAACTGAAGAAATTGATCTATTGGTAAAAACTTCGGGAGCGCGCATCCTTTTTGTGGATGAAGAAAAACACGAATATTATACGAAAAACCCGGGCGGGCTTGAAGTTGTTATTTCCCTTAAGAAAGGAGTTGGAACATACATCTACACTCTTGACGGGCCGGCAGCTGAAATAGAACAGTCTGTTGAATCTGATCTTGCGGCTATTCTTTTTACATCAGGAACAATGGGAAATCCAAAGGGTGTCATGCTCACGCACAAAAACCTTGTTTCAGACTGTTATCTGGCGCAGGGAACTCCCCTCATCGTCCTGCATACAGACGTATTTTACGCTATACTCCCAATCCACCACTCTTACACAATGCTGGCTGTATTTATAGAAACAATTTCAACGGGAGCCGAAGTGGTTTTCGGAAAGAGGATGGTAACGTCTCAAATTCTAAAAGATTTGAAAGAAGCGCAGATCACAATGCTGTTGGGAGTTCCCTTGCTGTTTAACAAAGTTCTTGCGGGAATACTGCGCGGACTTAAAGCGAAGGGGCCGCTTGTTTACGGCGCTATTTCCTTCTTAATGCTCATTTCAGGCGTCATAAAGAAAATCTTTAAAGTAAACCCCGGTAAAAAAATGTTCAAGTTTGTTCTGGACAAAGCGAGCCTTACATCGGTGCGTATCTGTATCTGCGGCGGCGGTCCTCTTGCGCCCAGTGTATTCAGAAAATACAACCAGCTTGGGATTGACTTTGTGCAGGGGTACGGCCTGACAGAAACTTCTCCGATCATAACTATTAACCCCATTGAACAGTACAAAGAAACCAGCGTAGGCAGGACATGCCCGCAGGTCGATATGAAGATACTTGATCCCGATGAGCGCGGTATCGGAGAAATTATTGTCAAAGGGCCTATGGTTACTCAAGGATACTTTAATATGCCCGAAGAAACTGCGGCTGCCTTTACGAGCGACGGTTATCTTAAAACCGGCGATTTGGGTTATATGGACAGCGAAAATTATCTGTACCTTACAGGACGCGGAAAAAACATGATCGTTACGGAAGGCGGCAAGAATGTATACCCTGAAGAAATTGAAAACGAGTTCCAGCTTTACGATGAAATCGATCAAATTTTGATACGCGGATATATTCAGGATTCAAAAATGAAAAGCGAAGGTATCGAAGCGCTTGTGTATCCCAACCAGGAATTCAAGAATGAAAAGGGAGAAACTCCGTCCAAAGAAGCCACGAAAACAAGAATAGATCAGATAATTTCAGAGGTGAATCTAAGGCTGCAGCCTTATCAAAAAATCGGCAAGGTTGAAATTCTGGAGCACCCGATGGAGATGACTACAACAAAGAAGATAAAACGGACAGTTTTATAACGCTTCCGGCCTTTTGCACTTGCTTTTAAGTCTGATGTGCCTTCCTGTTTCTGATGCGTCATGTATGCCATGCATTACATCCAGTACATGGAAGGCAAGTTCTCCGGATGCGCGGTGCGGGCGGTTTTCTTCTATTGCTTCAGCCATTTCGGTTATTCCCAAACCGCGTGAGTTATCAGAGTAATTTTTAAGCAGCGGTATTTTATACCATTCTTCATCATTAAAACGCCTGATAATTACAGGCCCTTCAAAGGTATTGGGATCCGGAACTTTAAGCGTGCCTTCGGTTCCGTAAATTTCAATAAAGGGCAGGGTATGAGAATATACGTCAAAACTGGTAACAATTGTACCGACAGCGCCGCTTGTAAAATCCAATACGCCCGCAATGTGCGTGGGAACTTCTACTTTAATTACAGTGCCGTACTGATGTTTATTTGTTACAGTTCTTACCGGAGAGCTAATCCTCGCGGAGCCTGAAACCCTTGAAACAGAACCAAGTAAATTTATCAGCGCGGTGATGTAGTACGGTCCCATGTCGAACATCGGACCTCCGCCGTCCTTGTAGAAAAATTCAGGATCAGGATGCCAATGCTCAGGACCGTGTTTCATCATTACGGCAGTAGATGCGACAGGAGTCCCTATCCAACCGTCGTCAATCAATTTACGACAGGTTTGTATACCTGCGCCCAGAAATGTATCCGGCGCTCCTCCTACTCTTACTCCCTTTTCTTTTGCGGTTTTCAACAGTTCTTCAGCTTCTTCACGTTTTGAACAGATAGGTTTTTCATTGTAAACATGCTTTCCGGCTTTTACTGCGGCAAGAGCTACACTAAAATGGTTTTTAGGAGGGGTAGTATTAAGAACTATGTCAACTTCATCGCTTTCTGCCATTTCATTTATTGTTTTGAATGCTTTTAAATGATGATTACCGGCGGCTTTCTCTGCCCGATCAAAGACTATATCCGTTACAGCTGTTAATTTCACTCGTCTGCCGAACATTACTGTCAAATTTTCAATATAAATCCCGCTTATATTTCCAATACCAGCAATTCCTATTCGCTGCATGTTTTTCTCCTTCCCTGCCTAATTATAGCATATTTTAGAAAAATTGTAAATTATATTATATACAATAAAAATTTCATAAACCTAGCAATTATTCCCGGATATCTTCAATTTCCGCGCCGTCTATAATCCCCACTGCTTCTTCTACGGCGGCGCGGCTGATCTCCGTAATTTTAAAGGTTGCGCGGCGGTGAGCCACATCATCGCCCTCTGAAGTAACAAAGGCGACGATATTGCCGCCCCTTTCCGCTAAAGCTCCGGCAAATGCGGCAAGCTGGCCGCGTTTTTCTTTGAAATTAACAGTTATCCGTATACCCTTATGACGCGCTCCGTAAGCGTTAATAAAAAAATGGAAAATATCCGTGTCGGTAATAATACCTGTTAAAAGAGAACCGTTTAACACAGGCAGGCAGCCAATCCCGTTATCTGCCATGATTCTCGCCGCTTCTTCAACAACTTCGTTTTCCTGAACAGTAATCACCCTTTTTTCCATCAGTTTTTCTACCGTAAGTTTTGAAAGCAGATAACTTATTTCGTACATATCAAGGCTGGTCGCAGGCGATGGATTGGCTTTGAGCAGGTCCGCTCTGGTAATAAGGCCGATTAGTTCATTGTTTTTATTTAGTACCGGTATATGGCTGATTTTCTCCTTGTCCATCAGCGAGCGCGCATCAGTCAGTGATAATTCTGGATGGGTAATAACCGGATTTCTGGTCATAATTTTGGATATTTTCATGTCATCCTCCTAAATAAGCAGCTTTCACCGCTTCATCCTGCATAAGGTCAGCGGTTATGCCGCTTTTTACAATTTCTCCGGTCTCAAGTATGTACACACGAGATGCCGTTTTCAACGCTTTGTACGCATTTTGTTCAACGAGCAGAACTGTTGTTCCTGTCTCATTGATTCTCCTTATGACTGAAAAAATTTCGTCAACAAGGATTGGAGCAAGTCCCATTGAAGGCTCATCAAGGAGCAGCAAACGGGGGTTGGCCATAAGAGAGCGGCCCATAGCAAGCATCTGCTGTTCGCCGCCTGAAAGAGTCCCGGCTACCTGGCGTATACGCTCTTTTAACCTTGGAAAAATATCAAACACCTTTTCCATGTCTTTTCTGATAGCATGTTTCTCCGCCATAGTAACGGAACGCCGTGAGTATGCGCCCATTTCCAAATTGTCACGAACGCTCAAGTTTGCAAAAATTCTGCGTCCTTCCGGAACCTGCACAAGTCCGTCTGCGACAATGCGATCAGGCGGAAAAGAACTTATTTCCCTGCCGTCAAACATCACTGTGCCTGAAGTTTTTTTAATAACATTGGAGATTGCGTTAAGTGTCGTACTTTTTCCCGCTCCGTTTGCTCCGATTAATGTGATTATTTCCCCTTTGGTAACATCAAATGAAATTCCTTTTAAGGCGCGTATCGCTCCGTAATTAACAACGAGGTTTTCAACTTTCAACAGAGTCTCAGCCATTGGCAGCCTCCGTCCCCAGGTATGCTTTTATTACTGCGGGATTTTTCTGAATCTCTTCCGGAGAACCTGTGGCGATAGTCCTCCCGTAATCCAGAACTATAAGCCGCTCGCATATTCCCATAACAAGCCGCATATCGTGTTCGATTAAAAGAATCGTCAGGTGAAATTCATTTCTGATAAATCTGATTATCTTCATCAGATCTTCGGTTTCCTGCGGGTTCATCCCGGCGGCAGGTTCATCCAGCAGGAGGAGACAGGGATTTGAAGCTATAGCGCGGGCAATCTCCAGCTTGCGCTGTTCTCCGTAAGGAAGATTACGCGCAAGTTCGTCTTTCTTTTTTTCAATCTTAAAAAGAGAAAGTAACTCTTCCGCCTGGGCGTGCATCCGCTCCTCGTCAATACGAAAACGCTTCAGGCGCAGCAGTGCGTCTAAAGGGCCGCTGACTCTGCCGGAATGTAACGCAATGCGGATATTATCCTCGACAGAAAGATTGGAAAATAACCGTATGTTTTGAAAAGTACGGGCAAGGCCAATCCGGTTCATCATTGCAGGGTTCAGGTTTTTTACAAGACAGGTATTGCCGCCGCGGTCTCGAAATTCAATTTCCCCTCCCGTTGGGGTATATATTCCTGAAAGCATATTGAACACTGTTGTTTTGCCTGCTCCGTTCGGACCGATAAGACCGACAAGTTCTCCGTGATACAACTCGCATGAAAAATCGCTTACGGCTTTCAGCCCGCCGAAATCAATGGAAAGCTCCTGTACCCTTAAGCGTAAATCGCCTTTGTTCATGCTTCCGCCTTCTTTGTCTGCCGGAGGAATTTACCGTGAATCTTATCAACAAAACCAATAATGGAAAATTCTTTCATTCCCAAAAGGCCCTTTGGGCGGAACATCATTACGAGTATCAGTATTACAGGGTATATCAAGAGGCGGTAGTCTTGCAGGAAACGTAAAAATTCCTGTAAATAAGTAAGGACATAAGCCGAAAGGATCGAACCTGTCATTGAGCCCATGCCGCCAAGCACGACATAAATAAGGAAATCAATGGATTTGAGGAATTGCGCCACATCCGGTTTTACAAAACCGACTACCATCGCATAGACACAGCCGCCTATGCCGGCAATAAAGGCGGCAATGACAAAACCGATCATTTTGTAGCGGAAGATATTAATCCCGTTTGCGTTAGCTGCAATTTCATCTTCTCTGCACGCTTTTATCGCGCGGCCATAGGTAGAACGGAGAAAATTCTGCAGCAGCGCGAGAATAATAACAAGCGTTGCCGTTGTAAATACAAAGGCCAATTCGCTGTTCATCACCAGGCTTGTTGTAAAAGATCTTCCGTTGGGCCCGCCTGTCAGAGCTTTTAGGTTGATAAATACCACCCGGATTATTTCTCCGAAACCCAGGGTAACAATAGCAAGGTAATCCCCGGTTAATTTCAGCACCGGAAAGCCTATTAAAAAACCTGCGAAAGTGGTAACAAAAACGGCGCAAAATACCGCAAAGGGAAGGGGCAGCCCCATATCAAGATTAAAAAAAATACAGGAATAAGCGCCAATCGCGAGAAAACCCGCCTGGCCCAGAGAAAGCTGCCCTGTAATGCCGACAATCATATTTACTGACATTGCCATTATCGCGTTTACCCCGCCCATTGTAAGAATGCGGGAAGTATACGCGTCAATGATCCCGAGCTTTATTAATAAAAGCGGAAGAACTACTGTCAGGATTCCGATAACACCCAATATTATGGTTGAACGGAACGGAAATTTAGGCGCTCCCGACGAGGACGCAGGGTGATGTTTAAAGAACGCCATATTAAACCTTTACCCTTGTTTTTTTGCCCAATATGCCGGTTGGTCTGAGTAAAAGGACAATTATCAAAATTGAGAATGAAATTGCGTCGCTGAACTGGCTGGAAATAAACCCCTTGGTAAAAGTCTCGGCAATGCCCAGAATAAAACCGCCGAGCATTGCTCCGGGAACGGAACCGATGCCGCCCAGTACCGCTGCGACAAAGGCCTTAAGACCGGGCATCATACCCATCATGGGATTTACCTGAGGATAAGCCGAAGCGTAAAGAACGCCTCCGGCCGCCGCAAGCACTGATCCAAGGGCAAATGTAAAGGAAATGATCCCGTTCACTGATATTCCCATAAGGCTTGCGGCCTGCATATCAAAAGAGACAGCTCTCATCGCTTTACCGCGTTTGGTATAGTTAATGATATAGTTCAACGCAAGCATTAAAAGCGCTGAGAGAAGGATTACGATAATCTGTATGTTAGAAATGGAAAGGTCTCCGGCTATTTTTATATTTATTACCGCAGGGCGGGGAAACTGCCGGGGATTAGGGCCGATAAAGGGAAGAACTCTTGCGCCGTTTTCCAGAATTAAACTGACGGCGATGGCTGTTATCAAAGAATTGAGGCGCGGAGCGGAACGGAGAGGGCGGTAGGCAAGGCGCTCAATGGAAATGCCGAAAACGGCGCAGATGACCATTGAAACCAAAAAAGCAAACAGCATTCCCTCAGGTCCGGTGCCGATAGCGCTTAATACGAAAAACGCGGTATATGCTCCCAGCATTAAAATGTCGCCGTGTGCAAAGTTAATTAAAAGGACTATACCGTAAACCATGGTATAACCTAATGCAATCAATGCATAGATTGAACCCAGAGACACTCCGTTTATTAGTTGTTGCAGTACAATCATGCAAATAAGAACAAAATAACAAATAAAAGTGAACAAGTGAGCCTTTTCTAAAAACTGAAGCTTTGGAAAATCCTCAAGTAATAAAGATAATTCAAAAAACAGAGAGCAAAGTTAAGATAGAACTCTCTTCCTTTGCTCCATGCTATTTGTTTGCTCTTTTTTTACCTGTTACTTATTATTTGTTATTTGCTCCTTCCCTCTTAGTTTGGATTAACCGTTGTCTTGTATGTGTTTACAAGCTTACCGTTCTGTTTTACTATTTCAAGAATCGCCGCGCCTTTAATCGGGTTGCGATCAGAGTCAAATCGGATATTCCCTGTAACATAAGTACCGCTGAGTTTTGCCATCGCATTTTTAACAACACTTGGATCAAAAGATCCGGCAGCTTTAATACCGTCGATAACAAGCATCATTGTATCGTAACCAAGTGCGGCAAACTGCGAAGCAGGCCGGTTAAACCTGGTCTGGAAAGCTTTAACAAAGGCAACGCCTTTGGGGTCTGTTGTATCCGAGGCAAATCCCGAAGACCAGAAACCATTAAGTATCTCGTCTCCCGCATTGTCAGTGAGACTGTCCCAGCCATCGCCGCCTACAAGAGCGCAGGTTACCCTCTGATCTCGAAGCTGTTTTGCCTGAAGTGATACGTCATTGTAGTAATTGGGCAGGTACACTACATCAGGGTTTGCTGCTCTGATTCGGGTAATTTGAGCGTTAAAATCAACATCTCCGGTTTGATAGGCTTCATCGGCTACGATTTGACCTCCCACCGCTCTGAACTGTTTCCTGAAAGAGTCGGCTAAACCGGTATTATAATCAGCACCCGCATCATACAAAATAGCTGCCCGGCGGCTTCTCAATGTCCCGTAAGCAAAGTCAGCGCCAACTACACCCTGGAAAGGATCAATAAAACAAGCCCGAAAAACATAGTCGCCGGCCTTGGTTACATTTTCATTGGTCGCTGAAGGGGAGATCAATATGACCTTATTCCTCTGAGCTAAAGTACTCATGGCCTGGGTCGGACCGGAAGTGCTGGACCCGATGATAAATGAGACTTTGTTCCTTGTGGTAAGTTTTGTAAGAGCATTTACCGCTTTTGCGGCATCGCCTTCATCATCTTCCGATAACAGAGCAAGTTTTTTACCCAGAAGCCCGCCAGCCGCATTTATCTCCTCAATAGCGAGGAGAGCTCCGTCACGTGACTCATTGCCATAAAAGGCAACACCCCCTGAAAGCGGGAAAATCGCCCCTATGGTAACAGTGTCGGAATCTTGTGCTCCTCCGGCAAAAGCCATTCCTGCAGCGAAAAGCGCCACAACAAATAATACCAAAATTTTCTTCATTTTTTCCTCCATGTGATTATTTTACACAATTTATGGTTTATTTGTATAGATACCGAATTGCGTCAAAAAAAATCTAACCGAAAAGGAACAATGCCTCAAAATAAAAATCTAACCCAAATATGCTTATCCGAAGGAGGGTTCGGAAAGATAAATGGGGTTATCTATGCAGGAA
>JAITFK010000140.1 GCA_031281555.1 Treponema sp. | reverse complement strand
AGCCACCGGGGCGATCTCTACATCAAATTAATTGTCCGCGTACCCGAAAAACTTTCCCGCCGGGGCAAGGAACTGCTGGAGGAACTGGCCCGCACCGAAGGCGAAAACGACAGCCCCGGTCCGGTTCCTCTTTCGCAGTTAAGCGAGTAAGCAAAATGTAGAGTATAAAATTTTTATTCTATTTATTATTTATTGTCAGAGCTATTATTCTCACTGGATGATACTTTTCTTAATTCGTTTGCATAAGCATATAAAGAATAAAAATCATGATTCTTAAGTATAATATGCTTTATTTTCAAATAATTTTCTAACAAGCTTTCATCTGAAAATGACTCCTCAAGGATGATAGAAAATTGAGAAAAGCATAAAAATTTGTAATTAAAATGTGGTTGGGTTTTATTTTCCTTCCAGGAATTGATATAGGTAATCTGTTCCCTTAACTTTTTAGATTTTATATTGATTTTATCAAATTCATGTTTATATTCTGGAGCATTTACATCATAGCCTCCAGTTTCAACATTTCTTAATATTTGATCGCATATTGAATAATCATGCAATGATCCATAGTCATGTAAAACTAATGTCATCTTTTCAATATCGCGTCCGTTTAATTGTAGTGTATATTTTTCTAATTCCAATTTATTATTATCATGTAAAATAATCTCATGGTGATTTAGTTGAATTGATGAATCCAATAAGCTTTTTGACAAATCTATAAATATTTGAACATCATTTCCTGACTTAGCTGCTCTGGTTAATGCCTTCTTTTTTATTTCAATAAAAAGTATTTTCTTATTTGACTCTACAATAATATCACACTCGCCATCTCCATTTTTATATTTTCCTGACTGGAAAGATATTTTTTTTTTCGAAAGTAAATGTTTAACATATTTTTCAAATTGAAAGCCTATTTTTTCTTCTAAATTATCTACGCTGTTTCTTAATCTATCTGAAAGCGATTCATATGCACTCATTGCACAAATCGATGAATTTAAAAAAAATAATTTGTTAGAGCCAATATTTACAAATGGTCTAAACATAGCATTGCATTCACTGTAATCTGCTGGAAACTTGTATTCTTTATTTATTTCATAATAATTATAAGAAAATGTATCAAATATTCTGTCTATCTTTGTCGTTAATAATCCTTGATAATTTTTATAGAATTCTTTTTTGTTCAATATAAATGGTTTAAAATTACCTATACAATTTTCAATTATATCAGATACAAAATCTATATAATAATTAATGTCAAATCCGACTGCTTGAGAATTAACAAAAGAAAACAAATATTTTAAAAGATTTCTGAGATTATATGGATTAAATTGATTTATAGTAAACATTGTATCATATAATACTAATTCATGCAATTTGTACGGTAAATTTTCATGTGATATAAAAATGTCTTCCCATGCGTTATAACTTTGAACATCATATAATGCGCAATAATTTCTTGTTATATCAAACAGTTCCTCCATGTCTTTATATATATGTTCATGTACAATTTCAATATTGTTTCTTAAATATTTTAGGCTGATGTTTATCAAATAACCAATTGGAATATCCGACTTAATATATTCCGTATCAGATAAATTCTTGAAAAAATGAAAACGCTGTTGCTCAAAATTGTATCTGTTTTGGTTAACAAACAGAAGACATGAAATAATATTTATTCCGCCAATGTTTTTTATTATGCTTTCAATTTTTTTATAAATTATAATCTCTTTTTCCTCAATCAGATCAATATAACCATCATTAAACGATATTGAGAGTTGGTATTTATCAATAAAATATTTAATGGCGGTTCCGGTTTCAAAAATACGATTTTCAGTAAGCATTAAATCGGAACTTTTATATGGGGTTTCATTAATTTCAAGATATTCTTTTGCTAATTTAATAATACTCTTCCAGTCTACTGCAAAATTCAAGGGTTTTATTCGTTGAATATCACGAAATGCATCCCATATAAAAGATAAAATGCTATAATAAGGTTCTAATGCCATTGAAAACACTATATGTTGCCATATAATCTGCTTTTTAATATTCATCAAATCTTTAAAAACAATAAAATCATTGTCATTGTTTTCGAGTAGAATTCTCATTTGCCCTTTAATTATTTCTTTTATTTCATTGATTCCATGAATATTTGAATTATTAATAATCCCATAATATGTATATAGTCTATTGTAATATTCATCGTCAAATTTAGTAGATATAGGTATCTCCGATTTTTCGCTGTCAACAAGTTCAATAAAAATTTCAGTATTACTCGTTTTGTTCATATAATAATAAAGCAAAAGGAACAAGGAACTTCGAATAATGACAGCTCTTTTGAATATATTAATAATAAGATTACTTTCTTGTTGTTTTTCAATCCTTCCTCCCTTACCTCGTTTCTTCTCCTCTTAGCTTCTGGAACAGTTCAGACAAATAAGATGCCCATTGGACATGGGTCAATTATGTCATTATTTTAATTATTTGACAATTAGTTGAGAAGCTACACGACAATTGCAAATGTAATGTATGCCCGCTAGAGGAAGAAAAATTACTCAAAATATCCCCAAATAAAGTATTAATTTCCGCATTTTCATTTGTATTAATATTCAATATCCCTAATTGTGCTTTTCAGGCAATTTGTTCTGGCGGAAGCAGCGCTCAAAAAGAAACATATTCTGTTTCCGGCGGTACCGTAAATTTCAAACTAGATACTGGTGATGCAATGACAGGAAAACTTGATGGAAACAACCTAACTATCAATATGACTAGCGGAGAGTTAGTATTCAAAAAACAATAATTAAGCCCGATAATCCAACGGTGTCAGGTCCAGAATTCAATCCCAGTCCCCAGCCCCTAGACCCCAGTCCCCTTCTTCCATATACTTAACCCCATGAACGTACATTTTTACTCACTTGGCGCCGCGGAAGAAGTAACGGGCTCCAAGCACGTTATCGAATTTGACGGGGAAAGCTATCTTATCGACTGCGGGTCTTTTCAAGGGTCCCGCGCGGATGCCGACAGGAAAAACCGGAATTTCGGCATTGAAGCCGACCGTATCAAAAGCGTAATCCTGACGCATGGACACCTTGACCATTGCGGATTGCTGCCATTACTGGTGAAGAGAGGCTACAAGGGCAATATTTACGCAACCCCCGCAAGCAGGGATATCGCAAGCCTTATCATGATGGATTCGGCTCATATACAGGCCAATGACGCGGAGTATCTGCGTAAAGAAGCCAATAAAAAAGGCGAAAAATTTGACTGGGCTCCCCTTTATACGGAAATTGACGCGATAGCAGCGACAAGCCAGACAGTAGGGGTACCGTATAACAGGCCGATATCCATCGGCGACGGGGCAACGCTGGAGTTTTTTGACGCGGGGCATATACTCGGCTCGGCGATGGCGTATATAACGCTTAAGCGGGGCGACAAGGAGCTGCGTATTCTTGCTTCAGGCGATCTTGGCCGCAAGGGCAAGCCTATTATCCGCAACCCCTCGTTTCCGTATCCCGCCCCGGACTACATTATTCTGGAAAGCACCTACGGCGACCGCCGCCATGACAAAACCAGTGACGCCACCGAAAAACTCGCGGAGCTGGCAAAACGCGCAGTGGAGACCAAGGGAAGAATTATCATCCCCTCATTTGCCATTGAGCGCACGCAGGAACTGGTGTATTATTTCCACCTGCTTGTTGATGACGGGATAATACCGGAAATCCCGATCTATGTAGATTCCCCAATGGCGACTAACGCGACGACGATTTTCCAGGTACACCCCGAATGTTACGACGAGGAAATAAAAAAAGCCTTTATCAGGCACCATAAAAACCCTTTTGGTTTTAACAATCTCCACTTTACTACCAGTGTCCAGGAATCCAAGGCCCTGAACGACGAAAAAGGTCCCCTTATCATCATCTCCGCGGACGGGATGTGCGAGGCCGGCCGCATCCAGCACCACCTGATCCACAGCATACAGGATCCCAACACAACCATTCTTCTCGTAGGCTACATGGCGGAAAACACCCTTGGCCGCAGAATACGCAACCGCGAAGGCGAAGTAAAGATCCACGGGATGTGGCTCAAGCTAAAAGCCCATGTCGAGGAGATAAACGCGTTCAGCGCCCATGCGGATTATGTGGAAACGGTAGAATGGCTCAACGAGTTGGATAAATCGCGCCTAAAGGGAATTTTAATGGTTCACGGCGAAAAGAAAGCGCAAGCTGCGTTAAAAAAATACCTTGCCGAACAAGGGTATGCCAACGCGGAAATAGTCAAGTACGACGAAACCTATGAACTACAGGTAGCAGGTAGCAGTTAGCAGTGAGTAGTGAGCAGTGTTAAGAAAAACTCTCTTGCTTTGCTCCTTGCTTCATTGTTCTTTGTCTCTTTCGGCTATACGTTTTTCCAGTCTAACAAGAAGCGCTCTTAACGCCTCGTCCTTAATCGCGCCGTACTTATCACCACCTGTTTCAACAGCAGGGCTGGCGGCAGCACTCTCTTCTCTTTTCCCTTCTCGCGCCAACTTTGTTGGCGTCTGCTCCCTGCTCTCTTCCCTATTCCCTGTTCCCGGTTTACACAAAAAAATCGATATGCCAGAAATGCCCATGTCCGGAAAACGGTATTTAAAATCATGCAACAGTTTGCTTTCCTTGGTCTGTAGGATCTGCTTCCAGCCCGGGTGATCCACTTCAATCCAGACCAGACCCTTTTCCGCGTTTTTTATCCATGAATGACCCGCGGCCGCGGCAATGCCGTTCTTTACCATAAGGTCTTCCCAACAGTCAAAAAGTTTGGAGTAACCCTTGGTTTTTTCAACAAATTTTTCGTCAAAAATTGATGAGATCAAATCCCCAACGCGCTTCATTGCTTCTCCGACTCAATCCGCCCCTGTTTGACATAGTATACCAAAGTATCCCCGGTCCGGTAATGCTGAAAAGGCTCTTCCGGCAAAAAAGTATAAAACGCCTGATTATAGTCCGGCAGCGCGGCAAGAAAACGGCGGCGTTTTTCGCCGTCCATTTCCAGCAGCACGTCGTCCAGCAGCAGGATGGGGTTTCCGCCGGTCGTCTCACGGTAACGGCGGGCCTGGGCGACCCGCAGAAGCAGGGCTAAAAGACGGCGCTGCCCTGTCGAGGCGTTTCCGGCAAAGTCCCTGCCATCAAGGGTAAAAACATAGCGATCGCGATGGGGGCCGGAAAGCGAAATCCCCGCCGCCAGATCGGCGGTCCGCCGTTTCCGCAGCAGCGCGATGGCTTCGTCAACACAACAAGCCTTCCACGAGGGATTGTACAATACCGCCATTCCTGTAATGTTGGCGACTTGTTCAAAAAGCTGCGAGAAAACCCCGGAGAAAAGCTGCGCCGCCGTTTCCCTCTTTTCCATGAGTCTAACCCCATACAATGCGGCCTGCTGGTCCAGAGCGTCAAGCAGCGGTTCCAGGCTGCCGTTATGCCCCTGCCTGTTATCCCGCAATACGCTGTTGCGTGATTTTAACACCCTGCGGTAGCCGCGAAGATCATCCAGATAAACGAGATCATACAGGCTGAGCGCCTGATCAAAAAACCAGCGGCATCGTTCCGGGCTGCCGGCTACAAATTCCATATCCTCATGGCAGAACACGACACAGGGAACAACCGAAAGAAGCTCTTTACGGTCTTCCTTTTTTTTCCCGTCAATGAAAACAGATTTTTTGCTTTTTTCGAATTTAACAAGAACATCGCCGAGGGTGCTTTTCTCCACGGGCTGCCCGCTCGCGGGCTTTGCCGTTGTAATCGAAGCGGAAAAATCTTTTTTCTCATTTTGGGCAATATCGCTGTCACGCGCCCTGCGAAAGGACGAAGCGTAGGAGCAGAAATAAAGGGCCTCCAAAAAATTTGTCTTGCCCTGACCGTTTTCTCCTACAAGAAAAATATTTTTCGCCGCGGTTTCTACAACAGCATCCGATAAATTACGGAATGCCGCGGTTCGTAATGAAGAAATTATCACGGACAAAGACTGCCGCAATCAGGATTGCATGGGCATTACAATGTGGAAATAATCCGTCTTTGGAACCGGGACTATGGTTATTGCCTTGCTTGGCCCTGTAAAATTAATGCATATTTCTTCACAACTCATCACCTTAAACGGTTCTTCAAGGTATTGATAGTTAAGGGCGAATGATACTTCTTCCCCGTCATATTTACAGGGAATTTCTTCCCTTCCTTCCCCAATTTCGCCTTCCTCGGAATAAATCTCCATTATTCCCGGTTTAAGCCCTATATATACCCGGTGCGATTTCTGTTCAACAACCTGCGACACCCGGCGAAGGGCATCTAGTATTTCCAGCCTGTCAACATAAAAGGAACTTTTATGATCTTCCGGTATAACTTTCCTGTAGTTGGGGAACTGTCCGTCAAGCAATACCGAGGCAAGATTATAAAACCCAAAACGGACAAAAATCATTTTATCAATTACGGAAATTCCGATAAGCCCTTCATCTCCGGCTCTTTTTGTAATAATATTCAAAATTTTGGGAGGAATTATCACTCCGTTAAAATCTTCAATGTTATTGACGTCTTTATCTATATAAGAAAGCCTGCGCCCATCCGTTGCCACCATTATTATCTTTTCCTCTTTCTTTTCAAAAAAAATACCGTTCATAAAAAAACGTGTCTCATCATCGGATACCGCAAACACTGTCTGATTTATCATCTCTTTAAAAATTTTCACGGGTATCTCAAAATACCCCTTGTTTGATAAGGGAAATTCCGGAAATTTTTCAGAAGAAATACTCTTAAGCTGGAAATTGGATTTTTTAACCGATGTTTTTATTTTTACTTTATTTTCATTATACTCAAACTCCATTTCCCCTTCCGGAAAAGAACTTATAATCCCAAAAAATTTATCCCCAAACACTGTCGCGGGTCCTGGTTCCAATACTGTCACCGGCAATTTAGTCTCAAAATGAACCTTCATATCGGTAGCCCTTATTGTCAGCGAATCATTTTCCGCTTCAAGATATATGTTCGACAAAATGGATATTACATTTTTTGACGCTATGATCTCCTGAGCTATGGATATTTCCTTAAGAAGGATGTTCCGTTCACAGATAAATTTCATATTTTACTCCTCTATTATTATATTATATATATAGTAGTAATAGGCAGCCGGAAATGTGTATAACCAAGCTAATTCATTGCTGCATATATATTTACTATTATATAATTCTATGGAAAATTATGGTATTTTTCCACAGTTTCCGCAAGTACTTATAATATACACAGATTATACTGTGTTATCAACAGTTTTTCTACTTTAAGCTCAATTCTTTTATTGTACGTTTTAGGCTTTCAATGGTGGAATCGAGGGACGGGTCGGTAATAAATAAGCCCTGGATTTTTTCAATGGAGTGCATAACAGTAGTGTGGTCCTTCCCTCCAAAAGCTTCTCCTATTTCTGTAGTTGAAAAATCAGTCATTTCACGGCAGATGTACATAGCCAATTGTCTTGGGTATACTATTTTCTGGGTTCGTTTTTTTCCCTTTAGGTCGTTTACGCTTAGTGAATAAGCGTCCGCTACGGCTTTCTGGATCGTTTCTATGGATAAATTTGGCGTTGAAGCCAGAACATCTCGCAGCTTTTTATGGGCTATTTCCAGGGTTATAGGCTGTCCCGTTAATTCAATATAAGCGATTAAAGTCTTCAAGGCGCTTATCAAATCCCTGACATTCGATGATATATTTTTGCTTATTAAGTCTATTACTTCATCCGGAATGATAGTGCCGCGGTTTTCCGCAGTGGATTTAAGGATGGCGCAGCGGACTTCGTATCGGGGAGGCTGTAAATCAACTTTAAGGCTCATTTCAAACCGGGAAATTAGCCGTTCGGAAAACTTTTTAAGTTCCGACGGAGGACGGTCACAGGTAAAAACAAGCTGTTTTTTGGCGTTAAGCAGGGCATTGAAGGTATGGAACAGTTCCTCCTGAGTTTGTTCCTTTTCCTGAAAAAATTGAATATCGTCAATTAAAAGCACGTCAGTATAGCGGAATTTATTCTTAAAGGCGGCTGTTTCTCTCTCCCGAATCGCCAGCATAAACTCGTTTATAAAATCCTCGGAAGTGACATAAATTACCTTATGGTCGGAATTTTCGTGTATATAGTTGCCAATAGCCTGCATAAGGTGGGTTTTGCCAAGGCCTACTCCGCCGTAAATAAGGAATGGATTGTATGCCGTCCCAGGATTCCTGCTGATGGCAAAGGCGGCGTTATGGGCGAAATTGTTATTTTCCCCGACAATGTACCTTTCAAATGTATAGTCATCCCTCATCTGGGAGTGCTGTTTTCTCTTTGGTTTTTCTTTGGCGGATTCCGCATTTTTTGCGGAAGTGTTCGTAGACAGGCTGCCGGAAACATCGCCGGAACGGTTGTGGGCATCCTTTGCCTCCGACTTTTGCCTGGCAGCCGCCTTCTCGCCCGGGATAAGCTCAAATTCCAGACTTATATCCTTGCCCGCAAGGGCTTTCAACTTTGTTTTTATGCTGTTCTGGTAGCGGGTTTTCACCCTGTCCCGGTGGAACCCGGAAGGAAACCCTACAGTGATGGTATTTTCACCGGAGCGCAAGAAATTAATATCGGTAAACCAGCCGCTAAACTCTTCTTCCCCTAGCTCAGAGCGCAGCTGGTTTAAGGTTTCGTTCCAAAATTCTTTATAGTCCACTTCTGCCATAATGCTATATAACCTTCATTTATAACCTTTATTTCCGGATAAATTTTCAAAATATCAACATTTTATCCACAAGCGCCAATTAGCGCTATAAATAACCCAAAAAACAATAAATTATCAACGCCTCCATATTCCCAGATTAAGGCTTGTGCCATACTTGGGTTTTTACATATTTT
>JAITFK010000086.1 GCA_031281555.1 Treponema sp. | reverse complement strand
GCGGAAAGGGAAATCCTCTCTTCCGTTACACTGGGTGAATATGTAAAAGTTAAACTGTTTATCCGCCGCGCCGGAAAACCGCTTCTGCCTTCCAATATCAGGCTTTTTGATCTTTATCCCGAAACAATGAGTACAAACATATTTCCCGCAAAGCTGAAAATTAAAAACCTTGAAAAAAATGACACTTTTATTTTTGAATACAGCCTTCTGCCGAACGAACGCGGGACGTGGTTTTTCTCAGGTCTTGAATTCATGCTTGGTTCTCCAATTCAGTTCTGGCAATTGCGCATAACGCATAATGTTGCAAGCAGGGGACGAACGTACCCCAATTTTAAACTAATGGCGCAGGGTAAGGAGATTAAGGGAAAGCCTGAAAAAGGAGAAATCCGCCAGATTCGCAAACGGGGACAGGGGCTGGAATTTGAAAGCCTGCGCGATTATCAGGAAGGAGATTCAATCCGTCTTATAGACTGGCGCGCTACAAGCCGCAACTACCGCATGGGCAGGCTGAAGCTTATCGTCAGAAATTATCAGGAAGAACAGGATCAGCAGATTTTATTGATTATTGATTCCGGTTACCGCCTGCCTGATCATTACTTTGACAGCGCATTGGAAGCAATGCTGCTGCTTTCATATACAGCTTTAAAACACGGAGACGCGGTTGCCGCGGCAAGTTACGGCGCGCATGATCTCTGGATACCGCCTCGCAAGGGTATGAGCGCATATACGGGGCTTATGAACAAACTTTACGATCTGCACAGCGAGCCTGTTCCGTCTTCACCGTTTCTGGCTCTTGAAAGCGCGCTTGGCCGCCTGCACCGCCGCAGTTTTATCGTATTGATAAGTAATTTCCGCGAAGAAGATGACAAATCCCTTTCATGGATTCTTCCCCGAATCGAAAAACGCCATTTGCTTTTACTGGTCAGTTTCCGCGAAAACGAAGCGGAAGATATGGCTTTTCCCAAAGCCTACACTTCCACCGATGCCTCCTCAAAATTTAAAACCGACGATGAAATACTGGAAACAGCTTCGGCATTCGCGTACATTGCAAACCGCCGCCGTCTGTACCGTAAATGGGAACATTCAGGTCTTCTTGTTCTTGATACTTCGCCTCAGTACATATCTACAGCGCTTATCAATAAATATTTAAGCGTAAAAAAATCCGGGAAACTTTAGTATAATTAATTATGGACAGCAAAAAGATGTTGGTTATTTCCGACACACACGGCAGCCTAACAGCTTTAAAAACAATAATGAATTGGGCAAAAAACCGTATGCCGCCTAACGACACAATCTGCGATGCCGTTTTTCTCGGTGACGGAGCGTCTGATCTGCGCCCCGCGGCGGACGTAACAGGTTTTTACAGTAATTGGAAGATTGTACGCGGTAATAATGATTACGAATCTTCAATACAGGACAGCGCCGTTTTCGATTTCTGCGATTACAGATTTTATATTTGCCATGGTCATCGCCATGGTTTGTACGGAGGACACCACACGCTTATTTCCGCAGGGCGCAGTAATGACGCCAATGTTGTAATGTTCGGCCACACTCATGTTCCTTTATTAAAAAAAGAGGGCGGCTTGCTGCTTGTTAACCCGGGCAGCGTCGGAAGACCTCGCAGTAAAATAGGCGCGACATTTGCCGTTATCGAATGTATAAGCGAACAACTGAAAATAAAATTTTACGGAATTGGCAACGGTATTAAGGAAATTAATAATTTGGTTGTATAATAGTAACATCCGCTCGTCCATTTTCCGGAGGTTTCTGTGAAAAAGGAATTATTTTCTTCGTTTCTTAACTCATATATGTTAAACTAAATAATTTCCAGTAATCCATAATCGCTATTTTCCAATTCGACAATAGATGATTTGGATTGCAATAATATTTTCCCTGCTGTTTTTCTGTCTATATTTCCAACCGCTAAAATGTTCAGACAATACAGACATTAAACGCCATGAAAGATTTGCATCAAGCAACAGTTTCATGCGCAATCACTTTGGTTACTGCGTCTCTTTCCGCTGCAAAAGCAAGCGCAGCTCTTACGTGGATACCCTGTAATTACTGCTCAGTCATTCCGCCTGAAAGCCACTGCAGAATATCCCCTACAGTTATTCGAGTCCCTTTTATACAAGGTTTACCAAAACGTATTTCAGGATCAACAACAATATGAGTCCGTAATTCGTTCATACAAAATAAATTAACATATCCGGCGGAAATCGGCAATGGGAAAGAAACCGCCGTTTATTCCCCCCTCCTTAACAAAACAAAAAAAAGCAGGCTGCTGGAGCCTGCTTTTTATTAAAACCAAATAGATTAGTAGGTGCTTAACCTAGTGTATTTTGTCGCGCTAGCATCAGTATAGTTAGTTTCAGGATCATCTATATCTTTTGCTGTCGGTAAGAGGACAGATTTATTAGCGGAGAGGTCCCTCACTAAATTATAAAGATATATATTATCAAAATCAGTTTTAACATCACCAACAACAGAAGTAGATGTAGGAGCCAACTTAAAGCTGACATGGGCTATTTCTTTCTTCTTTTTATCATCAAAGCCGTAGAACGTGATTTTACCGGGGTTCCCATTAGCCTCTGATATTTCATTATCCGTATCACCATCAATAAATTTCGGTACTGTCGTTGGTGTTACCTGAACCCTAAATGTAGCTGTGGTAAGCGAAGGATCAGAATTATTTTTATCATATACTGTAGCTTGATTTCCGGAGAGAACCAATACAATATTACCATCAGCAGAAGCAGTACTATCCCATACTACCCAAGAACCCTGCAACTCAAACGGCATCATGTCGGCGTCCATTACCTTGCCGCAGCTGAAAAGTCCCAATACCAAAACCGGTACCAGCATTACCAATAAAAGTTTTTTCATGTAAAAACTCCTTTGCGGCATTTTGCCCGCCGCAGGCATATAAAA
>JAITFK010000085.1 GCA_031281555.1 Treponema sp. | reverse complement strand
GGGAAAGACAGTTTTATTAACGATATGATTTCCGCCATTAATGCACGTAACATTTTTGAAAATGACAACTGGCTTGTAATGCCCGGAGCGGAATCAATAATTGAGCGCAACCCCGATGTAATTCTTACGAGTGTAAATTACATTGACGACCCGATAGGAGAGATAAAGAGCAGAGCGGGTTTTAATCACATTAACGCTGTTAAGGAAAACCGCATTTATCAAATAGACAACGATTCTTCATCACGGCCTTCGACACGTGTTATTTTAGCCTTGAAACAAATGTCTAAAGCCGTATACCCTGAATTTAATGAGTAGTGTAAAAAAAATTACCGCCGGAGCGATTATTTCGCTTTTCATAATCGCCGCAGCATCTTCACTCGGCAGTTCAGGCATAAGCCCCGCGGACACAATTCTAATTATACTGCACAAGATATTCAGGCTTCCGCTTGCGCCGTCAATCGACCCTAAAAACGTCTCGATTGTGTGGCTTTTGCGCCTGCCCCGCGTACTGCTCGCTTTTTTTGCGGGCGGCTGCCTTGCCGTGAGCGGCGCTGTCTGTCAGTCCATTCTGCGAAACCCGCTTGCCTCTCCGTACATTTTGGGGGTTTCTTCAGGCGCAAGTCTCGGGGCGGGGATAATTATTATAAGCGGGATTACGCTGCCCGTTATCGGCGGTTTTACCCTGCCGTTAACGGGCTTTGTCTTCGGGCTTGCGACCGTCTTCCTTGTAACCGCGTTCTCGTCGCGCATTGACAGATCAATGTCGAATAACACGATTATTCTGTGCGGTATGGTGCTTTCGCTTTTCCTGAGCGCAATTTTAACAACGATAAGCGCCGTCTTTTCGGACGATCTTCGCCGCATTGCGCTTTGGCAAATGGGAAGTTTTGTTATGCGGGGCTGGACTTATGTTTATCTCCTGCTGCCGTTTTTCGCGGCAGGATGTGTGGGGGTTTTCCTTTACACAAGAGAAATGGACATTTTAAGTTTCGGCGATGATCACGCAAAATCCTCCGGAGTGGAAACAGGAACGCTGCGCATAAAACTGCTTGCTCTTTGCGCAATACTGACAGGCGCGGCAGTCGCTCTTTGCGGCGTTATTGGTTTTGTAGACCTTATAGCGCCTCACGCGGCGCGCCGCATCAGCGGTTCTCAGCACAGGTATTTAATCCCCATGTCTTTTATACTCGGCGGCTCATTAATGGTATTGACCGACCTTATCGCAAGGACAGTTATCTCTCCTTCGGAACTTCCCGTAGGCGCAATTACCGCTTTAATCGGCGCTCCTTTCTTTGCGTGGGTCTACTTTAAAAGACGCAGGACATCTTAATGAATAAATCGGTCATGATCGAAGTTAAAAATCTGGCGGCGGGATACAACGGCACTGACGTTATCCGCAACATAAGTTTTAAAGCGGAAAAGGGAGAGAGTCTCTGTATACTGGGGCCGAACAGCAGCGGGAAAAGCACTCTGCTTAAATCAATAGAGCGTATCATTGATTACCGGGGGCAGGTTCTGCTGGAAGGCAGGGATGCGGCGTTATTTCCCCGCAGAGAGTTCGCAAAAAAAACCGCCATGCTGAGCCAGAGTATGCAGGTGTTTTTTCCCTTCACTGTTTACGAGACTGTTACTATGGGTCGCTTCGCATACTCTCAGGGTTTTATGAAAAACCTTTCAGCGGAAGACAAGGCAATTACAGAAGATATTTTGAAGAAGCTGGATATTTGGGATATAAGGGAGCGGATGATTGACGAGCTTTCAGGCGGCACTCTACAGCGTGTTTTTCTGGCGAGGACGCTGGCGCAGACACCGCAGATAATTTTGCTTGACGAGCCCGCTAATCATCTTGATTTGAAACATCAAATTGAGCTGCTTGATTTTTTAAAAGCGTGGGTGAAGGAAAACGATAAGACCCTAATCGGCGTATTTCACGACTTTAACCTTGCAAGGCGCTTCGGCGATACGGCGGTTGTGTTGAATAACGGAACCATAGCCGCCGCCGGAAATACCGAAGATGTCCTTAAAAGCAAAACTTTTAACGACGTTTTCGGTATTGATGTCCGTTCGTATATGCTGAGCTCGTTTGAAAAGTGGAAATAGAATTGCGTACTATGCGGATAACGTATAACCGGATGCGGATGTCAGGATAAAAAGACTTTAATTAATTTTCAGTATACAACTGTTTATACGGATTTCTGGCATTAGGCCTTAGAACATAGAATCTGTCTTTCAAAAGCCGTTTGGCGTCCATGCTGAAATGTTCGGCAAACTCACTAACATACGGCGCAATTTCCTGCAAATCATTGTCAGTTGCTATATCCTTAACGACCTGCGCCGGAAGCGAAGTGAGTTCTTTGTCCGTTCTTATAAAGATTTTTCCGCCGTGCATACCGGTTCCCGTAAAATACCAGACCGGAATATCCTCTGAACCTATACCCAGCACTACAATCAACCCTCCGGCAAGATACTCGCCCAGAAAACTGCCCGCTTTGCCGCCGATAACGATTACCGGTTTTTTTTCTTTGTATTCCTTCATGTGAATGCCGGTTCTGTAACCTGCGTCGCCCCGGACAAAAATACAGCCGCCTCTCATGGCGTAGCCAAGCGCATCGCCGGCATTGCCGTGAATGATGATTTTGCCGTCGTTCATTGTATCTCCGACAGCGTCCTGCGCATTGCCGTGCACCTCAATGACTCCGCCGTCAAGATAAGCGCCCAGCGCGTTACCCGGCGTTCCCTTTATAGTGAGATGCTTGCCGCTCATACCGCTGCCAATATACCTTTGACCAAAACAATCGTCTATGTAACAAACGGTTTCCTTGGCGTTTTTTATCCGTCTGTTCAATTCCCTGAAATCAAAATTCTGCGCTAATATCATGATGCTGCGCCTCCTAACTTAATCATTCTGTCTTCTTTTGTAAACGCCATAAGCCCGGGTTTTTCACAGACAAGCGCAAAGTCAATGGTGTCAAGCGGCGTACGCTCCCGGATAAGGCTTGTATAAATCCCGGCTTTTTCCACATTGCCGATAAGGATATAACCGTTCAGTTTATTATCGCTGTAAAACAGGCGTTTATAATTGCCGCCGCCGTTTTCCGAATATACATCGCCTGTGTAATTGCCCGCCGTAATAATATGAAGGCCGAAAAAACCGATGGCATTCATGGGGATTGCCTTGCTGAAACTTATATCGCCGTTTGCCATATTGATTCCTGCGGCCTCGCCCTGCATATAAGCGTTAGGTAAAAGCGCCATGATTTTATTCTGCCCGCTTGATACGTCAAGCGTTTGCGTACAGTCACCCGCAGCGTAAATATTTTTAACGGAGGTTTCTGATTTTTCATTGACGATGATACCTCGTTCAATTTTCGCTATCCCGTTCAAGAGGGAGGTATTGGGACGCACGCCTACCGCAAGGACAAGAATATCAAAATCTATCGTTTCACCGTTTTCAAAAACAGCCGTTTTATTATTGAATTTTTTAACGTTAGCTGAAAGCTTGAATTCAACGCCCTGGCTTTCCAGATGATTTTGAACCATTTTTGCGCCGTCATCATCAAGAATACTGGATAAAATACGAGGAGCAAGATCAAGCACCGTGATGTGCTTTACCCGTTTATGAATACCTTCCGCGCATTTCAAGCCGATAAGTCCTGCGCCGATAATCAGCGCTTTCTTGTTTTGTTCAAGACACGAATCCAGCTTCTTCGCATCATCAAGGCTCATGAAAGTAAATTGTTCCTTTACTGTATCAAGCCCGTCGAATGGGGGAACAAACGGCGAAGAACCTGCGGCGACAAGCAGTTTGTCGTAGGGGAGTCGACTGCCGTCCTGTAAAATCACCTTCCCGGCTGCTGCGTCAATTCCGGTTACAGTAGTATTTCGCATCAATGTGCATTTGTTATCCGTATAAAAACTATCGCCACGATATTTCATTCCATCCTCTGTAACCTTGCCAAGCAGGAGATAGGAAATAAGCGGACGGGAATAGGTATGGTGCGGCTCGTTGGTGATAACTGTAATCTCTCCGTTTTTGTCAACCTGACGGATACCTTCTACCGCTCCTACGCCTGCCGCTGAATTGCCGATAATAACATACTTCATCACATCACCCTCTTTCCTCAAAAACAATCGCGTTGTTCGGGCAGCCCTTGACGCAGGCGGGAGTTCCGGTAACAGTACTGGTACACAGCTCGCATTTTTGCACTGCGCCGTCGTTTGAAGGGGACACCGCTCCGTACGGGCAGCTTAAAATGCAGGTATAGCAGCTAACACATTTATCACTGTTAATCGTAATTACGCCGTCTTTAATTGTCAAAGCGCCGGTAATGCAGCCTTTGACGCAAAACGGCTCCTTGCAGTGCCGGCAGGAAACGGCAAAGCTGATACCGTCTTTTTCTTCTATACGGATTCTCGGATTTATTTTTATGCCTTTAAGCGCTCGCGCCATATCGCTTTCGCTTGATTCCGCAAAAGCGCAGTAGTATTCACATAAATGGCATCCTAAACACCATTTTTCATTTACATAAACTCTTTTCACCGTTTCACCTCTCCTAATACACCGCTGTCAGTATCATCCGGTTATCTTTTTCAGACATTCCGCATATATCTCTGACGTTTTTTTCAGTACATCGTCAGGCACATTGTCAAATTGCATCTCGCCGTCTTTTTTATTATTAAGGAGCCAGTCCCTGACAAGCTGTTTATCGTAACTTTTTGGAGAAACTCCCACCTGGTAATCGCCGAGACTCCAAAACCTGCTTGAATCAGGCGTGAAGACTTCATCCGCAAGAAAGAGATTATCATTTTCATCAAGGCCGAATTCAAATTTTGTATCGGCGATAATAATATTCTTACTGTAAGCGTAATTGTAACAGGCTTTATAAAGCTCGAAGCAGACTTTTTCTATCTTACCGGCAAGTTCCGCTCCGATAGTATCAGCGACATATTTAACAGTGATATATTCATCATGCCCGACATGGGCCTTTGTTGACGGAGTGAAAAGCGGGGCATCGAGTTTTTCCGCAAGTTTATAGCCTTCCTTTATCTTCTGACCGCAGAATTCCTCTCCTTTGGAATAAGCCGCCCACATATTACCGAACATATATCCCCTGACGATAAATTCAAACGGCAGGATTTTCAGTTTTTTCACCAAAACAGTGCGTTCCTCGAACTCGTCTTTCCGGAAATAATCAGGCATATCTTTAAGATTGCTTGATATAATATGATTTGGGATAATATCTTTTGTAAAGTCAAACCAAAACAGAGAAACGGCGTTTAAAACCTTCCCTTTGTTTGTTACAGGCTTCGGTAAAATCACATCAAAAGCCGAAATTCTGTCAGTTGTAACAATAACCAGTCTATCATTTGAAATTTCGTATACTTCCCTAACTTTCCCGCTAATCAGTTTTTTCACATTTATTCCCTTTATAATAGTTTTCCGCAAAAAAAAAGCTGCAGTTTCCTGTCAACATGCAGAAACCCACAGCGCCATTGCTGTTTGTATTTGTTCAGAAACATCGTATCCTTGATACGCCGTATCCCTGATACGCTGTATCCCTGATACGCTGTATCCCTGATACACCATTTCCTTGATACGCCGTATCCGTATAACTTTATACTTAGGAATACTATTGATTTACGGTATTTTTGTCAATAATCCAGATAGAAATTCGACAGTTTCAGCAGGACTATAACTGTTTTTACGCTTTATTTGGATATAAGATGGTTTTACACACCCTATTTTATTATATAGTGTCTGTCCGCAAAGTCGGTTACTTTGCGGACAGACTGCGGACTTTAGTCCGATGTATTTTCTCGCCTAAAGGCTATATATCAAACGCCTTGCGCGTTAACATTTTCCGCATTACCAAACAATACCTGATAATATTTTTCACCGGCAATAAAAGACATTAGGAAAAATTCTATAGCCTGCGGAGATAAATTTCTGTATTTAATATAATAATACAAAGTATCTCTAAAAAACCGCATTTTTTTTTCATGCAGCAGGAGATTCTCTTTATCCTTCTCATCCGATAAAAATTTAAGCATTCTTGTTAATATAAACTGCTCATTTACATACAAGCTCTCCTCATTGTTTTCAAGTTGTTGCAGCGGTTTGCGGCGTAAAAACCAGTAAGATTCGTATGCTAATATCTTAACCTCGTTAACTTTTTCAATATGGTGGAAAGACTTTAATCTTGATATATCCGCAAAATAGTCAAATAACGAATGAATCAAAGTCAGCTCATTGATTATTACTTTGTTCTCGTAATTATTTTTGCTAATAAAATTCTTAAGCATTTCCAATAACACCTCAAGCCTTTTTTCGATTTTCTCCCTTCCGAATTCATCGATCAATTCCCGATATCCGCAAGTATCGCTGTAAGCATCAATATTATGCATCTAACATCTCCGCACAAACGCTTTTAATCGCCCGAACATTATCAGGGGTTAAAAAAGAGATAAAAGAGCGTAAATACGCATCGTCATCAAAAGCACTAGCAGAATTTTTCAAAATATCTTCTCTAATGATAATGCCGAAATACGCTTGTGTAATCAAAATCTTTGCGACTTTACGGCTTGGAATGTTTTTAAATTCCAATTTATTAATGAAATCCGGATGTTTTCTGTTATACAAATAGCGCCCTGTCAATATGCTTGCAAATACCGCAACTGTAACTATAAACACCAGGTAAATCAATGTCCCTAAGTTCATATTTCAACTCCTTTTTTGATTTTTTGCCGGTGAATTTAATTTTGGAAGTAATGCATAAGCAAATATATTTAACGCACTTACAGTAATAAAGAAGAATTTTATAAATCCCGGCAAAATCTGCTCAATTCCTTGGACTTCAATAAATGGCCATCTTTGAGAAATAGATTCGCCGCATTTACAGATAGCATAGGATATTGTTCCAATAATGATAATAAGCACATCCATTATTATAAAAGTTTTGTTACCTTTCTCGAATTTTCCCTGTATAGTATAGCATATAAATACAGCAGAAGCGGTTACGCAAATGTACAGAATTTCTATATCATTAAAGATATCGCCTACCGGAATTCCAAACATTCTGTATATTAGATGCTTGCTTCCTAATGGCAAAAATGCTAAAAACATACCCACAAGCCATGCGAACAGGGGCGGCCACATATTTACGAACCATTCTTTCGTAGACGCCCATTTCTGTTCTAACCAATCTATTATTATGTTGTTTTTATTTTTAAATTTGCACATGAAATATTCCCTGTTTATGTATTCATATCTGCAAGTAATTTACCATAGACTTCCCTGTCGTATTCCAGCAACAAATTTATAAATAAAGTTTTCCGGGGGCCGCCGGTCTTTTTCTGCGTAAAAATACTACGCATGGTTTTACAAAGCGAACCGCCTATAAATGCAAGCGCGCGGTTATTGTCGTCATCGAGCGTTTTGCCCAAAAACTGTTTCAATTCGCCGCGAGTTAGTTTTTTATTAATAAGATGAAACATAACCTGATTATTATAACTATTTAACGCACACTTAATATCATTGGCCAATTCTTTTACCTTTAAATATTTCTTAACTGTAAAATTCATTAAATCTCCGCAATTACAAATATTTTGGCAAAAATGATGATTTTTGTCAATAGTAAAACAATTTAAATTTTGTAAATTTTCAAAATTCTAATTATTTTTCGTGTATTATGACAATAGACTTGTTCAACAACGCGAACCTTCGGTTCGAGGTTAGTTGTTTCACAAGTCTTGTATTTTCTCGTCTGCCCGCTTGGTAAGTGGTCAGACTACAAAAATACGTTTTATTACGGGTATGCGTGGAGGGGATAGTTGCGATAAGTAAAATAGCTGCCATCTCCTCCAAAAAAAAGCAGGCTGCTGGAGCCTGCTTTTTATTAAAACCAAACTGAATATTAGCTTGTTAATTTAGTGTAAGTAGTAGTTACAGTAACATAAGACCCAGCAGTAATGGCATCAATAATCGCTTGGTCTACATCATCTGCTGCCGGCAAGAGGATTGAAACAGCCTCAGGCTCTCTCACTAAGTTATAAAGTACAAGAGCAGGAGTACCAGAATCATAATATTCAAATTTGACAGTAGCTAACGTAGCTGCTTTTTTATCTTTAAAACCGACAAATTTGATTGTACCCGGATTACTGTTTCCAACTGATATTTCCGCCGCCACACCAGCAGCTGAATCTAGCTTAGGTACAAGTGTCGGCGTTACTTCAACTCTGTATGTAGCCGGTTTAAGAGTATCACCAGAATCGTAGACTGTAGCCTCGTTCCCTGCGAGAACTAAATTAATGGTTCCACATTGCCAAGTACCCTGGATCTCAAACGGCATTACCTCGGCATCCATTACCTTGCCGCAGCTGAAAAGTCCCAATACCAAAACCGGTACCAGCATTACCAATAAAAGTTTTTTCATGTAAAAACTCCTTTGCGGCATTTTGCCCGCCGCAGGCATATAAAA
>JAITFK010000083.1 GCA_031281555.1 Treponema sp. | reverse complement strand
TCTCCGTCAGTGCCGATATCGGCTTTCATCTGACCTTGTGTTGAGTCGTATTTTAACTGATAGGCAAAGTACTTTGCATCAGTGGAAAGATCAACCACCGCTACTACGTCAATTTTGTCTTTTCCCAGTAATCCCTGTCCTACCAGAGCCTGGAATACCAGACGTCCAATACGTCCAAAACCATTAATTGCAATTTTCATAACAAGTCCTCCTTAATTTGATTCAATTTTTTATACAGTATACTAAATTAAGATTATTGTCAATATGAGCGAAAAACAAAGCAGACAGACAATATGTGTAAATTTAACAAATTATTGTAGAAAATGACTAAATTGACGCCGAAAAAGGGAAGTTAAAACAAAAGATTTTATTTATCACGCAGACTGCGTGTCTAAGGGAGTGTATTTTGACATTGCTTCAAAATGCTTGTCATGTACAATCAGTTTCAACCCGTTTTGTATGCAATTTTGAGCGATAATAATATCTGAAATACCTATGTTATTATTTCCGTGTTTTAAGTTAAGAAGCTGTATACTGCGTATTTCCTGCCAATCAATTTCAAGCGTATATTTATTAATATTGTCCAATAAATCAGCCAATTCAAATTCTTTCTTGTGGATAATTGACGGAAGCAATTCCGATAGAATAATATCGTTTGTACATATTGTATTAGTATTAATCAAGTCTGTTATAAATGAGTATTTTTTATTTCCTCTGAAATATTCAATCCATGCGGAAGAATCTACAAGATTATTCATCGTTTTCTCAGCTTGTCAAGATTAATGTCCAAGTCCAGTTTTCCAAAATAGTTTGTTATTCCTTTTATTTTTTCACGTTGAATTACATTACTTAATGCGAATTTCATCAATTCTGTTTTTGTGGAAATTTTTGTTAAAGACATTGCTTCGTTTACAAGGGTATCAGGCAGTTCTAATGTAGTTCGCATATAATCTCCTATGCATATAATAATACATTTTTATATGCATTGTCAAGGGTTTTTATGCATACTCTTCAAAACACCCTACTTCTCTCTCCCAATCGTTGTCGCGCTCCCGTGTCCAGGGTAAACTTCGATATTTTCGTCCATCGCGAAAAGGCGGCGGAGGCTGGAAGCCATGGCGGTTGAATCGCCGCCGGGGAGGTCGGTGCGTCCGTAGCCGTCGGCGAATAGGGTGTCGCCTGAAAAAAGAACTCCGGCTTCTTTGTCCCAGAAGGCGACACTTCCCGGGGTGTGTCCGGGAAGACTAAGGACGGTAAAGGGTCCGATTGTACTGCCTTCTTCAAGAAGAATATCCGCAGGGGGCATTTCGCTCCAACTCATATCCAGCAATGACGTGTCGCCGATGGCGGCTTTCATGCTTTCTTTGTGAACGTTGTGCGCTTCGGGACCAAGGTACTCGCTGTCATGGCTGTGTATGGCGACTTTAACTTTATCCCGAAAAGTTGCCGCCAGATACGGCAGGGCGCAGATATGGTCAAAATGTCCGTGAGTTAGTAAAATAAACTTGGGTTTCAACTGTGATTTAAGCAAAGTGGAAATAATTAGATCGGCTTCGTCGCCCGGATCGATAATTGCGGCGGTTCCGTCGTTAAGCGGGTAAATCCAGCAATTGGTGGCGATTGGACCCACTGTCAATTTTATTATTTTTTCTTTTGCCATGGAGGGATAATACCACGAGATTGTCAATTTTTCTAGTCATATTTTTGATTGTTATTTTATGGTACGCCCTTGTTCCCATTACGGGCGGTTTTGTTAACCGCTATAAATGGAAAAGGTTCAGAAACCGCTTTAATTTTCTGCGTTTAAGTCCCCTTTTGGACTACAGCCAATACCGTAAATTGGACGGCGAAGGGGGGATTTTTCGTTTTTCCGGAGGAATTGAATCAATAACGGACGGGCATACTCTTTGGGTGAAAGGCGGTAATTTGAGCATACCTGTCTCTATCGCTAAAACCAAGTGCTTCCTTTTGCCGATACATGACGGAGAAGGCTTTCCCGAAGCGCCGCAGGAAATCCGCTGGAATCGTGTTTCCACAATAACAGAGGGGGCGAAAGTATTTATCGCCGGCAGTATTAAAACAAAGGACGACAGATTGAGTTTTGTCTCGACAAAAGAACTGCCTTTAATGGTTATCTTCTACGATTGCCCCGACGCAGAACTTACGGGCGCTATTATCAGAGCGGCAAGAACACGCAATGAATATTGGAACAGTATTACTCCCGTATCAATCGCAATAGGCGCTCTTACTCTGATTTATATCGCCGCAACCTACCTTGGACGCCCCGCCTTCCGCCTGACTGTAATCTGCGCTTTATCCGCTGTTTTTATTCCGCTCCTTCCGCTCCTTCCGCCGGGGATTTTATTTACTTCTCTTTACCGCAGACTTTCATGGGATTCAAGAAAATTAAGAGCTGATTATGATCTTGCCTTCTTCGGAATTATACCTGTTCCGGCAGACAAGCCTGTCAATTCTTTTGTGTTACGCGCATACGCTCTGGAATTGCTTGCGTGGGTATTAATGTTTACAAGCGTTATTGTCAATATTATTTTTATTTTTCTGTTTTTGTATCTTTTTAAGGTTATATCATTTTGAACTTAAAACATATAAATATAAAGAAATACCAAGGGGTTAGAATGACAGCAAAAAAAAGTTTTTTGTTAATTATTATTATTTCTTTTTCAACATTATTTTCTTGTGAAGATGAAGATTTGGAATTTGTAACAATAAAAAAATCTATGCTTTATAATAGAGATATTTCAAAACTGAATTTAAATCGAGATGCTGTTTTTGAAATTAAAAAAGGTACAAGAGTAAAGTACCCTATTGAAAGACCATATATAGTAAAAGATATAACTACTAATGGAATTGTAATAATTACAGGTGCTTTTACATATAAAAATATTGATTATACAATTAACTGCGCCGATCTTATTCCTGTAAATACAACTGACACATTTACTCCGTCATTTATTTCCGATTTGAACAGTCCGAATAGAAAAACATGGGTTCCCTCATATTATATTGATGTCCTTCAATCACAGGATCCTAATACTGTACTGTTATTCGAGCCCTACTGGGTACAGAAATATAATCCGCACTTATGGATGCATCACGACGGACACGAACCAGAATGGTACGAGAATTTTCTTTTATTTTTTCCGTATTATGAATTTGTTATTTCAAATTCTGCTATTATTTATAATGAAGATACGAGATTTATTATAAAAAACATAAGCAAAACCGCCAACGGCTATAATGTAACCGTTAAGTTTGTATGGGAAAGCTGGGAAAAACATATACGGGACAGTTTTAATTGGGATATTATTAAAGATAAAGAATATTTTAACATGATTTTATACGTAGACGGGGATTATATGGACGTGTACATTGAAGACATGAAGCATAAGCTAAATACCTTTGTACAGGTTGATCAAGTGTTCTTAAATGAACTAAAAATGTTTATTGAAGAGAATACTGTTAATCTGTTTTTAAAATAAAATCATTTCCAAAGCGAGCGGACGGAAGTACTGATAGTTACTCACTACCCGAATTATCAACCGATACCGATGTTATTCAAGCAGAAGATAAAATGCCGGAAGCCGCCATTGAAAAAAAAGCGATTACTCAAAACAACGATGAAGCAAGTTTCATGCCGCTGTGGACGTGGCTCGCCATTATCGGCGGTGCGGTGTTGTTAGGCGGCGTGACAGTGTTCATAATAAAACGAAGAGCGTAATTCCTATTTTGAACTGTCGTCTTCGCTGTTTTTCGGCTTGGCGTAGTTGACGGTCAAAGTTCTGCCTCTGAATTTATGTCCTGTAAGAGCGGCGATAATTTCCTCGGCTTTTGTGTCTCTTACCTGCACAAAAGAATAATTGTCCAATATGCGGATAACGCCGATGTCTTCTCTTGGGGTTGAGGTTTTTGTCATGATAAGCGTTATAACTTCTCTGGGAAACAGGCGGCGGTTTTTACCGATGCTGATAAAAAGCATTTTTGATTCTTCTTCCGGCAGATTTATCTCTACGGCATCGGGCGCGGTTTTTTCTCTCGGTCTTTGCCTGTTTTCCGCTATCCGTGAGTCAGCACGAGAATCCGTTCGCAGGTTCGGCGTCTCTCTTCTGTCGTAGTACATAAAAAGCCACGCCGCTGCCCATGAACGCTTAAAAAGCGAAATTTCTTTTTTATACAGTTTATGGTATTCATGCAGGAGCGAAATATCGGTGTCGGTATTAAATTTCTCCTGAATTTCTTTTAAGTTGCGTTTCGCTTTTTCTTTGTCAAACGGCATCTCAACCTCCGCCGCCATTTATGGTTTGTATCGTGCCGTCAGAATTGTATTTCAACTCGGTTACTTTCAAACTGCGAAGCCATGTTTTGCCGCCTGAAGGAACGCTGTCATGGTGGAAAAGATACCACTTGCCCTTGTACTCCGCAATAGAATGATGGGTTGTCCAACCGACTACGGGCGTCAATATAACTCCATGATATGTAAATGGTCCGTAGGGATTGTCGCCTATGGCATAGCATAAAAGGTGGGTGTCGCCCGTTGAATAAGAGAAATAATATTTGCCGTTGTATTTGTGCATCCATGAGGCTTCAAAAAAGCGTTTTTCCGTGTCGCCTTGGGTAAGCGGTTTTCCGTCTTTGCCAAGAATGACAACGGGACGGGGCTCTTCGGCAAACTGGAGCATATCGGCGCTTAATTTCGCCACTCTGGGGCAAATGGCAGGTTCGCCGTTTGCCGGGAATGTCCCTCCGCTTTCCAAAGCTTTGTTGTCCTTGTAGCGTTGAAGCTGACCGCCCCAAATACCGCCGAAATATATGTAATATTCGCCTTTATCCTCAAATACGCAAGGATCGATGCTGTAACTGCCTCGAATCGGGTCGTTCTGCGGCTTAAACGGTCCTTCGGGACGGCTTGCGACGGCGACGCCTAGGCGGAAAATGTCGTTTTTATCTTTTAACGAGAAATACAGGTAATATTTGCCTTTTTTGCAAGCCACATCGCTGTCCCATAATTGTCTGCCTGCCCAAGGAATATCCTTAACGTCCAAAATTACGCCGTGATCTTTCACCTGCCCGTTATCGGCGTCTTCCAAAGAAAAGGCATGGTAATCCTTCATGTCAAAATGATCGCCGTTGTCATTTTCGGCGAACTCGCTTTCCCTGTCGTGGGAAGGGTAAATAAACAATTTACCTTTAAAAACATGAACAGAAGGGTCTGCCATGTAGTCGTCAGGAAATAAATATCTCATTTTAATAAAATATCAGAAAACCCTAATTTTTGCAAGTGTTGAATTGTTTTTATTAAAAAAGTATATTCAAGTTATGAATTCTATTGAACTTGCGAAAGCCTATGATC
>JAITFK010000077.1 GCA_031281555.1 Treponema sp. | reverse complement strand
ATAAAATACGGACTTGTGGATTCTGTTGTTCTTGATACAAACTTCCGCGGGTAATGCCGGTATATGGATTTTTGGGCAGTCACGTTAAGGCTTTTACAGGGTTTTCAAACCACAGGTCTTATTTTTTCGTTGACACTGTTATTCGCCCTTCCTCTCGGTCTTTTAATTTCATTCGGGTCAATGTCAAAAATTGCTCCGCTTCGTTATCTTGTTAAAATTTTTGTCTGGAGTATCCGGGGTGTTCCGCTGATGCTCCAGATTTTTATTGTTTTTTATGTACCGGGCTTTATCTTCGGCGCTCCTATATCTTCAAGAATAAACGCGGCTATCATTGCTTTTTCCATAAATTACGCTTGTTACTTCAGCGAAATTTACCGGGGCGGGATAGAAAGTATTTCCCGCAGTCAGTACGAAGCAGGGCAGGTGCTTGGGCTGTCAAAATATCAGATTTTTTTTCGTATTGTGCTTCTTCAGGTTATAAAACGAATCATACCGCCGATGTCAAACGAAGTTATCACTCTGGTAAAAGACACCGCTCTTGCCCGTGTAATTATGGTTGTAGAAATAATAAGAGTTGCGGAAACTTTTGCGGCGACAAGGGCGATTATCTGGCCGTTATTCTACACCGGAGCTTTTTATCTCTTGTTTGTGGGAATCCTTACGCTTTTGTTTGGATACATAGAAAAAAAACTTGAGTTTTTCAGGGCGTAAGGGAATGGGCATGGAAATTTTGGAAGTACAGAATATTTCAAAACGCTTCGGTCACTCGGAAGTTTTGAATAACATAAGTTTTTCACTTAACGAAGGCGAAGTTCTTGCTATTATCGGAGCGTCCGGAAGCGGCAAGACAACGCTTTTGCGCTGCCTGAATTTTTTGGAAAAGCCTGACACCGGACGGATTGCCGTCCGCGGTGAAACTTTATTTGACGCAAATGACCATGAGCATTACGCGAAATCCGTTTTACAGCGAAAACGTCTCCATTTTGGGCTTGTGTTTCAGTCATTTAATCTTTTTCCCCAATACACCGCTCTTGAAAATATCACGCTTGCCCGTGAGCTGTCGGCAAAGAAAACAGCGGACTACAAGAAGAATAAGAAAAACATACTGGAAGAAATTAAACGTGATGGATTGTTGTTATTGGAAAAAACCGGCCTTTCCGCAAAGAAGGATTTTTATCCGCATCAGTTGTCCGGCGGACAGCAGCAGCGTGTTGCCATTGCAAGGGCTTTGGCGCTTAAGCCTGACATATTGTGTTTTGATGAGCCGACTTCCGCCCTTGATCCTGAATTAACAGGAGAGGTACTAAAGGTAATCAGGAGTTTAGCTGAAATGAAAACAACCATGATAATTGTAACACACGAGATGCAGTTTGCGCGTGAGGCCGCAAAAAAAATCATTTTTATGGATGAAGGCGTTATTGTTGAGAGCGGCTTTCCTTCAGATGTACTGGATAACCCTTCGGGCGAACGGATAAAGCGCTTTTTAGAACGTTATTCGCAGGCAGGTTCTTATGTATAAAAGATACCAAAAACCAGTTATAACAGCTTCGCCTGATGTTAAAGTGCCGGAACCCGGTATTTCAAAATTTATATTATTTATTGTCAGTATTATAAGTAAACCCTATATTTATTTTCTTTTTGGGTTTGCGAGAATTGTTCTTAAAGGTGATGATATACTCTTTGATGCGTTCAAACGGGCTTTGGCGAAAGAAAGCCGCTGTATTATCGCGTTTCGTCATCCTGACGGAAGAGAGCCCCAGCTTCTTGCGTGGTTTTTCCTTTTTAAGCTGAAAGCTCTTGCCGCGAAAAAAGGCTTGAAGTTTGCGCGTAATCCTCACGCGATTTTTGTGTACGGGTATGAGGTTGCCCGCTGGGGAGGCCCTATCGCCAGGTTTTTTATGCCCAATATAGGAGCAATACCGATACACCATACAAAAATGGATTCAAAGGGCATGAAAAGGATTTACAAAGCAGTTACAGACGGGCCGTATCCTCTTGCGCTTGCGCCGGAAGGGCAGGTTTCTTATTCAACAGATACAATTCCGCGTCTTGAAACAGGCGTTATTCGTATTGGTTTTCAGGCAGCGCAGCAATTATCGCAAATACCGGAAGAAAAAGAAAAAAAATGCGATGTTGAGATTTTACCTGTGTCGATTCATTTTCGTTATGATTCTTTCGGGAAAGCGGCAATGAACAGACTGTTGAAAAAAATCGAAAAAACTTGCGGTTTTTCACGTGAAGCGGAAAAATTTAATTTTCAGAAAAGACTTAAAATGTGCAGAGATTATATTCTTGAGAAAAACGAAATACGTTATAACATTAAAAAAGATGATTCGCTTCCGTTTGAACGACGGCTGGAAAACGTAACAAATTCCGCTCTGGAAACCGCAGAACGAATGCTGGGAATTAAAGCTGAGGGTGATTTTTTTACGCGGCTTTATAAGGTGCGCCATGACTGCTGGGACAGAATTTTTATGCCGGGAATAAACAGCTTTGATTCAATGACGGGAATTGAGCGTAACATTATGGATCTCGGCGCAGGGGAGGCGTGGCATATTGCGCGTCATCAGGAACTTGCGGATTTTTCGTGGTATTTCCGCCGTCCTGTTCCGGCAGAGGAAACTGCTCTTCATATAAAAGTTGAATATGTTCAAAATTTATGGGATTTTGTCAGCCGTACCATGGGCGGCGCTTTTAAAGACAGAATCAATATTCAGCCGCGCAAGGTTATTATTCAGACTGCTTCACCTGTTAATATTTCGAACTGTCTTTCAAATTATATAAAAAATAAAAAATCTGCGGTAAATGATCTTGTCTCGGAGCTTGAGAAAGCGTATCTTGATTGTATAAAAGAAGTGAATACGGGCGAAACGGAGCGTAATTATTAAAATAGAACTTTTTACATTTTGTGATTTTGCCCAGGAAAACGGCGGGAAATTAACCATTGTTGGAACTTTCGATACTATTATTTCCCGTAATTTTCCCTGTGTCCATCCGCAGTTATCCGTAGTGATCCGGCTTCGTTTTGATATTTGGGAATTCGGAAACCACAAATTTAAAATTGAAACGCACGATCTTAGCGGTGAAATAACAATGGACGCTATCAGCGGAAATGTAGAAGTAAGGGGAGTCGGAAACGCTTCGGCTGTTTCACATCTTGTTTTCAGCGTTTCAAATCTGCGCTTTAATAATCCGGGTCTTGTAAACTTTGTTCTTTTTATTGATGATAAGGAAATAAACTCCATTCCGCTTTACATCAGAAAGAGTTAAATAGGTTAAGAAAACCTCTAAAAACTTAAGTTTTTAGAGGTTCCCATATTGTCACATAACAAAAATACATCGGCGAAGCAGCGCATGTTGAAGGCTTTAATTCCCGAATTAAAGCCTTGCGGCACGCGCCAATAAAATAAAATCTGCAAGTACAAGAGCAGTCATTGCTTCAACTACAGAAACAGCGCGCGGAACAATACATACATCATGACGTCCTTTAATTTCAATTTCTCTTATCCTTCCCTCACTGTCCAAAGCTTTCTGCGGTTTGCTTATTGACGGCGTTGGTTTGAAAGCAGCTTTAAAAAAAATATCCTGCCCCGAAGATATGCCGCCCAATATACCGCCGCAGTTATTTGCCGTGATTTTTCCGTTATCGCTAAGCATATCGTTGTTTTCGCTTCCTTTTAATCCGGCGGCGGCAAATCCAGCGCCGAACTCAATACCCTTGCACGCTCCTATGCTCAAAACGGCGGAGGCGAGACGCGCATCCAGTTTGTCAAAAACAGGCTCTCCGAGGCCTGCGGCTGCTCCCGTAACAAGGCACGAAATTATGCCACCCGCGCTGTCGCCTTCGCTGCGAAGTTCTTCAATTCTTGCCATCGCTTTTTGCGCGTTGTTTTTTTCCGGAACACGAAGCGTATTGCGTTCAATTTCTTCAAAATCAAAACCGGCTTCTCCCAAAGAAGGCATTTGTATTCCGGCGACAGAAGATGTCCACGCTGTAATTTTAATTCCCGATAACGACAGGATTTTTTTTGCGACAGCGCCCGCGGCAACACGGCAAAGCGTTTCTCTGCCTGAACTCCTGCCGCCGCCTCGGTGATCGCGGAAGCCGTACTTGGCTTGCCAGGTAAAGTCAGCGTGTCCCGGCCTGTAAATGTCTTTTAATTCATCATAATCGTCGCTTTTTTGATTGCTATTTCTTACAATAATTGCTATCGGGCTTCCCAAAGTTTTGCCTTCATAAACGCCTGAAAGTATTTCAGGCTCGTCTTCTTCGTCTCTGGAGCCGTACGCTTTTCCCGGGCGGCGGCGGATTAATTCTTTTTCGATATCGGCAGCGGAAAGTTCAAGTCCTGCGGGGCAGCCGTCTATGACGCAACCCATAGCCGCTCCGTGTGATTCTCCGAATGTTGTTACTTTAAAGATTGTCCCAAAAGTATTACCGGACATAACTTGCTTACAGATACCTTCTTACTTCTTCACCTGTAACAAAAGCGTAAAGTTCAATGTGCTGTTTGGCAGTGCTGTTCGCGATTTTTTGAAGAAGAACTTCCTCTACCTGAAACAATCCGACTTCGCTTGACATATGCACATCAACGCGGATAGGTTTTTCTTTGCCTTCGGCAATATTAACTTCTTCAATTGAATTAGCTGAATATTGATGAATATGCCCAACTCTCGGAGCATGCAGCAGCGAGATTGGAATACGTGCACGGCCTTTGGTCATGTCGCATCCATCGGCAACCTGAACAATACCCGCTTCAAGCGATGTAATACTTATAGTGCCCATGTGGCCCGCAATTGCTTCCATAGCAACAGCGCGTATCATTGTTTTTTTATGCCAGTCATCTTTGAAAAGCTGGGAAAGAATATTGTCAATAAACGGAACAGCCAAAATCGTACTGTGTAATTCATGATTCTGCCGTCCCATACTCATGCCGAGATCATGAAGGATAGACGCAAGGATTACCGCTATGATGCTGTCTTCATAAGTTCCGCATCCGTCGGCTTCAAGACTTGTTTTTATTCCGGCTTTTTTAAGAAGATCAAGCATAAGCACCGACAGGTACGTTACTGTCCTCATGTGTACAGGACCGTGATCATTATAACCGAGTCTTACAATTGATACTGTGTTCGCGTATTCCTGCGCCGCCTGAATTTCTTCATTGGCAAGCAGAAGTTTCAACCCTGTCATGATTCTGTCGGAAAACTCAAAAGTGTTAATCAAATCAATTAAATTAATGTCAATGCTTAATTCTCTCGGAGATTTCATCTGTCATTCCTTTTATTTGATGTATATAAAACTTGTTTCAGCGCCGTTTATATTATCGTAATACACGTTTGTAAAATCCCAGCGGTTGTTAAGCGCCCAAAATCCCCTTGAACGCATCAGGTATATCATTGGACATTGTTCAATTAATATTGACTGAAACTCATCCCAAATTTCCTGCGCTTTCCCGGTGTCAATTGTAAATTGTCCTTCATTGTAAAGGTAATCAATACGAGCTTCCCATTCGGTTGCGGGTGTTTCCTGATTGGGGTTCCACATATGAAG
>JAITFK010000073.1 GCA_031281555.1 Treponema sp. | reverse complement strand
GCGTTATATTATAAGCATGAACTTTATGCGTTATTTGGATATTCTCATGGCTCTTTAACAATGTTTTGTAGTATGTGTTTGGTAGGTGTCCTACAAATATTATTCATGCGTTTGTCGTGCTTGGTTTTCAACAATTCCGGTTTTTTAAAGTAAAATGCAAGATATCCCAAAAATCATATAAAAAATATTAATTTCTACGCTATATTACTCTCCCCCGTTGAATACTGACTAATAAAAAATACTTGGTTGCGGGCTTCGAATTTCTTATATTATACTTATATTTTATATGTTTATTATTAAGATCGATAAGGGGGATAGAACAATGAAAAGCTTAAAATGGAAATTTTTGATATTTTTTACCGCAGTTGGGCTTGTCATTTCTTTGTTGATGTATATTCCCTATGCGCATTATATAGAAAATACATACCGCAATAATTTGAGCCATATACTGGAAATGATGGAAAGATGTTACCCGCAGTTGGAAGACCCTGATCGTATGATACGTGAAGGAGAGGCAGGGACAGCCGAATACTGGAACATAGCTAACGCTATGTACAACACTCAGGAAAGCTTCGGTCTGGCTTATATATATTTTCTGGTTCCTGAAGGTAAAAATTTCCGGTTTGTGTTTGATACGGATACTGATTTATGGGATCATCCATGGGAGGAAATTTCCACTATTTATGAAGTTGATGAAATTCCTGTTATCAAAGAAGCATTTAGTACCGGTCAGTTTCTTATTACTCCAAAACCATATACTGATGAGTTTGGTACGTTTATATCCGCTTTTTACCCTGTTTCTAACGGAAATAAAGTTGTAGGTTTACTGGCCGCAGATTATGATTTTTCCACCGTACAGAAATCCAGATTTATAGCGCGGGTGATATTGGGTATTTCAATCGTCCTTTCCTTGTCGGCTGCATTGATTCTATCCCTTTCCATCAGCAAGCCAATTATAAAAGTGGCGAATACCCTTAAGGATATATCAGAAGGAGAGGGGGATCTTACCCGAATCATAACTATCAATTCAAAAGATGAAATAGGCAATCTTGCCCATTATTTTAACCTTACTATGGAAAAAATCAGGAATCTTGTCGGAACAATAAAATATAAAATCAACGGGCTGAACCATACAAGTTTTGAGCTTTCCGTTAATATGAGCCAAACTTCGACAGCCGTACAGCAAATTACATCTAATCTTGACAGTATGAAAAACCTTATGATCAAACAGGAAAGCGGAGCGGCAGAGGCAGGCAAAGCAGTAGAGGAAATTAAAGGAAATATTGACAGTCTAAAAAGAATGATAGAAGAACAAACAGACAGCGTAAATATATCATCTTCTGCCATTGAAGAAATGACAGCTAATATTCATTCTGTAACCCAAACGCTGGAGGAAAACAGTAAGAATGTAGACATTTTAACTAAAGCGTCCGAGAACGGTAAAAAAAGACTTGAGTTAGTAGCGCAGGAGATACAGGAAATAGCGCATGATTCAGAAGGGCTTCTGAAAATAAATTCGGTAATGGAAAATATCGCAAGTGAGACTAATTTACTTTCAATGAACGCGGCAATAGAAGCTGCCCATGCCGGAGAGTCAGGCAAAGGTTTTGCCGTAGTCGCAGGAGAAATTCGCAAACTTGCCGAGTCGTCAGAGCAGCAGTCAAAAACCACTGCGGCGGTGTTAAAAAAAATTAAAACATCCATAGACAATATCACAAAATCTTCAAATGACGTGTTGGATCGTTTCGGCGCTATAGACTCAAGCGTAAAAACAGTCGCAGTACATGAGCAAAACATCCTGCATGCAATGGAAGAACAGGAAACAGGCGGGAAACAGATACTGGAATCTGTAAGCCGGCTGAGGGAAATAACCTGTTCGGTTAAAGAAGGCTCTCTTAACATGGCAGAATCAGGCGAGTCTCTGGTAAAAGAGACAGATGGCTTCATACAAACCAGCAAAGAAACGGTTGAAAGCATGAACGAGATATTGAAAGGCATTAACCAGATAAATGTTTCGGTAACCCATGTAAACGACATGAGTATGGAAAATAACCGGAACTTCGAGGCGTTAAAACAAGAGACGGAAAAATTTAATGATACTATCGGCAACGAGAGACAAAAAATCCTTGTAGTGGATGATGATGTTATTCATCTTGAAATGGTGAATGCTGTATTACAGGGTGAATATGATGTGTCTACCGTTGAATCAGGTAAAAACGCTCTTGGCTTATTTTACCAGGGACTGGTTCCCCAGTTAATATTATTGGACTTGGTAATGCCGGATATGGACGGATGGAGTACATACGAAAGAATAAGAGCGATAAGCGGTTTACACGATACCCCAATGGCATTTTTCACATCTTCAAATGATCTAAAAGATATAGAACGCGCTCGTGAAATTGGAGTGGTTGACTTTATCAAAAAGCCATACAATAAAGACGATTTGTTACGCAGGGTGGATAGAATCCTGAGAAAATGAACGAAACATCGGTAGTTTGTTTTAAAACCTTTTACAGCCTTCCGTCTTTTGCAACTTAAAAACATTTTTATGGTCTAAAAATTATCTTGACAGAGTCAGGAAAAATGTTAATACTGGGAGTATGACAAATTTTAATAATTTGTCATGATAGAAACTATGGCATTTGAAGTTTTATCAACAGGGAGATATGTACCGCCCAAAAGGGTCAGTAACGATGAATTGGCGTCTCAAATTGATACAAGCGATGAGTGGATCAGGAGCCATACAGGGATTGGGAACCGGCATTTGGCAGATGAAAATACCGCTTGCAGTGATCTTGGCATAGAAGCGGCGAAAAACGCTATGGCAATGGCGGCCGGTTACTCAGGCGGCGATCCGGCGGAGCGGGACAGGGCTGCGGCGGAAATAGCGGAAAGCATCGACATGATCGTTTTGGCTACGGTAAC
>JAITFK010000061.1 GCA_031281555.1 Treponema sp. | reverse complement strand
TGAAGACGCAAGATTGATGTCATATACAACCGGTGTTTACGCTTTTTTTGATGTTTTTGATGAAAAATTTTGTACCGGATTTGTCTGGAAGCCTCCTGATGATTTTGATCCAAAAAGCCGTCCATGGTATATAACAGCTGTTGAATCTGCGGGAAATATTGGCATTACACAACCATTTATAGATATATATACAAATTCAATCTCTGTAGCATTTGTACGCCGTATTTTTGATAATAGCGGAAACCCGTTGGGAATAATCTGTATGGATATATTGCTTGACAGGATCAGGGAATACGCGGTTGATACATCCGTTACCGAAAACAGTTACGGAATACTGCTGGATAAAGATTTTAATGTAATTGCGCATCCCAATCCGGTGTACATAGGCAAACATTTAAGCCTGATGAATGACGGCGCGGCAATACAAAACGAGTTAATGCAGGGTAAAGATATTTCTGAGCGCAAAGCGAGGGATTATAACGGCAACCCGGCAGTTCTTTTTATTCGGCATCTGGACAACGGTTGGTACCTTGCAATACTGGCTTATTCACAAAATTATTACAAGAGCGTAGTTAAAATAGCATATATTCTAATTGTTCTTGCGTTGATTTTTGCGGCAGGGTTAAGCGCAATTCTGCTTAGAATTGTGCTGGCGAAAAAAAAGGCGGAAGAACAAACTCAAGTTTTGCTTGACGCATTACCGTTATGCGCTAACTTATGGAACAGTAACTTAAAAATTATTGATTGTAATCAGGAATCTGTAAATTTGTTTAAAGTGTCCGATAAAAAGGAATATATTGATAAATTTTTTGAGCTTTCTCCCGAATACCAGCCGGATGGAAGGCTTTCGATGGAAAAAGCCTATGAGTATATCAGAAAAACATTTGATGAAGGTTATCAGAAGTTTGAATGGCTGCACAGGAAATTAAGCGGCGAATTAATTCCGTGTGAAATTACTCTTGTTCGCGTCAAATATAGAAAAGAATATAATGTATGCGGATATACACGCGATTTGCGCGATGTAAAATCCATGATTACAAAAATACGCGAATCAGATGAATGTGCGCAGGTTTTGCTTGATACAACGCCGCTTAGCTGCTTTATGATTGATAATACATTCGAGATTCTTGAATGTAACCAGGAAATAGTAAGGCTGTTTGAGTTGGAACATAAAAATGAATTTATTGATAATGTGAATAGATTCTTTCCCGAATACCAGCCGGACGGCGAATTATCAGTAAAGAAATATTACAAATTTATTAACAAAGCGTTTGCAGATGGTTATTGTAATTTTGACTGGGTATATCTGAATAACAGTGACGAACAAATACCTACGGAAGTTTCTCTTGTCCGCGTTAAATTCAGGGGCGTATACGTTGTTGCAGGATACATCAGGGATTTAAGAGAGTTAAACACAATGATAGCGGAAATGCGAAGAGCGGAAATTGCGGAAGAAAGCAACAGGGCAAAAAGCGATTTTCTGGCAAGAATGAGCCATGAAATCCGTACTCCGATGAACGCAATTTTAGGTATAACGGAAATTCAGCTTCAGAACAGTTCCGTACCGCTTTCAGTAAGAGAAGGACTTGAAAGAATCTATAATTCAGGCGACTTGCTGCTTGGTATTATCAACGACATACTTGATCTGTCTAAAATTGAAGCCGGTAAACTTGAACTTCATAATGCTCTATATGAGGTCTCAAGCCTTATTTATGATATTGTTAAGTTAAATATTATCCGCTATGAAAGTAAACCTATAGAATTCAAACTGGATGTAAGTGAACATATGCCTGTATTTATGATTGGAGATGAATTGCGTATTAAGCAGATATTAAACAATATTCTTTCCAACGCATTTAAATATACAAATGAAGGCCTTATTGAACTGTCGTTGTTTACGGAACCTGTTGATGGAGATTCCGGCGTTATGCTTTGTTTTCGAGTAAGCGACACAGGACAAGGCATGACATCGGAACAGGTAAATAAACTTGGAAGCAAATTTAACAGGTTTAATCTTGATGTAAACCGGAAAACCGAAGGTACGGGTCTCGGTATGAATATTACGCGGAATTTAGTACAACTTATGAATGGCAGTATAACTGTAGAAAGCACTCTTGGCAAAGGTTCTGTATTTACCGTTAAACTGCCGCAGGAGTATACAGATGCTAATCAAATAGGAAAGGAACTTGCGGATAACTTAAAAAAACTTAACCTTAAAAATATGGCAAATACGAGGAGGCTGCAGATAAAACAGGAATTTATGCCTTATGGCAGAGTCCTTGTTGTAGACGATGTTGAAACGAATCTGTATGTGGCGCGCGGACTTCTTGCTACATACGGTTTATCGATTGATGTTGCGGAGAGCGGGTTTGAAGCAGTTGATAAAATACGAAATGGCGCCCAATACGATGTTATTTTCATGGATCACATGATGCCGAAAATGGACGGTATAGAAGCTACAAAAATTATCCGCAGCCTTGATTATAAAGGATTTATTGTAGCGTTAACCGCTAACGCAATTACAGGACAGGCGGAATTATTCCTTAATAACGGCTTTGACGATTTTATCTCTAAACCAATTGATATCCGCCAGCTTAATGTTGTTTTAAACAAATTAATACGCGACAAGCAGTCTGCGGAAATTCTTGATGAAGCGCGGCGGCAAAAAAATACTTTATATGCATCCGGCAGGCACAATCTTGCCATAGATCCGCAGCTGGCGGAATTCTTTGTACGTGACGGTGAAAAAGCATACGCTATTCTGGAAAATATTTATAAAAACAATTTTAATGATCCCGATGATCTTTTAAAATATATTATCAATATACATGCAATGAAAAGTTCGCTTGCGAATATCGGTGAAAGCGGACTTTCAGATGAAGCTTTGGAACTGGAGCAGGCAGGGCGTGATCAAAATATCAATTTGATTTTGAAAGGCCTCCCTGATTTTTTGGTTTCAATTCGTAAGGTAATAGATAAATTAAAACCTCAGGAAGAATTCGCTGAAGAAATTCCGATTATTAACGCAGAGGATATCGCTTTTTTACAGGAGAAATTAACAGCTATTCAAACAGCGTGTGTGTCATTTGACAAAAAATCCGCCAAAGAAATTCTTGCGGAAATCAAAGAAAAAACATGGTCGAAGGCAACCAGAGACAAACTTAGCGCTATTTCCGAGTGTTTGCTTCACAGCGAATTTGAAGAAGCCGCCGTAATTGCAAAAGAAGCGTATTTTCCTTGAAATTTCCTGTTTTTATATTGACACTTTTTGAAAAAAACGATATTATATAGGTAATACAGTTTTTCATTCAAAAAAGGGCTCCAAAAAAGCCCTTTTTTTTATAATATCCGATTTTTTAATTTGTAATTAACCGGGTATTAAAAAGGAAAATGATGCGGTATACCGCAAAAGATGCTGAAACACAGGAAATAGCTTCTTTAAAGGCGCAATTGGAAGAAATTCTTAAAGGATTGAGCTTTCGGCTTGTTGAATTGGTTGTTTCAAAGCATCGCGGGAGCGTTCATGTCAGGGTTGTTATTTATAACGGTACATCTATAAGTACAGATGACTGTTCAAAAGTGCACCGGGCAATGACACCAAGACTGGAATTGGCTTTTCCGGGTAATGATATTTATCTTGAAGTATCATCTCCCGGTATAAACAGACTGATAAAAAACGGTGTTGAATTTACCCATTATTTGGGCAGGGGAGTACAGTGTTACCGTATTGATATTTCAGACTGGACAGCCGGGATTCTGGAAATTGTTGATGAAAAAGGAATTGTTTTAAAAACAAAAAAAGGAGCCTTAAGGCTTGATTTTGATATTATCGCGAAAGCAAAACTTGCTGAAGAATAAAGTAAGCAAGACTCTTTATTAAGGAGGTATAAATTGGCAACAGATATGTCGCAGGCAATACGTCAGCTACATCAGGATCGCGGAATCTCTGAAGAACTGATACTGCGGACCATAGAGGATACGCTGATTGCCGCATACAAGCACCGTTTCGGTAACGCGGAAAACGCAGTTGTTAAATTTGACGATGAAAATCTGGAAGTTTCTATTTTTGCTCAAAAAAAGATTGTAGAACAGGACGGTGTTTATGATCCTGTTACCGAAATTGATCTGGATGAAGCCAGAGAATTAAATCCTGATGCCGAAGTAGGCGATGAAATACTTGTGGAAATTGATCCCAAACAGTTTGATCGAATAGCCGTGCAAAGCGCCAAACAGAAAGCTCACCAGACTATCAGGGATATTCAAAAGGACAGTCTTTATTCCGAATTCAAGGATAAAGAAGGAGAAATAATAATCGGTTATTACCAACGCGAACATAAAGGAAATATCTATGTTGACTTGGGAAAAATAGAGGGTATTCTGCCAAAAAAATACCAGTCTCCGAGAGAAACGTATCATGTTAATGACAGGATAAAAGCTCTTATCGCGGAGGTAAAAAAAGACTCATCAGGGCTTCATATCGTGCTTTCAAGAACGCACACGGAATTTGTACGCGCAATTTTTGAGCTTGAGATTCCTGAAATTTATGACAAGACGGTAGAAATTCATAAAATTGTCCGCGAGCCGGGGTTCCGTACCAAACTGGCGGTATATTCTAACCGTGAAGATGTTGATCCTGTCGGCGCATGTGTCGGTCTTAAAGGTGTGCGCATTCAGGCGGTAATCAAGGAACTGGAAGGCGAAAAGATCGACATATTGAAATATGATCCCGATCCCCGCCGTTTTATAAAAAATGCGCTTTCACCCGCAGAAGTGCGTGATGTTATAATTCTTGACGAAGGCAAGCATCAGGCTCTTGCTGTTGTAAATGATTCAATGCTGTCGCTAGCGATCGGAAAACAGGGGCTTAATGTGCGTCTTGCCAACAGACTTGTTGACTGGAACATTGATGTAAAAACAGAAACACAGTTCTCGGAAATGGATATTGCGGCAGAATCCCGCCGTGCGGTTTCCCAGCTTTTCGGAGATACGGATTCCTACGATAATGAAATATCACATATCAGCGAATTACCGGGCGTGGATGCACGTGTTGCGAAAACCCTGCTTGATAACGGTATAGACTTCATTGAAGATTTCTTGGCGTTAAGCAAGGAAGAACTTGAAGCTAAAGGAGTTACCGCATCCGAATTTGATGATCTTCGCAAACTTATCGAAGAATATGTTGAAATTGTCGAAGAAGACGAAGAATATGAGGAAACGCAGGAAGAAAAAACCGGAACGGATGAAAGCGATGAAAGTCCTGAACCGGAGGAATATGAATGTCCTGAATGCGGCGCGAAAATCACAGTGGATATGGCTACTTGTCCAAGCTGCGGTATTGGCCTGAGTTTTGAATACGAAGAAGAGGAATAAAAAAGGAAAATTATGGCGGAAGAATCTGACAATACAAAAAAACCAAAAGCGCAGCTTATTAAACATACGCAAAACGAAGAAATTCCTGTTTCAAAAACCGGTGAGAGCGAGCGCCGCAAAGTCAAAGTTGTAATGAAAAAACCAACTGCGCAGAATGCAAAGAAAAATCAGCACAAGGTTGTTGTCAGCTCTCCTTCCGCAAAAGGAGTTCACAATAAAAAATCTGATAGTCATCAGGAAGAACCCGGTAAAAAAGAAAATACTAAAAAACCGGAAAATACAGGAGGAAATGACGCTTCCAGAATAAGTTCATTTCCTATGGCTCAGCGTCCTGCCGCAGCCGCCGGAAGGGTAGGAGGAAAACTTGTCGGTAATCGAGGTCATTCAGCTCAACGTCCTCAGCGTGCGCCTTTTAAAGGAAGCGGTAATAAACCGAATAATGAAGGCAGTCAAAATAAAACCGGCTTTGGACAGCGTCCTGCGGTACAGGGCGGGAAACCGGGATTTACTCCAAGACCCGGCGGAGCCAAGCAGGGAGCCGGTAATTTTCAACGTACTCCCGGCGGACGCGGGAATATGGGCGCTACGGCGCCGGAAGTGCTTCCTGAAGGTAAAGCGCAGGCAAAGCGTAAGTTTATAACCAAAAAACCAGTATACAACAGAAAGGAAAAAGAGCTTGAGATGGAGGAAAAACTCCTCCAGACAAAGAAAAAAATCACGCATATTGTCAATCCTGTGCCGAAATCCATTGACATAATGGAAACTGTATCTGTTTCGGAATTGGCGCGTAAAATGAACCTTAAAGCGTCGGATTTAATTCAAAAATTGATGACAATGGGATTAATGGTTACAATAAATCAGCAGATTGACGCGGATACCGCAACCATTCTTGCCGCAGAATTCGGAGCTGATGTAAGAATTATCAGTCTTTATGACGAGACGGTAATTGAAACTGTTTCTGACGAAAATGCCGTATTACTGCCAAGACCTCCTGTGGTTACCGTTATGGGACATGTTGATCACGGAAAAACCAAACTATTGGATGCAATCCGCAAGGCCGATGTTGTTTCCGGTGAATTCGGCGGAATAACTCAGCATATCGGCGCATATATGGTAGAAACGCCGCACGGAGCGATCACCTTTCTGGATACTCCGGGCCATGAAGCTTTTACTCGAATGAGAGCGCGCGGAGCGCAGATAACAGATATAGTTGTTCTTGTAGTCGCGGCAGACGACGGAGTGATGCCTCAAACCATAGAAGCCATAAATCATGCGAAAGAAGCTAAAGTACCGATTATAGTCGCGGTTAACAAAATTGACAAACCTGAGGCAAACCCGGACAGAGTAAAAAGCCAGCTTTCGGAATTGGGGTTAATGCCTGAAGACTGGGGCGGTCAGACCATGTTTGTAGAATTATCCGCTCTGCAAAAAACAGGTATTGATAAGTTGATAGAAGCGATTCTGCTGCAAGCGGAAATTCTTGATTTAAAAGCCAATTTTCAGCGCACTGCTGAAGGAAAAGTCCTTGAAGCGAAAGTTGATCACGGATCCGGTATTGTAGCGACAGTAATGATAGAAAAAGGAACGCTTGCCATAGGCGATTCGTTTGTCGCGGGTATTTGGCCCGGTAAGGTTCGCGCCATTCTCAACGACAAGGGAGAAAAAATCAAGAAAGCTACGCCGTCAATGCCCGTTGAAGTTCTCGGTTTTGAAGGTATTCCCAACGCTGGAGATCCTCTGCAGGTAGTGAATGATGAAAAGAAAGCGAGGGAATTTTCTTCTAAACGTCAGGAACTCAAACGTTTTGAAGACGCGAAAACCATCAAAAAAATTACAATGGATAACCTGCATGACATGATAAGCGACGGCGAAATACAGGAATTGAAAGTGATCATAAAAGCCGACGTTCAAGGCTCCGCTGAAGCGTTGAAATCAAGTCTTGAAAAATTATCAACAAAAGAAATAAGGCTTCATGTAATACAGGCTCTTCCGGGGCCTGTCAATGAAGGCGATGTAGATCTTGCAATAGCGTCTAACGCGGTAATTATCAGCTTTAACGTACGTCCCCTGCCGAAAGCAAAAACGCTTGCCGAACAGGAAAAGGTGGACATAAGGAAATACAATGTAATCTATAGGGCGGTGGATGAAATAAAACTGGCAATGGAAGGAATGTTAAAACCTGATACAAAAGAAGAAGTTGTAGGCCAGGTTGAGGTACGGAATACATTTAAAGTGCCGAAAGTCGGCACCATCGCCGGTTGTTATGTGCAAAGCGGAACTGTAAAAAGAAGCTGTACCGTTAATGTAATAAGGGATCAGGTTGTTATACATTCCGGTAAAATCGCTTCCCTTAAGCGGTTTAAAGATGACGCACGCGAAGTATCAGCCGGTTATGAATGCGGTATCGGACTTGAAGGCTTTGACGATATTAAAACAGGCGATATTTTTGAAGTTATCGAAATCATACAAATCGCCAGAAAACTCAGCGCTTCCTGATTATGCCCCAATTCAGAACCGAAAGGCTTGGTCAGATAATTCAGGAAAAGATCAGTTCCCTTGTTCTGGAAGGAAGAATAAAAGATAAAAGGGTTAATCCGTTTATATCCATCACAAAAGTTGACGTGTCAAAAGATCTTTCATATGCCGATGTTTATGTTTCTGAAATTCGCGGAAAGAATGCTGAGAAAGGTACCGAAGGCTTGCAAAGCGCGGCAGGGTTTATTCAGTCCCAGCTTGGCTTGTCAATGCGCATCAGGAAAATTCCCAAATTGCGCTTTCATTCTGATACAGGCATAGGCGAAAGCTTTGATTTGATAAAAAAAATTGACGAATTAGCAGCGGCGGAAAAAGAACAGGTAAATAACGCAAATGGAAAAATCGGGATTGATTCTGCTGAATAAAAAGGCCGGCGTTACTTCATTTAAAGCATTAGGTGACATAAAACGCTCTCTTTCAACGGGAAAAGTAGGTCATACAGGCACTTTGGATAAATTCGCGTCGGGTTTACTTGTAGTTCTTGCGGGCAGGGCGCTTAGGTTAAGCACATGGTTTTCTCATTGCGACAAACAGTATATCGGCAGAATTTGCTTTGGCATAGAAACGAATACTCTGGATCCCGAAGGTGAAAAAATTGCGGAAGCTCCGCTTCCCTCACGTGAAAAAGTGGAAAGCGCTCTTGTCAAATTTACAGGCAGGATAATGCAGTCGCCTCCCGCTTATTCGGCAATTCATATCAACGGGGAACGAGCTTCTTCTCTTGCCCGTTCAGGTAAAACTGTAGAAATGAAAGAAAGGCCGGTTTCAATTTACAGGCTGGACTTACGCTCATGGCAGCCTCCGTTTGCGGAAATTTTCGTTCACTGTTCAAGCGGCACATATATCCGTTCCCTTGTGCGGGATATAGCTCTTGCTGCCGGAAGCAGGGCGTATCTTTATGCGCTTACACGTACGCAAGTGGCGGATTTTAAACTGGAAGACGCTCAATGCATAACAACCAATTATGAAGAAATATCCCTAAAACCAATTGATAAAACTGTTATTGGCTCTTTGGGACTTCCCTGGTTTGAAATTTCTCCCTCTGAAGCTGAAAAAATCGCTTGCGGCAAACCGCTTGAGCCAATTCTGGACGGGAAACCGCTGTCTTCAACGCCCTCTGCGCCTGATTTTAACGCGGCAGTTTTTTTAAAAGAGTCACTTTCCGCTATTATTGAGAAAAGCGCGGGGAAATGGAAATATAGCTGTGTATTATTCTCTGACAATTTAAAATTGTCAGAGAATTCCGATTATAAATGTTTGTAATATAAGGAATTAGGTAATTCCTTATATTACAAACCAAAATCTAAGGAGTATAAACGGTTGACATTTTTGCGAATTCCTGAAAATATTATATAAAAGCTTAATGATCCGTCCGTTTTTTGACAGATTTCGCTTTTTTTAACAAGTACCTAATTAGGAGATAAATATATGGCTTTAACAAAGGAAAGCGCGGCATCAATCGTTACCAAATTCGGAAAGAACGATAGGGATACAGGCGCGGCGGAAGTTCAGATTGCCCTGCTTACTGAACGAATCAATCAGCTTACAGAACATTGTAAGCAATTTAAGAAAGATAAATCAGGTCAGCGCGGACTATTAATTCTGGTCGGCAAACGCCGCAGAATGCTGAAATATATCCAAAGGACCAATTTGGAAGGATACCGCAAGCTTATAAAAGATCTGGGACTGCGTAAATAATGACACAAAAAGTAACACTCCAAATTGCCGGCAAGGATTTGATTCTTGAAACCGGAAGAATCGCGAAACAGGCCAATGGTTCTGTTTTTGCTCAGTATGCGGGATCAGCTGTTATTGCCACAGTCTGTTCTTCGTCCGAACCGTTAGAAGGTCTTAACTATGTACCGCTTACTGTTGAATACAATGAAAAATACTATGCGGCTGGAAAAATTCCCGGTGGTTTTATAAAAAGGGAAAGCCGTCCCAAGGACAAGGAAATACTGGTCTCCCGCCTCATTGACAGGCCGATGAGGCCGCTTTTTGAAAAAAGTTTCGGCCGTGAGATACAGCTGATTCCGACAACTCTTTCAACAGATCAGGTTAATCCTCCTGACATCTTGGCGATCATCGCATCATCCGCCGCTGTTCATATTTCAGATATTCCGTTTAACGGACCTATTGCCGGAGTAAGAGTCTGTCAGGTTAACGGAGAGCTTATTGTAAATCCTACTTATGAACAAATTGAAAAATCCACGCTGGAAATAGTTGTTGCGGGAACTAAAGACGGTATTACAATGGTAGAAGGCGGCGCAAATGAAGTCAGCGAGGAACTGATGCTCGAAGCGCTTGGCAAAGCCCATGCTGTAATCCGTGAATTTTGTACGCTTCAGGAAAAACTAAGAGAGCTTGCGGGAAAGAAAAAACTGCCGCTGGTTGTGCCTTCATATTCGCTGGAAAACGCCGACGCGATACGTAAAGCCGGCTTCTCAAAGTTGGAAAAAGTTTGTTTCCTGCCGACAAAACATGAAAGGCACGACGGTATTAAAATTGTAAAAACAGAGCTTGAAACACAATATGCCGCGCAGCTTGAAGATGAAAAGCAAAAAGAACTTTTTAATGTGTTATTTGAAGATATGCAGTATGAAATACTGCGTTCTGCAATTCTTGACAAAGGAAAACGCGTAGACGGACGCTCTCTTGAGGATATCCGCAATATAACCTGCGAGGTTAATATTTTACCGCGTACACACGGTTCCGCTCTTTTTACGCGGGGTGAAACACAGGCGCTTGTAGTTACAACGCTGGGAACTGTTTTTGATGAACAAGTTTATGATGACATAGAAGGCGATAAAAGAGAAAACTTCATGCTGCACTACAATTTCCCTCCGTATTCAGTAGGCGAAGTCGGCAGAACAGGAACAGGCCGCCGCGAAATAGGTCACGGAAATCTTGCGCGCCGCTCTCTTGAAGCAATGGTCCCGTCAAAAGATGATTTTCCTTATACAATACGCGTAGTTTCTGAAATTATGGAATCCAACGGCTCATCTTCAATGGCGTCTGTCTGCGGTGGCACGCTTTCCATGCTTCATGCGGGTATTCCGATGAAAAAGCCTGTTGCAGGCATCGCTATGGGGCTTATTACCGAAGGAAAAGCAGGCCCTGACGACAGATTCGCTGTGTTATCTGACATTCTCGGCGAGGAAGATCATCTTGGAGACATGGACTTTAAGGTTGCGGGCACTAAGGACGGAATAACAGGTTTCCAGATGGACATAAAAATCTCAGGTGTCAGTACAGAGATTATGCGTAAAGCCCTTGATCAGGCAAAACGCGGAAGGATGCATATTCTTTCGGTTATGAATCAATGTATTGATAAACCTGCCGGGCAAATCAGCGAATACGCTCCTAAAATTGTTACTCTGCGGATTGATGTTGATAAAATCGGCGCACTCATAGGCCCCGGCGGAAAGAACATAAAAGCGTTATGTGAACAATATTCCGTCAAGATCAATACGGAAGATGACGGTACTGTTACAATCTTCGGTAAAAATACAAAGGACGCTGAAAACGCGAAAATCGCAGTTATGGGAATTGCTTCCGATCCGGAAGTCGGCAGGGTGTATGACGGTGTTGTAAAGCGGATAATGGATTTCGGAGCGTTTGTAGAAATACTTCCCGGCAAGGAAGGACTTGTACATATCAGCAAACTTTCAAGACAGCGCATTGCCCAAGTTACAGATGTAATAAAAGAAGGCCAGCAGATTCCCGTAAAACTGCTTGAGATTGATAAAATGGGAAGGCTTAACCTTTCGTATATTGATGCGATTGATCCCAACGGATCTGATGACAAGGAAGCACGAAAAGATAATCGTCCGAATAACAGGAAATAAACATGAGCGCACAAGCGCACCTTAAAGTGTTTAAAACCCATCGGCGGATTACGCTTCCGCAGTATGAAAGTGAAGGCGCCGCGGGAATGGATTTACGGGCATTCCTTGAATCAGACGTAATAATTCCTCCGCTTGGCAGAGCAAAAATTCCTACAGGCCTCAGAATGGAGATACCTTACGGATATGAAGGACAGGTGCGTCCACGCTCGGGTTTGGCAATAAACCTCGGTCTTACTGTTTTAAATTCGCCTGGTACCATAGATTCGGATTACCGTGGGGATATAGAAATAATTCTTGTCAATTTAAGCGCACAGGATGCGGTAATAAAGGACGGACAGAGGATAGCTCAGTTTGTAATAACGCCTGTCTGCCGTGTGCAGCTTACGGAAACCGCTGTTCTTGAAGAAACTGTTCGGGGCAGCGCCGGTTTTGGTTCTACCGGAGTTTAATTGGTCAATGGAAGTTAAAACAATAAAGAACATTGAACCTCTCGAGATCAAACGCTCAAGCTCTATTACGATTTTCAGGTACATATTTGTTGAAATGTTTTTTTCTTTTATTATTTGTTTTTGCTTTTTCTTTTTTATTTTTTTTGTAAACCAAATACTTTTAATGGCGCAGGAAATCCTTACAAAACACGTACCTTTCGGACAGGTCGCTCTTTTAATTTTGTTTTCAATGCCTATGATTATTGCTACGTCAGCGCCGTTTGCTTCGCTTGTCGGAACGCTTATGACCGTAGGACGTCTTACGTCAGATAACGAGATCCTTGTAATGCTTTCATCAGGTCTCTCTTACAAGGCGGTTTTTTACCCCGCTATCGCGATAGGGATAATGGTTTCTGTTTTATCATTTATTACTAATGACATACTGCTGCCTGCCGGTACTGTTCAATTCAACAAATTGTGGAGGCAAATTCTTGTTTCCATTCCGGCGCTGGAACTTGAGGCCAATTCAGTAAAGAGATTCAAAGATACCATAATAATAACAGGCGATGTTTCAGGTAACGCGATCAGCAATGTAATAATACTTGACAAAACAGAAAGCGGAGAGCGCCGTGTAATAATGGCGGGTACAGCTGAATTAAAAGACAGCGGGAAAGAGGGCCTCAGCCTTGACCTTGAGGAAGCGTTTTTTCATTCATCAAAGGAAGTTGCCTGGGATGATTACGATTATGCGCAAACAGAATTTTTGCAGTACAAGGTTTCCAATGAGGACATTATTCAGGCAATAATGTCCGTAAGTCCCAGGGAAATGAGTTCAAGAGACGTTAACATAGCGGTAAAGGAAAAAAAAGCGGCGCTGGCAGAACGGGTTAACAGCAGAAAGGGCAGGTTTGCAATTCAGGCTGCTGCGCTGGAAAATGTTCTGAGAGCGGGTACAGAATCGGATACATGGAATACAAAATATTCAAGTATTAACAGCTTCAGACGGGAATTACAGTCACTTAAGCTGATCATGGAAGATCGCTCCCTTACCATTTATATAATTGAATTATACAGAAAATTTGCAGTTCCTTTCGGAGCGTTCTTTTTTGTTTTTCTGGCGGTTTCTCTTGGTTTAATGGCAAAAAAAAGCGGACAGACAGTAGGTTTTATTTTTGGTAATATAATTGCCGTTATATACTGGTCGCTGCTTTTTATAGGGCAGACAATGGGGCTGCGTGTCGGAACGCCTCCTTTCTGGTCTATGTGGCTTCCCAATATTTTATGTTTTGTTGCAGGCGTTATACTGGCTGTAATTAAGGTGCGGCGATGATTAAGGCAAGGTATGTGCTTGACAGGTATTTATTACGTCAATTTTACCCTATTTTTTTTGTAGCAATTTCCATGTTTGTGTTTATTTTACTCCTGCTTGATTTATTTTCAAATCTGGTTCGTTATCTGAATAACGATGTGCCTGTATTAACCATGCTGAAAATAAGTTTTTTTTTCATACCCAGAAGCATTTCCTATGCGATGCCGCTATCCTTGCTTTTCGCATCAGCCTATACGCTGGGTGATCTTTATTCAAGAAACGAACTTACAACCGTGTTTGCTTCCGGAATACCGTTCTGGAGGTTCAGTTTTTCCCTTTTTATTGTAGGCCTTATCGCTTCAATTTTTTCATTCTATTTGGATGATATAGTTGTAATCCCTACGTTAAAAATAAAAAGTGAGCTTTCAAAAATAGCATTACACCAGGTTGTTGTAAGCAGTGACTATGATATTGTTATTAAAACCAGAAACGACCGTCGGGTTTATATGGTAGATTATATTGATTATGATAACCGGATGTTAAACGGCATATTTATCCTGGAAAGGAATGAAAGCGGCAAATATGTTTCGCAGATCCGCGCTTCTTCTGCCGCATGGAACGGTAATTACTGGGAATTCGAAAACGCGGTCATTTATCAATATGAAAACGGTATATTGCGCATAAAACCGATGCCATATGATACTTCATATATTGAGCCTCCTGATATGTTCATGAGAAACGCCGTAAATGTAAAGGAACTTCCGGCAAAACAGGCAGGACTTTTGGTAAACGATCTGCGTATCTCAGGTCTTTCGTATTATGAGGCGCAGGCGGATTATTATCATCGTTATTCATTCTCAACTACATCGTTTATTGTTATGATACTTTCCGTATCTATGGGCGGCAGGTTCAAAAAAAATATTCTTTTGATGAGTCTTTTTACGAGCCTTTCAATTGCGGTTGTTTATTATATATCGGAGATGCTTAGTATGGCAATGGCGGGATTAAATTATATTCCTCCCATAATAGGAGCATGGTTTCCGGTTGTTTTATTTATTTTTATTGGAATATTTTTGATTCGGAGTGCGAAAACATAGTTTATGTTTTTTAGTATTACAAGCCGTGACAACGCATGTGCAGCAAGAACCGGTATTTTACATCTTCCTCACGGCGATGTAACTACTCCGGTTTTTATGCCCGTAGGGACAAACGCTACAGTAAAAGCGATCACTGCAGATGATTTAAAAAATATAGGCTTTAACCTGATTCTTTCCAATACATATCATCTTTACCTAAGACCGGGTGAAGAAGTAATTGAAAAAGCCGGAGGCCTTCACAAATTCATGAACTGGGATCGCAATATATTGACAGATTCGGGGGGCTTTCAGGTTTTTTCGCTTTCTGCGTTACGTAAAATTGAAACTGAAGGAGCGTGGTTCCGGTCGCATATTGACGGGTCAAAACACTTTTTAAGCCCTGAAAAAGCGGTTGCGATTCAATGTTTGCTTGGCAGCGATATACAGATGCAGCTTGATTATTGCTCGCATTGGGGAGCGTCAAGAAAGGAGAGCGAAAAAGCTCTTGCAGTTACGGCAGAATGGCTTGGAAGGGCAAAGAGTAAATGGGAAGATATAACGGCAGGCGGATATAACGGCAGTCTTTTCAGCATTGTTCAGGGTAATTTTTTCCTCGATCTGCGTAAAATAAGCGCTGAGATTTGCATTGAATCCGGTACCCCGGGTATAGCTATTGGGGGCCTTTCAGTCGGAGAACCTGAGGAAGTTTTCAATGAAACTTTGGCCTATACTGCCGCTCTTTTACCTGAGGAAAAACCGCGTTATGTAATGGGAATTGGAACGCCTGAGTATATTTTGAGCGCGGTTGAGCAAGGTATAGATATGTTTGACTGTGTTTTGCTTACCCGAGAAGGCCGGACGGGCAGGGTATATACGCGTCAGGGGCCTATTTCGATAAAAAAAGCCGAAAATAAGCTTGATTTTTCGCCGATAGATAAAGAGTGCGGCTGTAAAGTTTGCAGTGAATACTCACGCGCTTATTTACGGCACCTTTTCAAGACAGGTGAGATTCTTTGTTCGATGTTTGCAAGTTACCATAACCTGTATTTTATTAATGAGCTTGTCGCTGACTGCCGCCGCGCGATACAGGAAGACAGGTTTATGGAATTTAAAAAAGAGTATTTATCGAATTATAAAACAAAGACAGGTTGAAACTCTCTGTGTTTTATGATGTTTAAATAATAGGCAGAGAAGATGATGAAGTTTAAGTATATTGTGTGTTTTTTATTAACCGGAGTTTTCGCGTATTCCCAGAATATTGAAAGCTCGCGCCGCGAGATAATTCAATACGGTACTGAAACAGAAATCGTTTCCCTTATACAAGCGCTTGTAAATGAAAAAGCGGATTATCTTGACGATGAACTTGCCGCTTTGATAGACACCACAAAAAACCAGAAAATCCTGAACGGCGTGTTTTCCTTCTTTGGTGAACGGGGAAAAAACGGCCTTGAAGAGCGCGCGATAAAAGCGGTTGTTGAACGTGAGAACGAAGCAAACGAGACTGTACATTCGGCTGTTGAATATCTCGGACGTGTTAAATCGCAGGACGCAGTCCCTGTAATAATTGAGCTTTTAGATAGCGAAGAAAAGCGTTTTTTCAGTACAGCTTTCCGCGCTCTTGGCCGAGCGAGTTCAGACGACAAAGCGTTGGCTGATGAAGCTGCGGAATTCCTCGTAGATTTCTATACATACCGCGATCCCGGCGATGATAATAAAAGAGAATTAATAACTGCTATAGGTACAACCGGTTCATTAAAGGGAGTTCCCATGCTTACGGAAATTGTGTCTGATACCAATGAACGTATTCCTCTGCGAATTGCCGCGTTAGATGCTCTTTCCAAAATAGGAGATAATTCAGGGCTTGAGGCTATACTTGTCTGTGTCAGTACAAACGATCCGAATGTACGTTCTGCCGCTGTCGGCGCTCTAGGACCGTTTTCGGGAGAAGAAGTAGACAAAGCTATTCTGGACGCGTTCAGAGATTCATATTACCGTACGCGTATCGCCGCAGCGCAGGCAAGCCGCGATCGTAAATTTGCGGAGGCGGTTCCTTATTTAAAGTTCCGCGCCGAAAGAGATGAAGTTCCCAATGTAAAGGATGAAGCTATCCGCGCTCTCGGCGCTATTGGCAATGAAGAGGCAAACTCAGTTTTGGAAAATCTTTTTACCGAACGGAAAAATTCTGATCGCGTCCGTATTATTACCGCGGAAATGGTTATGAAAAATGAACCTGATAAAAATTTTAAAAAACTTATTGTTGAGCTAGATGACGCAAAGACAAAAAATCAAACAGCTCTTTATAACGGTTTGTTGAAGGTAATTGGTGAAACTGTCATTGCGGGCGATAAAACGGATATTGAAAATATTACACGCCGTTTTTTAAGGAGCGGAACCATTATTGAAAAATCGTACGGACTAGATATGGCTGCCAATAATAATTTGTCCGGTCTTTCCGCAGAGATAACGGATATAATAAAAGATAAAAATGAAAGTATTTCGCGTAAAGCAGGAAGAACAGCGGAAAAACTTGGAATTGAAATAACAAATGAACAAAAACAATAAAAAAAAAATTAACGAAATAATAAATTATTGCAGACAGAACAGTCAGTGTGTTGTTAACATACGTTATAACGAGCCAATGGCGGAATTTACAACATTTAAAGTCGGCGGTTCAGCTGATTGCTGGATCAGTCCGTACGGAGATGATTTCCCGCAATTTTCCGCTTCTCTTTTATGTTCGGCTCGTACTGCCGGAGTTCCTGTTTTTATTCTTGGCGGCGGCGCGAATATAGTTGTTTCAGATAACGGAATTCGCGGTATTGTGCTTGATACCAGCCAATGGAAAGGAAAAACCTTAACGGAAGAAGGAATTATTTTTCGCAGCGGAACAAGCATTGATGAAGCCGTTGACTGCGCAGTCGGCGACTGTCTTTCCGGTATGGAATTTCTTGCGGGAATGCCCGGAACAATCGGCGGCGCAGTGTATATGAATGCCCGCTGTTATGGGAAAGAAATAATAGATACGCTGGTCTGGACTGAAATCCTTGATTTTACGGCATGCGCGCAGGGCGGTATGCCTGAAATAAAACGAGTTGCGGCTGACAAGGAAGATTTTGGATATAAACGCAGTCCGTTTCAGGGAAAAGACTGCTTGATACTTTCATCGTGCTTTAGACTGCAGCCCGGAAATAAAGACAGTATTCTGGATGAGATGAAAAAAAACAGACGTGACAGAAAAGAGAAAGGACATTATCTTTTTCCGTGCGCCGGTTCCGCTTTTAAAAACAACCGTGATTTCGGCAAACCAACAGGGCAGATTATTGACGAACTTGGCATGAAGGGTTTTTCTGTAGGAGGAGCGCAAATTGCTCCGTTTCACGGCAATATCGTAATTAACACAGGCGGTGCGACATCCGCTGAAATATGTACACTTATGAATAAAGTTTCCGAAAAAGTAAAAACAACCACAGGTTTTGTCCTTGAACCTGAAATTCTTTTTATTGGGGAATGCTTATTTAGCAGCTTTAGTTAAAAAGAGATTTCAATTCTTTAATAATTGTTCTGACAAACTTTTTTGTATCGTTTCCCATGCCGTATTTATAAAATCTTACGGAATTACTCACATCAAGCTGTTTTTTATCATTATCATTGTAAAATACAGCTTTACTTCCGGTGTCTTCATCTGTCCAAACAATGTACAGAATATCCCCTGAAGCATTGTCAATAATTTCCAAAACTGTACCAATTTGACTTTTTGATAAATCCCTGAAATCATAAAACAGCATATTTACGCCGCTTCCTGAAGCCTGAGTTTTTCCTGAATATACAATCACTTTTCTGAAATCGCCTGCTGTTTTACGAAGTATTGTGTCATGATCTTCGAGCCATTCGGCGGCTTGCGCCGAAGTTCCCAAAAAAGGCAGTTCTCTTTCAGTTTTTGTCTGCGCGTTTAAATAAATAAATGCGATGCCTGTAAAAATAATTAATAAAAGCGTTTTTTTCATATAAACTCACGTTGTTTAAATTAGGATATGTTAAAATGTTACAATTTAACATCCCTAATATATAGATATATTTCACTCTTGTCAATTTAACGATGTATTGCAGTAGAACGAAAATAGATGACAAACATCTTTTTGTCCCTGTATCTTGACATAAATTGGTTTTTTTTCTAATATTTTTTTAGGGTTTACGAGAAGGACCAAAAGTTCTTAAGCAGCCCCAAACCTCTTTTCCGGTGTTTTAATAACACCGGACTATGGCCATAAGGAGGAATTATGCGCCGCTATGAGTTAACGGTCATCTTTCCAATGGAAGAAGACCAGCATAAGGCAGGACGGGATCACTTAATTGCCGATCTTGCCGCCAACGGAGTCGAGATTGAAAAAACCGATGAAATCGGAGAACGCGATCTTGCCTATGAAATCAAAAAAAGAAAAAAAGGAAGATATGTCCTTTTTGTAAT
>JAITFK010000033.1 GCA_031281555.1 Treponema sp. | reverse complement strand
TATTCAAGATTTTTAATATCCTTTATGCGGTTTTCAATTGTGGAAACATATATTTTATCTCCGAATAAAACGCTTTTTGCCGTTCTTTCTATACCTAAAGAAATATTTTTTACTTCATTCTTTTCTATAATGTTATTGTCATTTAAATCGACAAAAATCGTCAGATATAATGTTCCGTTATATTTACCCTCATAGTCCGCAATATTTTTAATTTTTATTACAGCGGTATTATCATTGGTTATTCTTTTTTCGGGAGTTATAACATTATATTGCATTTCTTTATTTATCATTAACGTAATTTCCTTATTTTCATCCGCGTTATCTATCAAAGCGGTCGCCGGATTGAAAATAACGGTGTTTTCACATTCAACAGGGTAAGAATACTTACTGAACATTTCATCGTTATGGTAAGCGAAAATATTTATTATTTTATCATCAACATCGTTTATCAAAATATTAAATTTCTTGTCTTCCAGAGTATAAATATCATTCGATTCATTTATATTTTTGTTATTTTGTTCAATGGATACTTTAAAAGTTTTATCTTTTGTTTTTTGAGAAGGTTTTTGCTGAGGCGGTTTTTCATTGCCGGAAGTCGCGCACGCAAAAAGAACAAAAACAAGCAGTGTTATAAATGCTTTTATTGTTTTTATAAACATAAATTGATTATTATGTAATTTTTTAAGTATGTCAATTTGCCGTCTTGCTCAACCGCTATGTTTGGTATCATAGAGGCATAAAGCCGATATTCCCCGTATGCACAAATGTCAGCTTTTTCTCCGCTTCTTTGGCGGCGTTCAAAAGAAAATCCTTGTCCGTAGGCGGAGCGTTCCAGCGGTAATCAGGGTGATAGGCTGTTAAGTGCCACGGGATTTCTTTGCTTACACTGGCGATAAAATCCGCCGCCTTGCTAAGTTCGCCGTTTGAGTCATTTAAGTCAGGCACGACAAGAGTGGTAACTTCTACATGAACGCCCGTCTTGTGACAAAGCGCGATAAAATCCATCACGGTTTGCAAATCGCCGTTCAGTGTTTTTTTGTATGTTTCTTGCGAAAAAGTTTTTAAGTCCACGTTGGCGGCATCGGTGAGTTTTAAAATTTCGGCGGCGGCTTCCGGCTTGATACAGCCGTTCGTTACCAGCACATTGGCTATTCCGTGCTTGCGGGCAAGAACCATGCAGTCCAAAACATACTCAATGTGAACAAGAGGCTCCGAGTATGTGTAAGCAATGGACGGAGTATCCTGTTTTAGCGCGGCGGAAATTATTTCTCCGGGCTGCATCCATTTGCCGCTTATGTCTGTGTTTTGGGAAATATGCCAGTTCTGGCAAAAAGGGCAGTGTAAATTGCAGCCCGCAAACCCGAGTGAGAGTATTTTTGTGCGAGGTTTAAAATGATAAAGAGGTTTCTTTTCGATAGGATCAATCGCAAGGGCGGAAATAAATCCGTAAAAAGGAATAATTCCCTTTCCGCCCTTGTTTCCCCTAACTCCGCACGAGCCAAAATGACCGCTTTTTATTACGCAATTGTTAGGGCAAAGTTCGCATAAAACGTTTTCTTCCCGCGATGACATAAATAGCGGCTGACGGACAAACTTGGAAAATTCATGAGTTTCAATCATGCGACTTCAAACGGCTCTAAAATTACTCCGACGGCTCCGCGTTTTACCCAGAGCTTGACCATCGGAACGCTTTCGCCCGCTTCCGTTACGGCGGAAGGATTTTCTTCCACAAACAAAATATCTTCTAAATTGAATTCCAAAACTTTCGGTTCATTTCCCAAAGGGTCTTTTACAAGAATTAATTTGCCTTTGTCCGACGGATGCACTCTTGGACAGCCTGTAAAAGGAACGCCGTCGCTGGGATGACCATTTGCGTATTTTGTAATACTGCTTAACGGCAATATTTCCAAATAATTTACGTTATCCACAGTCTTCTCCTTACCTCTATATTAAAGTATAAATTATTGAATAACAAGATTTATTTTACTATAATAAGTCAGGAGCGGAATTTGGATAAACGGGCGTTTTTTATTCAGGGCGATTCTTTGCTTTTACCTGTTAATACTTTGGATACTCAAATTGACGCAGGTCTTTTATTTGAATTGTCAAAATATTTTAAGAATACCGATATTTTTGATATCCCCGAATTGGATAACCCTTCAAACCTCATTTCCGTAGTGTCTGTCCCCGTAACCGCCGTTCTGCCCGAAAATTGGAAATCTATCCCCGTCCGCAGTATTCTCTCCATGTTCAGCGTATCGGGCGGCAGAATCGGTAATACCGACGCCAACCGTATTGTCCGAGCCTGCCATATCGCCCAATGGAGATGGAGTTCCCGCTTCTGCGGAACTTGCGGAGCGAAGAACGAAGATGTCCCAATGCAGGCGCAGAGAATTTGCCCCAAGTGCGGACGGACAGAGTTTCCAAGAATATGCCCCGCCGTAATCGTTCTTATTACCGACGATAAAAACAGAATTCTGCTTGCACATAACAAGAGATTTAAGGCGAGAGTTTACAGTCATATTTCCGGTTTTAACGAAGCGGGAGAAACTTTGGAAGAAACCGTAGTCAGGGAAATCCGTGAAGAAGTAGACATCGAAGTAAAAGACATTGTTTATATAAAATCCCAGCCGTGGCCGTTTCCAAGTTCCTTGATGGTTGGTTTCAAAGCCCGCTATGTATCGGGGACGATAACACCCGACGGAGACGAAATAGAAGACGCAAAATGGTTCACAAAAAACGACCTGCCCGAATTGCCCGCCGAAGGCTCTTTATCGCGGTATATTATCAATGGTTGGATTAAAGGGGATTTATAGGAAAAGATTCTCACAAAGAACACAAAGAAGAGGGAAAAGGAGATTTTTGTGTGAACTCTTACAGATAAATTTTAATTCTCAGTTCTTAATAGCTCAATAATTCTCCAGCGTTTACCTCTGTCGCGCTTTAACGTAAGAATATCACTGCGTTTCCTTGCAAAGTCATCAAACGGCGACCATAAATCATAATCAGCTTGGTAAATAATAAGACCGTCTTCTTCCTCGCCGCCGATATGTTTAACAATTAAATCTGTTACGCCGAAAACATTCGGGTCGGGAAGCTGACCTCCTAGTTCTTTCCAGACTCTCGCTTGAATAATTGACGGAGCTTTTGCGCCTTCTATTGCTTGTCTTTGTTTTAGAACCGCGTAAAAAGTCGCAACGGCGTTTATGTCTTTTTTGTCCGCTCCCTTGATGCAAGCTTCCATAAGCGAGAGATTTAATGAACTGAACGCTTCGTAGTAAACGGCAACAACTGTATCAGGCATCATTCCTTCAGTTGTCGGATTGTTGGAAGTATTTATTATTGTGTTGCATAAAATAAAAAAGATAAACGCTACTCCGAGCGCAATGCCGAGAAGAAAAGGTTTGTTGTCCAATATATACCTTTTTGTTTTTATGATTGTATTCATCCTAAACAGATAATTTTTCTTTTCTTTTTCAAAACGTTTTGCTTTATCAGGAGAAATTGTTTCAAATAATGAAGAAACATCGGCGAATTTATTTCCCCTGCCGGTTAAGATTTCAAGAATACCTGAAAGAATATCAATTCCGCTTTTTTTAGAGGTATTTTTCTTTTCAACGGGAAGTGAAAGAGCGGCTTGAATAAGTTCCGCCAACTGCGGATTAAGACCGGGGGCGGCAATATGAATAGGAAGAAATACGCCTTCTCTCATATCCTGATAAATATCGGCGGTAGGGTAGGGATGATTTCCTGTCAGTATTTTATATAACATTACGGCGGTACAAAAAGCGGTTGTATCCATGCCGATTAAATCGGGACAGTTGTAAGTATCAAGTTTATTTCCTTCAATAAAAAGACAGCGGGTGGATATATGTTCCGGAGCGAGAAAAACATTGCCTTCGCTGGAAACAAACGCCGCGCCCGGATTTAAAGCGGAACGCACGTCGCCGAGAAACATTTTTGCCTTGCTCCAATAAATTACGGCTTCCAAAGCTTCTTGTTTTAAGGCGGGTGACTGCGAGATAGGACCGATTTCTTCCAGAAGTAAATCTAATCTTTTTCCCGGTACATGGGGACCGAAGACCCACATAAAACCGCCATGTTCATTTACTCCGGTTACTTTCCATTCTTCGTGCGAGCCGCCGGGGTTAACGGTAAAACCGGGGTCAATCAAACTTTGAGACATTTTTGTTCGGGCGAAAGAACGGGGATCAAGTCCTGTATCAAAACATAAGGATGGTTGATTGTTGACTTCTGCAATAAATATTCGCTGATTCACAATTATACCTTTTATAACAACGTATAGCTTTATCTTGTTGAATAAAGATAACGGAAATAATCCATGTCGGTAGTAAGCGTTTTATCAAACTTCGGCATGGTCTGTCGATATGATTCTATCGCTCTCCAGTAATCAAAAAACTGCCTGTCCCTGTTGTATGCGTCGGCGTAAATTCTTGTTGCTCTCGCATCGGCGTTTCCCATAATTGTCTGGGCTTGAGCGTAGGCGGCGGAAAGAATAGAACGCTTTTCGTTGTCCATTTTTCCCAGCCACTCGGCTTTGCGTCCTTCGCCTTCGGAACGGAATGCCATCGCTATCTGGTTTCTTTCCCTTATCATACGGGCGTAAACGCTCGGTGTAAGTTCGGCTGAATAGCTTATTTGCCGAGTTACAACGTCGATAAGCTCTATGCCGTATTCGGGAACCATACGCTGTGAACGAGCGAGTATTTCTTTGGCAAGCTGACGCCTTCCCTTTGTAATAGGATCATAACTTGAATTCGATTGGTTTGAAGAATTTAAAATCTCTACCTCAATGCCTTCTCCTATTCTTAACGCCTCGTTGTTAGAACGTTCCATAATAATATTTGAATTCCTGACAGATTCCTGCAGAGGATTTTCGGCTATTACGGTTCGAACTTCCGAATCAATAATTTCGGAAAGTTTTGAATAAGCGATATCGAGTTTGTTTATCGACTCATAAAATTTCTTTGGGTCTGAAATGCGCCAGCGGGCTACGACATCGACAAAAATAAACTGCCTTTCCGCCGTCGGTACTGTTCTTGGCTCGCCGTTCCAAGACATAATTTTTTTGGGGTATCTTATAACCTCGTCAATAAAAGGAACTTTTGCTTTAAGCCCCGCCTTTGTTACAACATCGGTTATCCTTCCGAACTGAACAATTACCGCCTGTTCGCCCTCGTTAATAATATACAGCGGGCCTGCCACAGCAATACCGATAATGACTACAAGAACAACAATTATAATAGTAGATATTTTTTTCATTATCTTCTTCCTCCCATGTTCAAAAGGGGCAGGAAGTTCTGCAAATTACGGTCGATAAGCGTTGTATTTTTTTCATCCTTAAAAACTTCTTCCACCATTTCATAGTAGAGCCGCTGTCTTGTTACTTCGGGAGATCGGCGGTATTCTTCGTAGACCGAATTAAAACGGGCGACATCGCCGTTTGCTTTATTTACACGTTCTGTCGCATATCCTTGAGCAATCTGGATTGTTTTCTCGGCCTCGCCTCTTGCTTTGGGGATTTCTTCGTTGTAGGCTTGCTGTCCTTCGTTGATAAGCCGCTCAAGGTCTTGCATCGCTTTGTTTACATCATCAAAAGCTTCCTGCACTCCTTTCGGCGGAATAACATTCTGGAACTTTACGGCGATTACACCGATGCCCAGCCCGTATTCATTGAACCTGTCGTTCATTATAACCATGGCTTCGTTTTCGATGGCGCTTCGCTCAATGCCCATAATGTCCATAATCGCTCGGTCGCCTACAAGGGTGTTAATCGCCGAACGTGAAACGTCTCGTATTGTATTACGGCGTTCATCTACGTTAAAAACCCACGCCTTTGGATCGACAATACGGTACTGGATAATCCATTCAACATTGATAAAATTCAAATCTCCCGTAAGCATAACGGACTCGTTCGACCGATCCTCATACTTGGGGTTGCTTCCGCCGCTTGTGGTGCGGTATCCGAATTCTTCGGTTTGTACGGTTTTTACGCTGATTGTATAGTTACGATCTATGCCGAACGGGAGTTTTACATGGAGACCGGGCTCTCTTGTACCGATATATTTGCCAAAACGAGTAATAACGGCTTGCTCTGTTTGGTCGACTATAAAAACGCTGGTTGCTAAAAAAATAAGAGCCAATATTCCGGCGACAATAAAAACCAGTATTTTTGGGGTGAATTTGCCCATATTTGCAGGAGTAAATTTCATATAGTTTTAGTATAATATACATGGTTACAAAACTCAAGCAATGTAGTATAATAAGTAGTATCTGTTAAATAAAAGGAGTTTTTTATGAATGCCGATTTGGATTTTACTATTGAAGAACTTGGCAAGCCTTCAGTTCCGTCCCCCATTAAAATGTCCAAAACAATTGGAGATAAAATAGCCAATTATGTTACAAATGATAAATTTGTAAGGTTAGACCCGTTTGTTGTTCCCGGGCATCAACCTTCCCTTAAAGAAAACCAGATGTTGGAATGCGCCGGTCCCCGTGAATTTATTTATTTTTCGCCTGCCCATGTACACGCCGGAATTGTAAGCTGCGGCGGTCTTTGTCCCGGAATTAACGATGTAATCCGCGCTGTTGTCCGCTGTTTGTGGTACAGGTACGGCGTTACAAGGATATCCGGTATCCGTTACGGGTATAGGGGGTTCTTGCCAGAGTCTCAATTCGGTACAAAAGAGCTTGATCCGGACAGTGTCGATGATATTCATAAAATCGGCGGCACTTTTTTAGGGAGCGCCCGCGGCGGCGGAAGGGAAGTAGAGAAAATTGTCGACGCTATGGAAAAACTCAATTTAAATATGCTCTTTACAATCGGCGGAGACGGAACCCAGCGCGGAACTCTTGATATTGCCGAAGAAGTCAGCAAAAGAAATTTAAAAATATCGTTGATTGGAATTCCAAAAACAGTTGATAATGACTTTGCCCTGATGGATCGCTCTTTCGGGTTTAATACTGCGGTAGAGAAGGCGGTAGAAGTTGTCTCGGCGGCGCACATGGAAGCATCGTCCGCTATTAACGGAGTCGGTCTTGTAAAAGTAATGGGAAGAGATTCGGGTTTTATTGCGGCGCACACGGCGCTGGCAAGCCACGAGGTAAACTTTGTATTGATCCCCGAAGTGCCGTTTAACCTTGAAGGTTACAACGGATTCTTGTCCCACCTTGAAGAGCGGCTTAAAAAACGCAAACACGCGGTTATTATTGTCGCCGAAGGAGCGATGCAGGATCTTCTTATTAAAGAGAAAAAAACCGACGCCGGCGGAAACATTAAAATGGAAGATGTGGGCGTTTATCTTCGCGGAAGGATTTTAAAACATTTTGAGGAAAAGGGAATAGAAATCAACTTGAAGTATATCGATCCGAGCTATGCTATCCGTTCTTCGCCGGCAAACCCGGATGACTCGATTTACTGCGAGCGTTTGGGCAATGCGGCGGCTCACGCGGCAATGGCGGGAAAAACTAAAATGATTATCGGTCTTGTAAATAACGAGTTTGTTCATTTGCCGATTAAACAGGTTATTACCCATCGCAGTAAAGTAGACCCGGAAAGCAGTCTGTGGCGCGATACCCTTGACGCTACTCACCAGCCGGCAATGATGGTAAACAGTTTTAACGCTACTGCCGACGCGTAAAGTATTTTGAATGCGAAATAAACTGACAGATGAACTTGCCGTCTGCGGAATGAACGCTGTTCTCGCGGCGGTCGAGCATCGTCCTCTGACAATTAACCGCTTGTTTTTGCGCGAGGAGCGTCTTAATTCATTCACAGGCATTTGCAAACAACTTGCGGAGCGCAAGCGCCCCTACAAACTCTGCGAAGACGAGGAGCTTGAGCGTATCTGCAAAAGCGTTCATCATCAAGGCGTTGTCGCAATGATTGAGGATCCGGAAATTGATCCGCTGACCCATGAAGACCTTGATCTGTGGGCGGATGAAAGAAAGACGGGAGTCCTTCTTCACTCGGTCGGCAATGATCACAATCTTGGCGCGATAGCAAGAGCCGCCGCCTTCTTCGACGCAAGTTACATTGTCTTAAACGAAAAAGATACAGAGGCGAGACTAACAACCAGCGCCTACCGTATTGCCGAAGGCGGCTTTGAACATTTAGCTGTAAAGAAGATTTCAAACTCGGCAGCTTTCTTAAAAGATGCGGCGAAAAAACTTGTAACAATCGGAACAGATGTCAGGGCAAGACAGCGCATCGGCGATTTGGGCGGCATATTAAAAGAACGCAAAGGCATCGTTCTTGTGTTGGGCAATGAGGAAACCGGCTTGCCCAAAGAAGTGAAAGATCAATGTTCCTGTCTGTTAAGAATACCCGGCACAGGAAACATCGACAGCCTAAACGTATCGCAAGCCGCCGCTCTGTTCCTGAACGCAATTTATAATATGTAGGATAAGACTTCACACAAAGGACACAAAGATACAAAGAACACAAAGAAGGATCAGGGGTTTTTGTTCGTTATCTTATCGTGAAGTTTACGCATATAGCTTTCGGACAACTATCCCTCCTTTTCTCTTCTTTGTGATCTTCTCTTCCTTCGTGTCCTTTGTGAGAAATATTGCGAATAAATCCTTGACCCCTTACGAATTTTACCGTATCATGTTTTTGTGGCATTAAAGCTTAACTTTCGCCACAAAAACATAGAAAAAGGATTGTATGGACAAAAATAATAATACAGTTGAATTTTGGCTTGAAGCTGTGAAGAGAGATATAACGGCTTTTCAATATGTACCAAAAGAATTTAAAACAACAGAACTGTGCCTTGAAGCAGTTAAGAAGAACCCTCAAGCCTTTCAATGTATTTATAAAGAAATGAAGACAGCGAAAATGTGTTTAGATGCGGTGAAAATTAATGGTAAGGTCATTCAATATATTCCTACAGAATTCAAAACAGTGAAAATGTGTTTTGAAGCGGTAAAAAATAACTTCACAGCACTTCAATATGTTCCTGAAGAAATAATGACAATGAAATTATGTCTTGAAGCGATAAAGAAAAATGTCTTGGCCCTTCAATATGTTCCTGACAGGCTCAAAACAATGGAAATGTGTTTAGAAGCTGTGAAGAAAAACTATGAACCACTAAAATGTACTCTTTCTGGAGATGACAGCTGGAAGTATGATGTATATCTTAAAGATGCTAGCGATAATTTCAAAAAACTTTTTGAATATATACCTGAAAATCTCAAGACAGTGGAATTGGCTCTTGAAGCGGTGAAGCAGGACGAAAATAATTTTGAATATCTTCCTAAAGAACTCAGAACAGCAGAAATATGGCTTGAGGCATTGAAACATAATGGCAGATTGCTTGAAAGGATACCTAAAGAATTTATGACAGAAGAACTGTGCGTTGAAGCGGTGAAGCAGGACAAAAATATAATCCGAGATGTCCCTGAAAAACTCAAGACAGCAAAATTCTACCTTGAGGCTGTGAAGTATCACAATCTTTCCATTTATGATATTCCCGAGGAATTCAAAACAGCCGAATTGTGTCTGGAAATGGTGAAACATGAACAGAGCAATATCTCTTTTTACGAAATTCCTAAAAAACTCAGAACAATGGACTTGTGTCTGGAAATGGTGAAACTTAACCACGAATTACTTCAGGGGAATATTCCTGAAGAACTCAGGACAGAAAAATTTTGGCTTGAGGCTGCTAAAATTTATAAAAATGCTTATTTATATATCCCTGAAGATTTAAAGACAGCGGAATTCTTCAATAAAGCTGTGAAGCAGAATGCTCAGGCTTTTAAATTTGTTCCTGATAAATACAAAACACAAGAAATGTTAGATGAAGTAATAAGGAAGGAAGATTTTTTTAGATCCAACTCTCAAGAAAATGAAGAAACCACAGAGAACAACTAATATATCAACCCATTTTTAGGTTAGTCAAATTTTACCGGATACATAGGATATGGTCCGTTATATGAATCGGGATTATCTGTTAAGACAACTGTCTTATTAGCCAGTATTGGAGGATCAGGCCATGGTGTTTCTGAGTCAGTCATTACGACAATCAAATCCGGCTCCATTTTATTTTCCCGGATATAGAGCAGTCCTGCGCCCATATCCGTTCCGCCACCGCCTTTGCTTTCAACTGTTTTCCTTTCTAAATCAAATCCGCGTATTATATTTTCTACATCTGTATCTACTTCAAGTATTGTAATATCAATAGATATATCTGTAATATCAATCATGCTCTTCATAACGCCGTACATTTTATCTGTTATGTCGCACATGGAACCAGAAACATCCATAATGATTGCCAGCGATATTTTAATTTTTCTGTCAATAAAAACAGGAAGAATAATATCGGGAGTATGGACATACCTGCGGTTTGCTTTTTCAAATGTTCTGTATCTGAACCCGGCTACAATTTCCGTTATTTTTGTTGTAAGGATATTTTGAAATACCTGCTCCCAACGGTATTTTCTTTTTTGTATTCTAAGATTTATGTCATTGTATCCGCTTTCAGTTCCTCTGCTTCTTTCTTCATGCTCTTTACATTCTTCTTTCAATTGTTCCAAAGAATCTTTATAGTCTTTATCATTATAACCATCAAGGTTGAGATCATTGATTGGCATTTTGCCTTGAGCTTGATCTGTATCATCAGAATCCTTTCCCTGTTGATTATTTTCTTGAGTGTCCATATCGTTTTTTAACCGATTTAGATATTCTTCATAACTTTCTCTTTCATCTTCGTCTGTTTCCGGAAAAAAATCTTTTGCTCTAAGTGCGCCTTCAGGCAAATCATTTTCAAATCGCTGATTGTTAATATCCATTGTTATTAATTCATTTATTTCAAGATCCATGGCTATATTATGAGTTTTAAATGGCATAGTATCTTTTAGCGGATTATTCATATATCTTGCGTGATGACCATTTATATAATGAAGTATTTCATGAAGAACGACCATGGTTAATTCTTCGTCTGTCAGTTTATTTATGAATATTTCATTATAGGTTATAACAAGCGAACAGTTAATTCCCATTGTAGGCGTACTTTTATTGTCCGGTCTAAATCGTACTCTAGTAACAGCAGGATAATAATATGGGAACATTTCTCCTACGTTTCTTGCGGCTTTAAGAACACGAAACTCCGGAGGGTATTCCATTATCTATTTCCCTTCTAAAAATTTTTCAATCTCAATTTTTAAAAGATCGTAGCACTGAATACGCTTATCGAGTTTGGGAAAATTTTCTCGGTCGAGTATTTTCCTATCCAGAAGATGTTTAATATTAGAGCGTAAATACTTCATTATCAGATTATCATAAGGCGCATAATTTCCATAAGTTTTATTTTCGTTATGAAGAACATTTATAACTTGTATCCATAGTTCCATGTATTTCTTAGGATTATGTTCCAGAAAAAACACCATAGAAGACATTACCTGAGAAACATAATCATGGCGGTCTGGATAAAGCAGGTGAAATTCCTTTTCTCTTCCAACAAAGGAAGAAATATCAATTTCAATTTTAAAATTTTTAATGAATTTTATTAATAAAGTACCGGCAGTATCTCCTATGCATCCCTTTACCAGTTCTTCGATATATATCGGTTCATTCTCGTCAAGGTAAGATAGAATTTTTACAACCATATCCCAAGAACGTGGAGTTGGATAAGCAAATTCATGAGGATCTGATATTGCTCCATCATCAGGAAAAGCATCAAGAAATTCGGGGTACTGCTTAACAAAATTTACAACAGCCAGACGGTATTTATTCTTATTAATGATTATTTGATCTTCATTATTAATTTTGGCTTCTTCATAATTTTTGAACTCGGAAATAAATCCATCCATAAAGAAATCAATATCCATATCATAAAAGATATGGCAAAAACGGTTCATAAGGGCAAGGCTCATATAATGTGTGCCGGTAATATTGTTGTAATTTCCTGCGGCAACTCTGTAAATTGTATCTGGGATTTTGAATTCGCCAAACTGACAATCTTGAATAATTGACAAAAGGGCAACCTGAATTACCGGTGAACAGGTAGTTATTTCATCAAAAAATAATATACCGTTAGGGTTGGCATTCATTATCTGAACATATTTTGGTTCGGAAAATTTCAAAGTTTTACCGCCGTTTTCGCTTTTCACATCAATTAAATAAGGAATCCCCGAAAAATCGGTAGGATCAGACTTGTTGCCGGAACGTATTTCGGTTGACAATCCTAAAGTTTTACCTAAAAATTTAACAGTACTGGTTTTACCGCCGCCGGGATTACCCCAAATCATTGTGGGAATTTTAGTGTGATAAAGACCATATAATAGTTTGAAAAGCTGACTTTTATTCCATTTATTTTTAGTATTTTCTTGTTCGCCCATAAGTGTAGTTTGTAAAAAAAATCATTTATTGTCAATGGCAAATATATTCCCTCTTCTTTGTGATCTTCTCTTCCTTCGTGTCCTTTGTGTGAAATATAGGGAATAAATCCTTGACCCCTTACGAATTTTACCGTATCATGTTTTTGTGGCAAGACGAAAAGCGGTAAGTAACTCAAAAGGTAAACATTCCCGAACAATAGTCATTTTTTGGCTTGTCTTTATGGTTGTCATCATCTGTGTTTTCATGGCAAACGCCTCTACCATCAATAAAAATTTTAATCTTTTTAAAACACGCATGACAGTCTCGCCCGTATCCGAAGAAATAAATGCGGAAGAAGACCCTGCCATTACGGTTGTAGTAGAGCCGGCTCCCAAACCCGTGGTTAACGTTGAAACAAAACCGCAGACCCCTGAACCGGCGAAACCCGCTCAGCCCGAAAAGAAACCTGAGCCTGAAAAAAAGCCGCCCGCTCCAAAGGAAAAGGAAAAAGAAAAGCAGACGCCGCCGCCCGTGCAGACAAGAGACAGGGCGATTTATTATGCCAATGTCGGCAGTGACGGACAGATTCTCCATTCCAGGGTAATGCGTAAGATTCCCGTTTCGGATTCGCCGATGCAGGATACTTTGAATATTCTGCTTATCGGACCTACGTCGGAAGAATTAGGCCGAGGACTGCTCAACCTTATCCCTAAAAACACAAGGATACTTTCCGCGACAGTTCGGGGCAATACCGCCTACATCAGTTTCAGCGAAGATTTTTTGTTTAATACTTTCGGCGTTGAAGGTTACGTCGCCCAGTTACGGCAGATTGTTTGGACAGTAACTGAATTTCAAAATGTAAAAGACGTGCAGATTTTAGTTGAAGGCAGAAGAATGGATTATCTCGGCGAGGGCATTTGGATTGGAAGCCCAATCAGCCGCCAGTCTTTCTAAATTCTTTCAATTGAAATGGCTCTTCCCGTATCTGCGTCAATTTCTGCGATAATGCCCTGAATCTTTGCCGACTTGTCCGATGTCACTGTTTCCATGTGATATAAAACCTGCTTGCGGACTCGCTCGATACAAATCTTCGGATCCATGCCGATTACACTGTCAGTGTTGCCGGTCATTCCAAGATCGGTAATGTAGGCGCTGCCCTTCGGCAGTATCCGTTCATCGGCGGTTTGTATGTGCGTGTGAGTGCCGGCTATTACCGAGGCGCGTCCATCGGCATAGTAGCCTAACGCTTCTTTTTCTTTGCTGGATTCGGCGTGGAAATCCACAAGAACGACAGGCGGAGTATCAGCCGGTTCGCCGTAAGTTTTTACAAGATCATCGAAACACCGAAAAGGACAATCAATGGCGTTCATAAATTCCCGCCCTTGAAGATTTATAACAATCCATTTTATTTCTTGTTTGTTTATGCATACAGACCCTGCGCCCAAAGTGTCGGAACTTGTTACCGCTCCCGCGGGGTAGTTAGCCGGACGGAGCATATTTTTTTCGTTTTCCAGAACGCTCCAAAACTCGCGTTTTTCCCAGACATGGTTTCCCGAAGTAACTACATTTGCGCCTGCCGCTATTATGCGTTGAAAATCGCTTTCCGTCATACCAAAACCGTCGGCGGCATTTTCTCCGTTTACGGTTACAAAGTCGATATTGCGCTCTTTGATAAGCGAGGGTAATTTGGACTCAAGAACTTCCAGCCCTTGGCTTCCCACAACATCGCCGATCATGGCGGCTTTTACGATACGCATAATAAGATATTGCCATAAAAGCGTTCAAAATGTAAACTATATTTATGACCAGAGGAATTTTTATCGCGGGAAACGAATCGGCTTTAAGCCGCGCCATAGAAGCGGAAACAACCAATCGTGTAGAACAATTCGCCGCCGCTTATATCCCAAACAGACTTGCCGGAGCGGTAAAAAATTCAACATCGGAAACCCCAAAACGCCTGTCTTTGGAATGGAACCCGTCAAGCCCTATTTCCGCCAGAACCTTAGTCCTTGCCGCAGAAAATCGGCTTGAGCATATAGACGAGGCGATACTTATCTGCTCGCCTCCTTCAGTTCGCTGCAAAGCGGCGGATCTTTCTTTTTCCGATGTTGAAATAATGCTGAATGATCATATAAAAGGATGGTTTTTTCTTATAAAAGAATTAATCTCTGTTTTTAACAACCGCCGCCGAGGTTCCCTTGTTTTGGTATACCCCGATATTCCTCCCATACAATCAAGAGACGAAGCCGCCGACATTCTTGGTCAACCCGCCCTTGCGTCCTTCCGCACCATGACACAAAGTTTGTTGTCCTCCGCCCAAAACGAAGCCTACACCACAATGGCGTTTTCCACTTCCGACGCCGGAAACGAAACCGCCTTTGCCTCATTTTTGTATAAATCCCTCGATGAATCCTCAAAACGCTCCAACGGTAAACTGCACAAGTTCGGAAAGTTTAACTTGTTTAAGTAAGAAGGAGTTTACAATATGAATAATAAAATTTTTTATAGCTTTATACTTTTTATTTTATTGCTGAATATCAATGTTTTTGCCCAAGAGCTGGAAAAAGGTTACCCAAAACTTATGTATGTTACCGCCAAAGAGGGGCTTAGGGAACGTAAAGAACCTTCTACAAATAGTGAAATAAGAAGAACATTAAAATATGGGGAATGGATTCAAGTTTTTTCAAGGCAAGATAAACCTGTTACAATTAACGGTATAACTGATTATTGGTATAGATCATCTGCCTCGACTTTTGAAGGCTACCAATCATGGGTTTTTGGAGGTTATTTATCTGAAGAATTACCGAAAGATTTACCTTTTTTTATCGGGCAATGGGACGATGCCGAAGAAATTGAAAAAAAAGGATATTCAAGGGTATTTGTCTCTTTTCGTCCTTATCCCGAAAATTCTTTTGCTGTTGGTCTAAAAGAAACAAGTGGTGTATCTTTTGGAACATGGAAAATAAAAGAAACAAATAGAAACATAATTACATTTGAAATTACTACACAGTTTTTGCCTGCTTTTATGACAAGTGAAACTGAACCCGAACCATTTACTAAATTCATAAAAATAACTATCATAGATAAAGATAATATACTGTTTGAAGATCCAGATGAAAAAAAACCCACAAGATTAAGAAGAAATAAGACAGGGAACTAAAAAACCGTACAAGTTCGGGGTGTTAATTGTTTAAATGAGAATATTTTGTCGTTATAAGATTAATTTATTATTCTTGTTAATGTTAATGAGTTACAATGTATTTTCACAGGATTTTATAGATGTTTTTTCGTTCAGTTTGGGAGATATGGGTTTTGGTTTTAATAATTCAGCAGATAATGAAATAAAGAATTTTGAATTTAATCTTAGCGCCGCAAATTTCTTTATTGAATATCCTCCTCCGTTTTTAGATGACTCAAAGGCAAGAATAGGAATAAAAATGAGTCCTTTTAATTTAAGAGTATTAAAGGATAATAATAGTTTTAGTTTTGTTAATATAGATATTTATACTGATTTTTTATCGGGTCATTCAAAACCTTATAATAATCTGGGTCCTTTTGCGTCAATTAACTGGCTGTTATTTGAGAACAAGCATTTCGATTCTGCGTTTTATATCTTCAGCGCAGGTCTGCGATTTACATCATTTATTGTTCGTCCTGAAAAGTCGCCGTTTAGAATACAATTAATTAATTTCGATATAGGATACAGGCGTATAAATAATACAAATAATATATACCTTGCAGTAAAACTTGACTTTATAGATTATATAATGTTCCCCATTTTTACGTGGGCTATCTTAAGGGGAGGGTCAGTATAATTTCTGCCGTCTTGACAGCTTTTTGAAATCAAATTTTCTTTTTCAAATCCCTGTAAAAATTCTCGTGCGAACCAAACGCAAGCAAGATAAGCTCGTCTTTTTCTTCATTATACTCATAAGCAAGCAGGGCAAGTTTGTTTACCATGCGGAACTTGTAAACCCTAATGCCGTTTAAGTCCCCTTTTTTTAATTCGCCGATATTTGTATTTTCCGCCACTGCGCGTACAGCGTCATCTAAATCTTTTTTTTCATTTTTATGAAGCCGATTGAGCGATCTAAAAAAAGAAGGATAATGCAGGATTTCCAATTTTCACCCAAAAACATAAGGCATAGGTTTTTCAGTTTTCATTTCTTCGCGCGTTTCAAGTATTTTTTTTATAAACTCATAAGGAAGGTCAGGATTTTCTTCGGCGATTTTCCCGATTTTTACCCAATGTTCAATTTGTTTAGGTACAGAGCGTGAATTAACAGGCGCATAAGCCCCCGCAGTGCGTACAATATCCTCTGAAAGCCTAACGGCAGTGCTATTCATATCCGACCTCTTATGTTGCGTATAGTTACATTATGCAATATTTTGCAACAAAAGTCAAGTTTTGGGGAATAATTAATAAATATCAGTCTTTTCTTGACAACCCCTATTTAATAGGGTATATTTATATTTAAGATATGACTCGTGAATTTGTGATGATGCCGGAGTTTGACCGCCAATGGCAGAGACTTGGATTGGGCGATGATGAACTTCGTCAATTACAGGAAACCCTGTTACAAAACCCAAAGACAGGTGATGTAATCAGGGGAACAAAAGGGTTGCGTAAAATACGCATAGCTTTTAAGGGGCAGGGGAAAAGCGGAAGCGGCAGAGTTGTTTATGTGGACTTTGCTTTTTTCGAAACAATTTATCTGATAACCGCTTATCCCAAGAATGAAAAGGACAATCTATCCAAAACCGAGCGGAACGCAATCGCCGGAATGATTGTTCGGTTGGAAAACAACTTGAAAGAACAGAGGAACAAAAAATGAGTGTATACGAAAGTATTATGCAAGGTTTAACCGAAGCTGAAAATTATCAACAGGGAAAAATCAACGCACGAAAAACAAAACTCACCATAAAACCTGTGGACACCTTCAATACAAGTGAGATCAAACGGATACGGCAAAAAACAGGATTGAGCCAAGTAATGTTTGCCGGATCATTGGGAGTTTCACCAAAGACGGTGGAAGCATGGGAAAACGGCAGAAACAAACCCGAAGGAGCGTCACGCCGTTTGCTTGAGGTTGTCAGAGATGACCCCGGATTTTTACGGCGGTTTCAGGCTTAAGCCTTCTCTCACTCCATCGCCAGCGAATCGAGTCTTTCAAGCGCCCAGAGGGTGTATTTTCGCACACGGCTGTCGGGGTCTTCTTTTAGTTTTTCAAGGATTTCCTGACTTTGCGAACTTTTTAATTTTTCCAGCGCTTTAACTACGCACACACGCACTTCCTGATCGGGGTCTTTTGCCGCCATGACAAGACCTCGGAAGGCGGGGAGAGTATCAAGAAGCGAAAGAAGAGCGGCGGCTTCTCGGCGGACCTCTACGTTTCTGTTGGATAATTGCCGCTTTGCTTCGTCAACGTATCCTGTCTCTTCAAGGATTTTTACAAGGTACGGTTTGAATGAGGCGACTTCGTCTTTTAAGATTTCCAAAATCGACGGTTCCGCTTTTTTGCCCTGCCTCTTGAATACGGGAATAAGTTTTTCTCTAAGCTGAGGTTCTGCGTCCTTAAAGATTTCTATTAATTGCGTAATGTC
>JAITFK010000186.1 GCA_031281555.1 Treponema sp. | reverse complement strand
AAGCTGTCTTCAGTCTCGCCTGAGCGATGGGAAACAATCGCAGTGTATCCCGCTTTCTTCGCCATTTCCACAGCTTCGTAAGTTTCAGTAAGGGAGCCGATCTGGTTCACCTTAATCAGAATTGAGTTACAGGCTCCCATGCCAATTCCCTTTTCAAGACGCTTGGTGTTGGTAACAAAGAAGTCGTCGCCGACAATTTGTATTTTTGAACCGAGACTCTTGGTCAGTTTCACATAACCATCCCAGTCATCCTGATCCAGCGGGTCTTCAATTGAAATAATGGGATACTTGTTCACCCATTTGGTGTAAATTTCGATCATCTCGTCCGCCGTAAAAAGTTTATCGGGGTTGGATTTCCAGAACTTATAGCCTTTCTTTCCGCCTTCTTCAAAAAGCTCCGAACTCGCGCAGTCAAGAGCGATGCACATCTGCTCGCCGGGTTTGTATCCAGCTTTTTCAATAGCTTTCATAATATAATCAAGAGCGTCGTCGTTTCCGATATCGGGGGCAAAGCCGCCTTCATCGCCTACGCCGGTGCTTTTTCCCTCTGCATGAAGAATTTTCTTTAAATTGTGGAATACTTCGGCAGTCCAGCGGACGGCTTCTCTCATTGATTCCGCTCCGACAGGCATTACCATAAATTCCTGAAAGTCAATTTTGTTGTCCGAGTGCTTGCCGCCGTTGATGATGTTCGCCATCGGAACCGGTAGAAGACTAGCATGGAAAGTGCCCAAATATTTGTAGAGCGGAACGCCGAGGAATTCCGCGGCGGCGCGGGCAGTCGCCATTGATACGCCGAGAATCGCGTTAGCGCCGAGTTTGCCTTTGTTCTCGGTTCCGTCAAGTTCGATCATGGTCTTGTCAATATCAACCTGCTCCAGAGCGTCCAGTCCCATTAACTCAGGGGCGATTATATTGTTGACATTGTCAACCGCTTTTAACACGCCATTCCCAAGGAAGCGGTTTTTATCTTTATCGCGAAGCTCAACAGCTTCATAAGCGCCTGTAGACGCTCCGCTGGGAACCGCCGCTCTTCCAAGAGAGCCGTCCTCAAGCATAACATCTACTTCTACAGTGGGATTTCCGCGCGAATCAAGAATTTCACGAGCCTCCACATATTCAATAATACTCATAATTTCCTCCTAATTTATTCAATTCAATTAATAATGCGGTATTTTTGCTGTGAAGTCAATGCCCCGCATTGTAAGACGCACTTTCAGGCGGCGGGTATTCAAATACGCCAAAAACTACTACAATTATTTAAGTTTATGGAATTTAAAAGTTTTGGACTGCATCCCGATTTACAAAAAGGTATTGATGAAGCCGGTTATGTTAACTGTATGCCTGTTCAGGAGCAGGTGCTCTCAAACGCTTTTGGCAGGCAGAACGGTCATGCTTCGCAAGACGGCCATGCTTCGCAAGACGGTCATGCTTCGCAAGACGGTCATGCTTCGCAAGACGGTCGCGCTTCGCGAGACTTGTATGTACAATCCCAGACAGGAACAGGAAAGACCGCCGCTTTTCTTATAGTTATTTTTCAGCGGCTGTTAACAGAACATTCTCTTTCCGGGCGCAAAGCGCTTATCATGGCTCCGACAAGGGAACTCGCAGTACAAATTGAAGAAGAAGCAAAGATGCTGGGTAAATACCTACCCTTTAAAACAGGATGCTTTTACGGAGGCATTGGTTATACGCAGCAGGAAAAACTGCTTAAGGAAAATGTGCGGATAATGGTTGGAACTCCAGGCCGCGTACTCGACCTTAACAAAACAGGCCGAATGAATCTGATGGAAATATCGTTTCTTGTCCTTGATGAAGCGGACAGAATGTTTGACATGGGATTTTATCCCGACTTGCGCAAACTGATTAAAGTAGTGCCGCCTGTAGACCGCCGCCAGACAATGCTTTTCAGCGCTACTCTGAACGCATGGGTAAAAAATCTTGCGTGGGAATACACAAAGACGCCTTTTGAAATTGAGATAAAACCGGAAATTGTTACTGTCGAAGAAATAACACAGATACTCTACCATGTTCCTTCCGAAGAAAAAATGCCCCTTCTTTTGGGTATATTGAAGCGGGAACAGCCTGAAAGCGTTATTATCTTTTGCAATACAAAAAAATATACTGAGATTATAGCGAAACGCCTTCAAATGAACGGAAGAGCCTGCGAGTTTATCATGGGCGATCTTCCGCAGGTAAAACGTCTTAGAATTATTGATGATGTTAAAGCCGGAAAAACAAAAATCCTTGTCGCTACGGATGTAGCGGCGCGCGGCCTTGATATAGAAAGCCTTTCCATGGTGATTAATTACGATTTGCCCATAGAAGCGGAAAATTATGTCCACCGTATCGGCAGAACCGCGCGTGCCGGAAAGACAGGCAAGGCAATTACCTTAGCGAGTGAACAAGACGTTTATGAGTTACCGGCGATTGAACGTTATATCGGCAAAAAGATACCTTCAGAAATTGCCATGCAGGAACTATATGAAAAAGATTTAAGCGCGGGACAAATCATTCATACTGATTTTTATGAAGAACGCTCTCATGTTATATCACATAGTGGCACAAAAACAATTGTTAACAAAGCACATGAAACAGGAACCACTGCGCGTTCAAAAACCAGAGAACGGAGCGGGAAACGAAAACGCGAGGCAGCAGGTAATTGTAAACCAAGTAAAAAACCTGAAAAAGATTTTTCACAGCTTCCTATGGAAGAGCGAATGGTTCTATATAAAAAGAAATACGCGGGAGCGTTAAAACACGGAACCAAGGAGCATGTTAAACAAAACGTTAAACATCACCATGCAGCAAAACATGTTACGGAAAAACACGAAGAACAACTCCTGCGGGAACAAACTGTTCCCGCGAAAAAAAGCATTTTATCAAAACTTACAGGATTTTTCAGAAGAAAATGATAACTGTTACGGATTTAAGCCTTTCTTTCGGCGAGCGCGTTCTTTTTAAAGACGTTAATTTAAAATTTACTCCGGGCAACTGTTACGGGATAATCGGAGCGAACGGAGCGGGTAAATCCACATTCCTCAAAATTCTTTCGGGGGAAGTCGAACATGACAAGGGAGAAATTTCCTTCGTTAAAAACCAGCGTATTGCCGTTTTAAAACAGGATCACTTCGCCTATGAAGAATATCCCGCTCTGGAAACCGTGATCATGGGTTATCCGAAACTCTACTCTGTACAGAAAGAGCGTGAAGCGATTTACACGAAAGAAGATTTTACGGAAGAAGACGGTATGAAAGCCAGCGAGCTTGAGGCTGACTTTTCCGAACTTGGCGGGTGGGAAGCGCAGTCGCAGGCGGGACAGCTTCTTTCAGGACTCGGCATTGATGAGGAAGATCATGTCCGCTTAATGGCGGAGCTTGATGAATCCAAAAAAGTACGCGTTCTTCTGGCGCAGGCTCTTTTCGGCAATCCCGACATACTGCTTCTTGACGAGCCGACTAACGGTCTTGATCTTGAATCTATTTCATGGCTGGAAGATTTTCTTATAGATTTTCCGAATACGGTAATAGTAGTTTCCCACGACCGCCACTTTCTTAACTCTGTATGCACCCATGTATGCGACATTGATTACGGCAGAATTACTCCGTACTCAGGCAACTACGATTTCTGGTATCAGATGAGCCAAATCCTCCAGCGTCAGGCGCGTGAACAGTTTAAAAAACGCGAAGACAAGGCAAAAGAATTAAAAGAATTTATTCAAAGGTTTTCATCCAACGCAAGCAAGGCGCGTCAGGCGACAAGCCGTAAAAAGGTACTTGAAAAACTCGATCTTGAAAATGTGCCCGTAACAAGCCGCAAATTCCCTTATGTCGGCTTTAAACCCGAACGCGATATCGGCAACAATGTACTGAGAGCGGAAAAGTTAACCTTCTCTTTTGAAGGAACGGCGCTTTTAAAAGATTTTTCGCTGATAGTAAACAAGGGCGATAAAATTGCCTTTGTGGGAATCGAGCATTCATCCAAATCAACTTTTTTCGACATTGTCTGCGGCGAAAAAAAAGCGGAAGCGGGAGACTGTTACTGGGGGCAGACGACTTCTTTTTCCTATTTTCCGAAAGAAAACTCCGCCTTTTTCAATTCCAATCTTTCAATAGTTGACTGGTTAAGGCAGTATTCACCCGATCAGGATGAAACATATATACGCAGTTTTCTCGGCCGAATGCTCTTTTCAGGCGATGAAGCGTTAAAACCCGTAAATGTTCTTTCCGGCGGCGAGAAAGTACGCTGTATGCTTTCCAAAATAATGCTTTCAGGTGCGAATGTTTTAATCCTCGACGAACCGACAAACCACCTTGATCTTGAAGCGATTACAGCCCTTAATGACGGGCTTGCCGCGTTCCCGGGCGTTGTTCTCTTTAACTCGCACGATCACGAATTTATTAATTCAATAGCGAACCGCATTGTCGAAATACTTCCTCAGGAAAAAAATCCGGGCGGCTTTATAGACCGCATGATGCCTTTTGACGATTACCTTACAGATACTTCGGTGAAACAGCTTCGCGCCGAGTCTTATAAAAACACGCAGAGATTGAGAATCTAGAGTTACTGAATATTGATATAGTACCTTTCCAGATACGCGATTCTGCCGCGTGCGCTGTTGTACCGATCACTCTGCGGATATTCACGCACAAGGCGGCGGTAATAATCCAGCGAAAGCAGAATATTCCTGTTTGGGCTGTTTGCTTCATAAAACTGTCCGTACAGCCAGTATAATTCATCCGTATCCGAATTATTTAATTCACCGTATTGATCGAGTAACGCTATAGCGGAAGGAACATCTCCGCCGTTAAACGCGTCTTTAGCTCTTTGCAGTATAACATCAGGCGGCAAGGGCGCTTCAACAACTTCCGGCTGAGCTGCCGTTTCAGGCGAAGCGGATTGCGGTGATGAAGCGGCAGCCTGCGGCTGGTCTGTCTGCCGGTTTGGGACAGTACCCTGCGCGGAAGCCGTACCTTGCGAAGCAGCAGAGTTTTGAGCGGGAACAGTTCCCTGCGTAGAAACAGCCTCTCTTTCAGAAGAATTGGCAAGCGGCGTTTCAACGGCAGGTCTTGAACTTGTCCCGCCTCTTAAGATTTCTGCTTCTTCAAGAACGGTCGGCCAGCGAGGCTGCGCTACTACCCTTCCCCTGTCAACTGGTTGACTAAACCGGCCGCCTGAAACAGGAGCTTCTTCTGAGATAACCTGAACATAATCATTTAAAACATAATCCCTTATTAAGTCCCGTCTGTAAAATTTAAGCGTATAAGTGCCGGTATCCTCAACCTTGAATATCAAACTTTGTCCTTCGGTATCATCGCGGCGGGATTCATAAGCGATACCTTTTCGGGACGCCTGCTCTTCCATATATATCCAGCCTGTTCCCCTGAACGGAATCTCAATAATCTGCCCAACTGTAGCGTGTATAATTCGTGAGAAATTAATAACTTCATTTTGCGGTACTAATACAGTTTGAAAAGGAGTGACAGGCTCATTTTTTGCGGTATCAAATCGAGGCGGATCTATTTGCGCAGGGGGCTTTTCAAGTCCTGTCGCAGGCTTTTCTTCTGCAGGAGCAAGCGGTAACGGAGCTTGTACAGTCGGCTGCTTTGTAATTTGCGCCTGAGGCTGCGTTTGTATCTGAGGCTGAGATTGTATTTGCACAGGCGGCTGAGTTTGCGCTTGTGCCTGAGGCTGAGTCTGTATCTGCGCTTGCGCAAGTGATTGAGTTTGTGCTTGCTCAGACGGCAGAATTTGCGTTTGTTCCGAAGATTGAGTCAGTGATTGTACCGATTGCGTTTGCATCGGAAGAGTTTCAGGTTCAGGTAATATTGTTTCCGTCTGTATCTGTACAGGAGGTTCTGTCGGAACTTCAGGAACTTGCGCAACATACGGCGCAAACTGCGGTTCAATCGGCGTTGCTTCCGTAACAAGCTCAGTATCAATAACCGGTTCAGATTCTTTTGATTCAATAACAACAGCAATACTATTTAATTCTTCAGATACGATTAATTCTTTCAAAGGTAATGACTCAATATTTTTTTCGGGAACATAAGGTAAATTCGCTTCATTTTGAGTTTTTTCAGGCTGAGGCAGAAAAGATTTATCGGTATTTGATTCAGGCGTTCCGCCGCAGGAAAAAAAATAAAAACTTATTGCAAAAATAAAAATTATTGTATATTTCATGGAATACGCTCCAAAAATTCATCAATAGCTGTTTCTATTTTTTCACGCCATTGTTCTTCACCGGATTTTAACGGATCCTGCCAAAATTCTTCAGCGTCATGCTCTGTCCAACTTGATCTTCTTTCTCTTTCCAGTAAAACTCCGGGAAGAAAATCAGGTTCATCAGGCAGGAAAAGTTCTTCCGCCGGAATTGGAATATTAATCTTTATTCTTTCAGGTTCTTCAGATTTCTTTTCGGCTTTTGAATCTACCAGCGATATTATAACAGAAAAAGACAGTATGACAGCAAACGCTGCTGTACAAATAAGAGCAAAACGCCGTTTCCCCTCAGCGGTCATTTTGTTAAACCGATCCTGAAAATAATTGATGGTCTTCCCCAAAAAAGCCATTACTATAATATCATATCATAAAAATAAAGCATGATACAGTATATTTTCATTACAGGATTGCTAAATAACTTGTAAATTGTTATCATTATATATTCTTATGGAATTTATATACGCGGAGCCGGAAAATGAATGAAAGGCTGAGTTCCCTTTTAAAACGATATGACGAATTAACGTTATTAATACAGGATCCTTCGCTTGTAAAAGATCAAAACCGTTACAGGGATGTAATGAAAGAGCACTCACATCTGGACGAAATCGCAGCATTGCATAACAGCATAGAAAAATTGGAAAAGCAGGTTAATGATACAAAAATACTTGTTCAGGAAGAAAAAGATCAGGAAATGCGTGAGCTTGCAAAGGAAGAGTTGAAAGAGCTTGAAAATAAACTTTTGATAAACAGCGACAAACTTAAATTCCTTCTTATTCCAAGAGATCCGCTGGATGAAAAGAACATTATCATGGAAATACGCGCCGGCACAGGAGGAGAAGAAGCGGCGCTTTTTGCCGCCGACCTTTACCGGATGTACTCGCGTTTCGCGGAAACAAAGGGCTGGAAATTTGAAATAATGAATTCAAACGACACGGAGCTTGGCGGAATAAAGGAAATAATTTTTTCCATCAACGGAAATAATGTATACGAAAACCTTCGCTACGAATCCGGAGTTCACAGAGTACAAAGGGTTCCCACAACAGAATCATCAGGAAGGATTCATACTTCAGCCGTAACTGTGGCGGTATTGCCTGAAGCGGATGAAACAGAAATAGACATAAGACAGGAAGATCTGAGAATTGACGTTATGCGCGCAGGCGGCCCCGGCGGTCAGTGCGTCAATACCACTGACTCCGCAGTGCGCATAACTCACCTGCCGACAGGAATAACTGTTCATTGCCAGGACGAAAAAAGCCAAATAAAGAATAAAGCAAAAGCAATGCGCATTCTTCGATCCCGTATTTATGAAATGGAAGAAGCCAAAGCCGCAGCGCAGAGAGCCGAAGCCAGAAAGACACAGGTCGGTTCCGGCGACAGGTCCCAGCGTATAAGAACATACAATTTTCCGCAAAACAGGCTGACCGACCACAGAATAAACCTTACTCTTTATAAACTTGATCTTATTATGCAGGGCAATACGGCTGAACTATTTGACGCTCTTAAGCTTTCCGCCAAAGAAGAACTTTTAAACAGCAGCAGTTCTGATGTTTCTCAAGATACAAAATTCTCCGGAAATGTCAGAGCATTAGAAGAAGCCGAAGCTTCTTAAAAAAAGCAACAGGAAAAATCTTCAGGTAATGACAATTTGTGAAGCGTTGGTACAGGGAAGCGCAGTTCTTAAAAATGCCGGAATTGACACATCATCACTTGACGCGTCAGTGTTACTCGCCAACATTTTAAACATAAACCGCTCATCTTTAATCGCAAAGGGAAAAGAAATTCTTACAGAAGAAAAACTTAGTATATTCGATTTATTCATTGACAGACGAAAAAAAGGCGAATGTATTGCCTATATTACGGGAAACAAAGAATTTTTCGGGCTTAACTTTACGGTAAACCCAACCGTTTTGGTTCCGCGTCCCGACACTGAAATACTTGTTGAAGCCTCGCTGGAACAAATAAAAACGTTGAATATGGCTAACGGAACAACGGACAAGATTCGCGTTCTTGATCTCTGTACAGGATCCGGAGCGGTCGCAATTTCAATAAAACATGAAATGCCGGAAACCGAAGTTTGGGCGGCAGATTTATCCGAGCAAGCCCTTGAAACCGCAAGAGAAAATTCAGACAGGCTTTTAGGAGCCGGTTCAGTTAATTTTTTTCATGGTGATCTTTTTAATGCTCTTCCCTCAGAAAATCCCTCATTCTCCTTAATTGTCAGTAATCCGCCGTATGTTCCGACAGATGAAATACAAACGCTTTCCGCGGAAGTCCAAAACGAACCGTTCATCGCCCTTGACGGCGGAAAATCAGGACTTGAAATTATTGAGCGTATAATAAATAAATCACCTGACTATATAAAACAGGAAGGATTTCTTTTTCTTGAAGCTTCTCCGCATCAAATGAAAAATATTTTTCCCCTCCTTGTAAACAGAGGTTTTAAAGATATAAAATTATACAAAGACCTTTCAAGACAGGATCGTGTTATCGGCGGAAGATATGAGTAAATATTTATGCTTTTTCTTTTTAGTATTTCTATTCTTTTTTTCCTGTAAAATAAAAACTGAAACGTCAGAAACAAATATTGAAGATTATTACATTGAAGAAGAACCAGAGCGTTACAGCCTTTCGCTTGTTGCGGCAGGAGACAATTTATTTCACGAAACAATAATTAATGCTTACAGGCAAAATGGCTCATTTGATTTTTCACCGATATATACGGAGATAAAGAGTATTGCGGAAAACGCGGATATAGCGTTTATAAATCAGGAAACTGTAATGGGAGGCGAAGCGTTCGGTTATTCAGGATACCCCAAATTTAATACGCCGCAAGCTCTCGCGAAAACAATAGCGGACACAGGTTTTGACATTGTAAATCAGGCGACGAACCACAGCATGGATATGGGAAGGGAAGGCCTTTATGCTACCCTTGATCTTTGGGAAAAAACCGAAGGAATTACGGTAATCGGAGCTAGGAAAACAGGCGGAAGCATGCGTGTAATAATAAAGAACAATATTTCTTTGGGATTTTTATCCTACACTTACGGACTTAACGGCTTTACCCTGCCGGCAAAAGAGCCGAATCTTGTCTCTTTGATTAAAAGGAATAAGATTACCGAAGAAATAAAAGCTCTGCGTCCGTTATGTGATTTTCTGATTGTTTCCATGCATTGGGGCGACGAATATCTTCTCGTGGAACCGGGAGCCGATCAAGTTGACCTGGCGCGGTTTTTGGCGGATCTTGATGTTGATCTTATCATCGGGCATCATCCGCATGTCCTTCAACGGGCGGAAATCCTTACCCGCTCCAACGGAAAAAAGACATTATGCTTTTACTCTCTGGGTAATTTTGTTTCCAATCAAAGAGAAAAAGACAGAATACTAGGCGCGCTGATGTTTGTGACTTTTACAAAAGAAAGACTCGGGTTTCAGCCGGGAAAGCTGTATATTTCCAATTCAGGTATGATCCCTGTTATCTGTCATTTTGAGATTAATTACAGAAATACAAAGGTTTATCCTTTATACTCATACACGCAGGAACTTCTTGATAAGCATTTACTTTTACAACTTGATAAAACAATGGATATGAACTATTTTTATTCCGTACTGACAAAACTCGGAATAAAAATGATTATGCACGATCCTTTTCCTGTAAGTAATTAGAGTCTGTCTATAATGTGGATACATTATAGAGAGCCTGTAGAAAAACAGTAAATATCACATAACAAAAAAGATGACACAAGAAGAAAAAGCGTGTTAAAATAAATTAATCATGGCAAGATATAAACATACCGAAACAGAAAACGGACA
>JAITFK010000158.1 GCA_031281555.1 Treponema sp. | reverse complement strand
CCGATAATTGAAAGGGAGACCTTTATGCCAAAAAAAAATCTTATATTTACGCTGATTTTCTGCGCTTTTACCCTGCCGCCTTTATTCGGGGCGACTGTTTCGTGCCTTGTTATAGAAACCGGCCCCCCGGGAGGCGCCAAAAACCAGTATTCGGCAATGTGGGAAAATAACCTGATGGACGTCTTTTTTGATACCGGCCATATTGTTAGCAACGCGCGCATGATACGTCTTGACCGGAAGCCCGCCGAAAACTTTCCGGGAGCGGCGGAAAAAGATTACCAGGACGCGAAGGCAAACGGAATGGATTATTTTCTTATCGCCCTGGTAGAACAAAACCAGAACGTTAGCCTCCGTTTATTCAACACCAAATCGCAGGAATTGATAAAAGAACAGGTATACGCGTACAGCGTTCCCAAAAACGCCAGAGAAGAAAACGAGAAAATAAAAAGCGCCATCAGCCTGATAGCAGCCCACATTAGATAGGAAAGGGAAATATGAAGAAGACTATTATTACCTTTGCCGCGATACTTATTCTGTTTACCGCGACAATTTCTTCTGTTTACGCGCAGGAAGTATCTTCCACGAACATCAAACTTATACCCTCACAGGAACGCATCCCCCAGCCCGACCAGCAGCCGCGTCTTCCCCCTGAATTATTTGTTCCGCCGATTGAAAGCTACCCTTCTTCCGTTGCGGAAAGAAAAAATCCGCCGCCGGCTGCTCCTGTTTCTAAAACTTCCCAGCCATTCAAGGCCCCCCTTATCACCAGTCTTGAACGCGGCAAATGGTACGTTCAAATTGGGGCATACACAAGAGCCGGCCATGTGGAAGACGCCGTCAACCGCGCGGGAACAGCCAGTCCCGTGGTAATACACAGCGTCGGCACTGTCGAAAACCCCATGTTCAGGGTGCTTCTCGGCCCGTTCTCGCAAAGCGAAAGCAAAACTACGCTGCAGCGTTTCAAGGCTAAAGGCTATGACGCGTTTCTAAGAAGCGGAAATTAGGGATCGGGGATCAGGGCCTTCTTGACATTCAAATAGAAAAGTAGTATTTTGGTAGTATGATAACAAAAGTAAAAAAATCGATTTCCCTGTCAAATTCATTGCTGAAGGAACTTACCCTATTAGACAAGGATGAAAATATTTCTCAATTCATTGAAACCGCCCTTACTTATTATATTAATGAACTTAAAAAGCATGAGCGCAGACAGCGGGATATTGAAATAATAAATGCCAACGCAAAACGTTTTAAAAAAGAAGCTGAAGAAAACCTGAAATATCAGGCAGCGCGATACGCTGTGATGAACTAATCAGTATTTTAAAAACACGATTAACAGATTATGTGGGAATCCTTTCAGAAGAAAAGCTTCTCGAATTGTGGATGGCTTTATCCATAGCTGTAGGAATTGATTAAAAAAAGCTGAACCGCCCCCGGCCACCCTTCCCTATTTCTTCTGTCTTTTCAAAAGATTTTTTGCCATATCCAGAATAAACTCCTGGGTATCGGCGGTTAGTTTGCTAAAAGTTTCCAGAAGCTCTTTTTCATAGGGCGACTGCGCGCCGAACATTTCGCCCTTCCCCGTCCGTAGCCAGTCCTCGTCAACAGCAAAAGTGGCGCATATCAGCTTTATGTTCTTGTCGGTAAGCGGGGCTTTCCCGTTCTCAATCATGGACATTGATGTCTGGGTCAAGCCGATTCTATCGGCAAATTCTCCCTGTTTTAAGCCTATTTTCTTTCGGACAAGCCGGATTCGGTCGAGTATTGTCATCCTTTAATATAGGATACTGAATAAATGAAAAAACGACAATAAAAATATTTATTTCTTAATATCCATTGACAAATCTTAATTTTTTGATATAATTATATTGGTTTCTTAAACTTGATTTATTTTGGAGAGGGGACATATTGCTAAACAATGAAGCCAAAATCCGCAGGATTTCCCGCCTGCTAACACCGGATAACAGGGCTAATTTACTCACTTGGGTCAATTTGGCCTATTTTGCGGAGAATTCCGCCAGAAAACATTTAGGGATTGATGCCGTAAAAAGCGGCGTTTCCATATCAAAACCGCGGGAGTATTCCTGCGGAAATTCGCTACAAAGGAGCAAAAAATGAGAAAAATGCTGAAAATTTCGGCACTTTTGCTGGTATTGGGATTGGTTTTAGGGCTGACGGGATGTCCTGACGGTGATGGCGACAAAGGCGGGAATAACAACAATAATAACAACAATAATAACAACAATAGTTCACAAGATGACATTTTCAAGGAAAAAGCAGATGGCAAATTGCTGACTACAAATTTGGGCTCAGAGGATTTGGTATTATTCTATGACACGGTTAGAAACGCGAATTCTTTAGGCGGCCTTCCGGGGAATTCCAACCAATTCAGAATAAAACTGCCTGCTTCAAACCGCTTGTATGTCATCTATGCGGTAAAATACTCGGATTATAAGGGGAAACCAGCTGCGGAAGTACAGAACCTAAAGGTTTTGGACTCTGCTCTTGTATACTCTGACCCAACTAGTGAAACCTCCTGCCGGATTGGCGACCCCAAGGCCGGAGGTACTGCGGAAATAAAGTTTACCAATCAGACAAATTTCTTTATTGAAGTGGGAAAAAACAGCGCAAATGACGAGGATTTATTTTACGTTATGCGGCCCAATTCAACAGATTCTGTATTTACCACGCCTGAAACTGACGGTTTTACCATGTATATGACCTTAAATCTACCCATGAAAAAACAAGGAAAGATAACAGGCGTTCAGCGCCGTTTTATTGACGGTTGGACCGATATAATTGTTCCGCAAACCGGTAAAGTATCTAACATACTTATTAGCAACGCAAATGTAACCGCCGCAACGCCAACTTATCACGAGGGGTATCTGCGTATTGTTAATAACTCCGGCAGAGGTTATCGGGTAAGGAATGGAGCTGAGGCAATATCATCTACCCTCGGGTTTAGTGCGATTCAAAACGGGGATGAACAGGTTTGGGAACTTAGAGGGGAAAACACCGCGCCGGGGAGACCCTATGCGACATTTAATCTTGAAGCAGGTTCGGCGCAAAATAATCTGACCATTGCCCAGTTTCATATTCTAAACGGGTATAAATATACATTGTATATAAATCCGGATACCGCCGCGCAGAAATATACAATTAGCGAGGCTTCTGCCCTTGATCCTGAGGCGGAGGAAATTGAATGGTAATTTCACGCCAGTAGTGGAAGTAAAGTTTCTTGAATCCAGGTGAACCTGTTGAAAAGCGCAGACAGCAGTACCAGTTATCGCTGTTCCAAAATTTCATATTTTGGAACAGCCATTTTTTGAAAGGAGTAACCAAATGAAAAACATTGCTAAATTACTTTTATTTTTGACCGTTTTGTGTTTCACATCATGTGAAAATCCAACAAGTGGAAATAATGAAACAGGAAAAAGCGGAACTCTCTTTGTCTACGCCGGTACTGTCAGTTCTCTGGAAATCAAAAACGACAGCAGAGGGTATACTTTTCCTGATACTTTCTTAAATCAATCGAATGAAGTATCCATAACTATAAAAAATATCGGGGATGGAATGATTAATCTTACCGGTAAACCATATATCAATTTAGACGGAGCGACCACTGTATTTTCAATATCTGCCCAACCTGAATCATCAACAATCAATCCGGAGAAATCTATAAGTTTTAAATTAAAATTTTCGCCTGTTAACGCGACAGAGAGTTATGTATATGTATCTATTCCAAATGACAGTAAAAATGAACCTGATTTTTCATTTACCATATATGGTACGGGCATACGTCCCAAACCAATTGCCTCTATTATCTTTAATAACGAAAAAAAACTTCAAAACGAGACAATTGACTCAGGCGATGTGCTTCTTTCCTTGTCAACTGATATTAATGTAACAATAAAAAATGACGGTCAGTTGCCTCTTGAAATTGACCCGGCAGGTATAACCATAACCGGTACTGACGCTGCCGTGTTTACCATAACCAGAAGTCCCAATGCCATTATTCAACCGGAAAGCACGTCATTTATTACTATCAATTGCAAGCCTGTCAAATTGGGTGAGAACAAGGCTGTTTTGACTATCCCAACTAATGACGCTTCACGTAATCCAGCTGTTGTCAACCTGAAGGTAACCGGAGTTAGGGGAACACCGATTCTGGCATTGACCCAGGGCGCTAATACTATTACCGACAACACTCTTACGCCGGTTGATTTTGGAATAGTGGAAATTAGTTCTTACAATTCATTATTATTTACCATAACAAATAAGGGTGATATACCGCTTGAATTGACAGGAGACCCGGTGGTTGAATCGTCAAACGCTGTTTTTACAATTTCCAGCCAGCCTGCAAACAAGATTATTGATACCAATGGATCTGTTTCCTTTATGATACGGTTCATTCCTTCAACTGAAGGGGAAGTTACCGGAAAAATTTCTATTGCAAATAATACCAGTACTGGGGAATTTGCCTTCCCGGTTAAAGGAACCGGCTATGTGAAGAAGCCGCAGATAACAATCTCATATAATGATGATATTGTTCCCCAAAACGGCACGATTGACGCTGGAGATGTGCTTTTTTCCCTTTCTAAAAATATCACTGTAACCATAAAGAATACCGGTGAAATGCCCCTTACAATTGTTCCAGCAGATATTACCATAACCGGCGCGGACGCGACGGCATTTACCAGAATTACCAGCCCCGATGTCAGTATACAAGCGGGAAATGAATCAACATTTATCATAAAATGCGAACCTGTCAAAATGGGTGAAAATGACGCTGTTTTAACTATTCCTTCAAATGACAGTTCCCGTACTGTTATTATAATTCTACGGGTAACCGGAGTGCAGGGGGTACCAATACTTGAATTGAGCCAGGACACTACGGTTATTTCTAACAACGCTTTATCTCCTTTTGATTTTGGTAAAATACTTCTAGGTAGCAGTAAATCATTGACATTTACCATAAAGAACAACGGCAATATTAACCTTGTACTGTCCGGCGATCCGATAATTACATCATCCATAGGAGCATTTACTGTTCTTGCCCAGCCAGCTAATACAACTATTTTGCCGGGATCGTCTACGGAATTTGCTATTGGATATACTCCATCAGGCGAAGGCGTAGATTCCGGTTATTTAACTATTTTGAGTAACAGCGGCGGGGCGTTTACATTGAATGTTAAAGGAACCGGCTATACTAAAAAACCACAGATAACCATAAAACAGGGCGAAACAACAATCCTTCCGTACAACGAATTTAATTTTGGAACCCTTACCCCTGGCAGTACCAAAGATATTACTTTTATCATACAAAACACTGGCGAAGATAATTTAACTTTTATTACAGTAAACAGCAATCGCGTTAATCTTAATGATAATGCAGCTGGACGTTTCAGCGTTACCCTTCAACCCATTGCATCTACAATTGTTACTCCTGGAAACAGCACGGATTTTTCTATACGCTTTAGTCCCACGGCAACGGGAGTTACTAATACCGCCACCATAATAATAAAATCAAACAGCGAGAATGACGAGGAATTTGCCTTTAGAATACGAGGAAGGGGCGGCTATAAAATAGGCGACACTGGTCCTGGTGGCGGTATTATTTTCTATGCAATTGATGATGAGTTTAAAGAATGTACCAAAACAGAACTTGGCAGCAGCAAATATTATTTCACTGAGGCAAAAAATATGGCTGAGAATTACCAAGGCGGTGGTTTTACTGACTGGCGGCTTCCAGATATTACGGAATTAAATTCTATGTATCAAAATCTTCATAGAAATAATCCGCCTCTGGGAGTGTTTATTACTACTAGTTATAATAATTACTGGTCATCAACAACCTTGGCAGGAGCGGCTATTGCTATTTTATCTTTTGCTGATGGATCTCAATCTCATTCACAAGTACAAGGTTATAGTTATAATCTTGTCCGCGCAGTCCGTTTTTTTACCTTTTAAGCAGTGGGGAAGACAAATAGCAAAGAGTAGGTAGTAAAAGAAGAAGACCTCACGCGGAGCTCGCAGAGGCACAGAGGAGAAAAAAAGATTTTCTTACTCTGCGTCCTTTGTGTCTCTGCCCTAGAGTCGTAGCAAAAAAAATCTTAAAGCAGAAGGCTAATATGCTGTCTGTAAAAGAAAATTTTATTGGATTGGAATAGTTGTTTTTAAGAAGGAGCAAATAAAATGAAAAGTATTTCTAAATTATTTTTTCTCTTGACTGTGTTTGTATTGAGTTTCACTTCCTGTGAAACTCCAACAAATGAAAATAATGGAAACAATGGAAATAATGGGAATAATGAACCAGTTAAAACAGGTACTCTTTTTGTCTATGCCGGTACTAACAATTCTCTGGAAATTAAAAACGACAGCAGAGGATATACTTTTCCTGATACTATCTTAAATCGGTCAAATGAAATAACCATAACCATAAAAAACATCGGGGATGGAACAATTAATCTTTTAGGTAAACCATATATTAATTTAGACGGTGCGACTACTGTATTTTCAGTATCCACCCAACCGGAATCATCAACTATCAGTCCCGATAAATCTATCAGTTTTAAGATAAAATTTTCGCCTGTTAACGCGACAGAGAGTTATGTTTATGTATCAATTCCCAATGATAGTAAAAATGAGCCTGATTTTTCATTTACCGTATATGGTACAGGTGTACGGCCAAAGCCAATCGCCTCTGTCATTTTTGAAAATAATGTAATAAATCAAAACGATCCGATTGACGCAGGCGAAGTATTCATTACCCAGTCAAAATCTGTTACGGTAGTAATTAAAAATGACGGTACGGAAACCCTTACCATTGAGAAGGCGAATATTGCCATAACCGGCGCTGACAGGAACGCGTTTATTAAATCAACAGATCCAGGTGAAAATGTCGCGTCAGGATCCCAAACTTCATTTTTCATTGAATGTAAGCCTTTCAAAGAAGGAATAAACCAGGCCATTTTAACTATTCCGACCAATGATAATACCCGCAATCCTATTATCGTCAATCTGCAGGTAACCGGAAAAAGAGGAACCCCGGTTATGGAATTAACCCAGGGTAACGAGATTATTACAAATAATTCCCTTACTCCAGTTGACTTTGAGAGAGTGGAAATAGGGACTTCACAAACATTGACATTTACCATAAAAAATTCCGGCCCTATAGCGCTTGAATTAACCGGAACCCCATTGGTTGAATCAAGTAATCCGGTTTTTACCGTTTCCAGCCAGCCTGCAAATAAGACAATAAATCAGGGAGCAACCGTATCTTTTGCTATAAGGTATACACCGGCAACTGAGGATGATGTTACAGGCAGAATAACCATTGCAAATAATGCCGGTACCGGTGAATTTACCTTCCTGGTAAAAGGAACCGGCTATGAGAAAAAACCGCAAATTGTAATTAAACAGGACGATGATATAATCCCCCCAAACGGCCAGTATACTTACGATTCATTATTGGTTGGAACATCAACCGATATTACATTTACAATTGAAAATACCGGCGACGCAAACTTGTCAATAACCTCGGTTAACGGAAAACTTGTCAACCTGGCTGATAATCAGACAGGTTTTTATAGCGTTGTTTTACAACCGTCCGCGACTGTATCCTCGAAAGGGCAAACAACTTTTACAGTACGTTTTGCCCCTACGGCGATAAACGCCAATGTTACAGCGCACGTTCAAATTAAAACCGACAGCCAGACTGACAGTGATTTTACTTTCAGATTAAACGGCAATGGCAGAGGCTATAATATCGGAGAGACTGGCCCCGGCGGCGGTTATATTTTTTATATTTCCGGAAATGAATTTAAAGAATGTACTGATCTTCCTTATTCCGGAACATGGAACACCGCAAAAATTTTAGCCGCTAATTACCGGGGAGGCAATTTCAGCAACTGGTATCTTCCGGACATTGGCGAGCTTAATTTGATGTACAATAATCTTCATAAAAACGGCATGGGGAATCTTGAAGATGATGAATATTGGTCATCTACTGAGTATGAGAATAATCCGGGTAACGTAGCGTGGTTTCTTGATTTTTATGACGGTTTTCAGTTTCCGGATTTTAAAACAAGCAACACTCAGTTTGTATGCGCTGTAAGGAGGTTTACGATGTAAAACAAATTTCCTTGGCAAGCAGGCTGAGGTCAGTGTCGTTTTCAACCCCGGCGATAGAAGCATCCACAAACACCAAAATAATTTTCTCGTGTAAAGCAAAATAAAACACTTGACTTATGAAGAGAATTAAGCGATATTATTAGTATCAGGGTCCGCCTTGGATAGGGACGCTTTCGAGGGATCAGTAAATAGCCTTTGGGCTATGAATGGTTAGTATACCGGCGCCCCTATTTTTTTCTTTAAATGTGTCAATGATTTTTAAAATTCTTTAATCAGTTTTATGGCTTTTTCAAAAACTTTTGAAAGTCTGGAAGAAGCAACATACATGCCGTCATTAAAATCTCCAGGGGGGAAATACTTAAAAGTATCCTCCATTTGAGTATATAAATTCTGCATTGATAAAAATTTATCAATATAATCTTTTGTATCATTTTCATCATTGATTATTTTTTTTATAAATTCACAGGCTTCGGATAATACTTCTTGCGAACCTTTAGCGTATTCCGTTTGATTGGAAGAATTATTATTTGTTATAATATTTTCGAATAATTTTTTGTCATTGACAACATGCATAAACAATGTTTTTGCTATATCCGATGGATTATCGTACTTATTTGTTGATTTAAAAAAACTTTCTATATTTGTATCAATTGTAACAGTTATATTCCTTTTATGTGTTATTTTCGTTTTTTTTTTTAATATTACTTGCAGCTATTTTATCAGTAATAATTTGATTGTTTTCTTTTATTTTTTGCTCTATTAACTTTGGTATATCCGTTGGAATTATATCATAACGAAGCATTATTATACCTCCTTTTAACCATTCTTTATCCTTAATTGCACGGCATTTTGTTAACAATGTTCTTTTCATATAAACACGGCTTATTGAACCCATTTTTTTTTCATATAAATCAAACATTTGATTAAGGGGCATTTCTAATAATAAAAAAGCTATATCTATAAAATCTCTTGCTTCTGATCTTTTAAACATAGCGTCAAGTTTCATAGCAGCTATATCATTTATACTTGCAAGAGTAATACCATCAACTATTTTGGGTTCTTCTATATATTTTTCATTATATTGAACTAATTCAACCTTTATGCCATTAATAATCGCTCTTGTAAAATCGTCTTTTGAGATTTCTATAGTAACATCCTTATAATTATTTCTTAAATAATGAGCGAAAGCCATAGCGCTTTGTTCTTTTAAGGTAAATAAATCAATATCGGTAGAAGTGCGATGACCCAAATGCAGAGCAAGCGCGGTGCCTCCAGTTAAAATGTGATTTTTGAATAAGGGATCGCTTTGCAATTCCTTAATCAAAGAAATCATTTTCGGTACCACGGCTTCTTTTTGTAACATCTGAACTCACTTTGATTTATATTTAAAACAAACGCCATATAGGCAACCATATCTTCGTCAAGAGTTTCCATGTTTACCGCTACATTCTTAATATCATCGTATGAATATAATTTCCATATGAGAAACTCGTCATTTTCCAATCCTGTTTCAAGAACTCTCTTTATGATATAGTCTTTATCTCTTTTATAATTAAATTTGGTTAAATCACAATTCCAAAACACTGCTTTAGTAAATTGAGACATTATTAAATTATTATCTTCTGTCTTTTTGACGTTCTTGCGGGGCTTTTTAATTGCCGAAACAGACGCATTAGCCATTTCTTCAATCCTTATAGTTAATATATCATATATACAACTATATAGTCAATTTTGTTACAACTCGGCGTCCCCAGTCCCCGGTCCCTATCTTCCTACTTCCCGTGGCAGTGCTTGTACTTCCGGCCGCTGCCGCAGGGGCATGGGTCGTTGCGGCCTACCTTGGGCTGGCTGCGTACCACTGTCGCGCCGTCGGGACTGCTTGCTCCGCCCATTGGAGAGCCCTTATTACCCGCGGCGGCGGCGGCGCCGAAAGAAGCCATGCTGCTGTGGCTTGCCGACTGCGCGGTTATTGTTCTGCTGGGACGGCGGGCGTCGCCCGCGGGCGCAACCTGAATCCTCACCAGGTGCAGACGCGAGGCTATTTCCTGGCGTATGTCATCGACCATTTTGTCAAAAATCTGGAAGCCTTCCACCTTGTATTCCGTCAGGGGGTTTTTCTGGGCGTAATGGCGTAAGTAAACGGCCTCGCGCAGCGCTTCCATGTTTTCAAGGTGATCAAGCCATTTGTTGTCGATGGCGTGAAGGTAGCTGTCCCTGATAATCATGTTAAGATAATCCGGGCCTATAAGGGCTTCCTTGTCATTCATGTCCTTTTCAAGATCGGCGATGATTTTCTTTTCAAGAGATTCGGGGTTTTTAAATTCGTTTTGATCAAGCGTTAACTGACAGCCGAATTTGGTCCGGAGCTGTTCTTTCAGGTTTTTTACGGCCCCGGCCATGTCCTGCTTTTGAAGCTGGTTGAATTCGTCGATCATTTCCCCAACAAGGCCGGCGGTGGCGTCGTTCACACGGTTTTTAAGTTCCCTGTCAAGCAGAATCGCGTCGCGCTGTTCGTAGATAAATTTGCGCTGCTGGTTCAGCACGTCGTCGTAATCCAAAAGATGCTTGCGAATCTCAAAGTTCCGTTCCTCGACTTTTTTCTGGGCGTTCTCTATGCTTTTGTTCAGCCAGGGATGGTAAATAGGCTCGCCGCCTTCCATGCCTATTCTGGACATGACGTTCTTCATTTTTTCGCCGCCGAAAAGCCTCATCAGCTCGTCGTCCATGGAGATGAAAAATTTGCTCCTGCCGGGATCCCCCTGCCTGCCCGAACGGCCCCGAAGCTGGTTATCGATACGGCGGCTTTCGTGGCGCTCGGTGCCAATGACGTACAGGCCGCCAAGCGATTTTACTTCCTCATAATCTTTCTTCCATTTTTCGTATTCTTCTTTGTAGATTTCCGCGTATTGTTCGGGGGTTGCCTGCGTGCCGGCGCGTCTTCGGGCGCGGGATTCGGGGCTGCCGCCGAGTTTGATGTCCGTGCCGCGGCCGGCCATATTGGTAGCTATTGTCACCGAGCCCTTCGCGCCCGCCTCCGCGATTATCAGAGCCTCGCGCGCGTGGTTCTTGGCGTTCAGCACCTCGTGGCGCACGCCGCGCCTTGTCAGCAAAGCTGAAATCTTTTCTGATTTTTCGATTGAGACCGTGCCGACCAGCATGGGTTGGCCTTTCTTGTTCGACTCGGCTATTTCATCGCAAAGGGCCTTGTACTTGTCGGTCTCGTTCAGGTACACCACGTCGTCCTCGTCCAGACGGGCTACGGGCAGGTTGGTCGGGATAACCACGACCTCAAGTTTGTAAATCTTGCTGAATTCGGGGGCCTCGGTGTCCGCAGTGCCGGTCATGCCGGATATTTTGGAGTAGAGCCTGAAATAATTCTGGAAGGTGATGGTCGCGAGGGTGCGGTTGCGCTGGGCTATTTTAATCCGCTCTTTTGCCTCAATCGCCTGGTGCAGGCCGTCCGAATAACGCCTGCCGTGCAAAATGCGCCCGGTAAATTCATCGACAATCTGCACCTGTCCGTCCTGCACCACGTAGTCAACATCCAGGTGAAAAAGTTTGTGGGCTTTCAGCGCCTGGGTAAA
>JAITFK010000023.1 GCA_031281555.1 Treponema sp. | reverse complement strand
GGCTGGGCAATTACACCTATACAAAATCTCGCCCTTGGCGTTCCGCTTAAAGTGGCGGCAGCCAATAGCAATATAATTATGGGAATGGTGAATTGTGTCGCAGTGTGGCCGTATATGCTGGCAGGCGGTATTATTCCCCTGTTTGTACTGCCCTGGCTTTCGGGCAAGGTGGCCGGCGGTTATCTGGGAGCTTTGGTGTTTGTCAAGGTCAAGGTTGTGGCGATACGTTTTATCTTGAGCGGGATCATAATTTATACCAGTTTTCAGCTTATAACCGACGGACTCGCGAGATTTTATGTTATCCCCAAAATACAGAGCCGGATTTCTCTGGCCATATTCCTGATCATTATGGTGATTGACTCTCTTTTATTGTTCAATGCGCAAAAAAAGTAGTGAGGAGGAAATAATCGAATGATACCTGATGTAGATAAAAATCAAATATATTACAGAAGAGTAGTCTTCCGGATCGCCATTGTATCTTGTCTTATTTCTTTAATAACCCCATTTTTTATTTTATTGTTTCCCGGCAAGAATTATTTGAACGAAGTTATGCTTCTTTCCGCAGCCTCAAGTACATTTTGAAGCAGCATTGCGATAGTCATCGGGCCGACACCTCCCGGAACCGGTGAAAAAAATGAAGCTTTTTCAATTACAGCTTCATCGACATCGCCGCAGAGTCTGTAACCTTTCGGAGATGAAGTATCCGATACACGGTTTATTCCTACATCGATCACTACAGCGCCTTCTTTTACTATTTCCGGTTTTATTAAAGAAGGCTTCCCCGCCGCTACGATTAAAATGTCCGCCCGCTGTGTATGATAACTTAGATCACGCGTTCCTGTATGGCAAAGAGTTACTGTAGCGTTATTTTCCTTGTGTATCAAAATATTTAAAAGCGGCTTTCCTACAATGTTTGATCTGCCTACAATTACTACATTTGATCCTGATAAAGGGATATTGTATTCCCTCAATAATAAAATAACCCCGTGCGGTGTACAGGGCAGAAATCCCTGCCTGCCTATAACCATATTCCCAACAGAAACAGGATGAAAACAATCTACGTCCTTATCAGGATTAATCGCGTTAATAATATTTTCTTCGTTAATTTGTTTTGGCAGCGGCATTTGAACAAGAATACCGTGCGTGTTTTTATCGTTATTTAAATCATTGATGATAGAAAGAAGTTCGTCTTCCTGTGTGTTAAAAGGCAGTTTTATGTCGCGGCTTTTCATTCCCGCTTCAACGAGCGCTTTTCCTTTGGATTTAACATAGGAAACGCTTGCGGGATCTTCGCCAACCAGTATCACAGCAAGACAGGGCGTTATTCCCTTTTTTTGAAGCAATTCTGTTTTCCCTTTTAAATTCAGGCGTATCTTCATTCCAAGAGACTTTCCGTCCATAATTACCGCCGGCATAACCCTCTCCTTCTAAATTAAAAGCGGAAGTATTACCATAAATCTTCCCTTCTCCGTTTTAATTAAAAATTCTCCGTCTACAGCGACATTACTAAGCCCGAAAAAACCTCGATCCCATGAGAGACTTTTAAGCGGCCACTTTAACCCTTCGCTTATCGCTTCCCACGGCCCGCCGCCAAGCGGGAATACTGAAACAAGGTTGTCATTCCCTGATTTCATGGAAAGTGTATTTCCCGCCCAAAATGCTTCGGTTGACGTTTTATCCGAAGCCTCAATACACCAAATGTCGGCGTTATCCGTGATCCAACGGCAGGGAAAAATCTCCCGCTCAAAAAGAGAGCGTATACCGAACAGGTGATCGATCCTGCCGCCGCCGCCGCCGATAATCCATATTTCATCACAGCCCTTATCGACAGCCAGCTTAAACGCAAGTTCCGTATCGGTGTAATCCTTATCCCGGTCATGGCGGATAACAAACTCAGCAGGATAGGCGGTAAGCCGCATAACTTCAATTGAATCCATGTCGCCTATAATGTAATCAGGTTTTAGCTCCGCTTCCTCCGCGTGAAAAAGACCTGAATCAGCCGCGACAATAAGCGTGTTTTTTCCCTGCATTGCCTGCTGGGTAATACGCTTCGGCGGACACTCCCCGCCTGTAATAACAACACCGAGCCGGTTTTTCATCTGTGTTATTCAGTATATAGTAAAACAGATTATTAAGTCATTAGACTTGTCTAACAACCCGGTTGGTTGTTAAACAAGTCTTGCATTTTCTCGTCTGACCACTTAATAAGTGGTCAGACTACAAAAATGCTTTTATTAAGGAAGTTGTTCAGAAACTGAAGTTTCTGAACAACTCTAAAGGAGCAATATATCGCTTTTTTTTCAATTCACCCAATACTTAAAGAAATAGCCTCTATTTTTAACAACGGCGGAAAGCAGATTTACCTTGTGGGCGGGGCTGTCAGGGATATGCTGCGAAGAAAAAAAATACATGACTGGGATATTGCCACTGACGCCGCACCTGAAGAAGTAACCGCTATAATCAAAGCTGTAAAGGGTAAAGTAATCCCCACAGGCATAAAACACGGAACCGTTACTGTCTTCTACAAAAACCACAATGCCGAAGTTACCACATTCAGGACAGAAGCTGTTTACTCAGACGGACGCAGACCGGACAAAGTCGAATACACATCAAGAATAGAAGAAGACCTTTCCCGCCGAGATTTTACAATGAACGCCATTGCCATGCGTCTTCCCGGCGGAGAAATTGTCGATCCGTTTGACGGCGCCAAGGATATTAAGAATAAAATCATCCGCTGTGTAGGAAATTCCTCACAGCGTTTTAACGAAGACGGACTGCGGCCTCTGCGCGCCGTACGTTTTGCGGCTCAGCTTGGTTTTGAAATTGAAGAAAACACATTAGCCGCTATACCGGACGCCTTGTCTGTGAGCGCTAAAGTTTCACAGGAGAGGGTGCGGGACGAAATTGATAAAATACTTGCCTCTCCCCTTCCCTCCCGCGCTTTTAGGTTAATGGAAAAAACGGGTCTTCTTCATCTTTTTCTTGAGGAGCTTGCTGTCTGCCGTGGAATTGAGCAGAAAGGTTTTCATCAGTTTGACGTGCTGGATCATTCGCTTTTAGCCTGCGACTATGCCGCTCAAAACGGTTATTCGCAAATACTGCGCCTCGCCGCTCTGTTACACGATATAGGAAAACCTTCCGTCCGTAAACTTGACGAAAAAAGCGGCGTTTGGACTTTTTACCGTCATGAAGAAGTTTCATGCAAGATCGCGCAAAAAATACTTGGCCGTCTGCGTTATCCCAATTCGACAATAGACAACGTCTGCCATTTGATAAAAGAGCATATGTTTCACTATACGGATGAATGGAGCGATGCCGCCGTCCGCCGTTTTATTGCCCGTGCAGGAGAGCTAAATCTGGAAAACATCTACCGCCTGCGCCGCGCCGACGCATACGCGTTCTCAGGCAAAGAGGCGGATTCAAGTTCACTTTTACAGCTTACTGACAGGGTGAAAAAGATTCTCGCAAGCGGGCGCGCTTTTACAATGAAAGACCTTGCTGTTTCGGGAAATGATCTGATTTCAATCGGTATTCCGAGCGGTAAAAAAATGGGAATTATTTTAAACGAGCTTCTGGAAACCGTGCTAGACGACCCGGCTCAGAACACACGGGAAAAACTGCTTGAAATTGCGGCAAAGTTAAATGAAGTCAGGTAGGTTGTGGTTGAACAGCAATTTAATCTACTTCCCGCAATGCTCAAGCATATATTCACGTAACGCTGAATTTATTCTTGTTTGATAACCTTTTCCAAAAGAACGAAACCATTCCAGTACATCGGCATCATAATTTATTTTTACAGGTATTTTAACAGGTCTGTAAAGGGAACGATTTAACAATTTTGCAGGTACAAATTTGGCAAGTTGTTCTTGTGTCATAGCGGGCATATCAGAAAAATCAATATCTTTATCCCGCATTTTTTTGAGTTTATTAACGCGTTCCTCATCAAGAGCGGGCAGATCATCTATGGTTCTTACTACTATTGGCATAATATATCTCCTGTTCACGTTTGGAAGCCCGGCGGGCTGAAATTATCCGAACGGTTTCTTCTCCCGGCTCTGTTTCTACTACAAATAAAACAACTCCTGCCATAGCGCCGAGAAATATCCATCTAATCTCATTAATGCTATGTTCATCATCAAAAAAATCAAGTCTATCAGGATCATACCATGCACGTACAGCATCATTAAAATCAACGCCATGTTTTTTTAAGTTAGCCTGGTTTTTTTTCTCGTCCCATATGAATTTGACCATATTTTCATACCTATATAAATATACCCAATAATAATTAACCTGTCAACAGTATATTTATCTTATTACCGTTAGTACGACGCATATCTATTAAGGAATTATTTTTATAAGGCAATATATATTATGTTCATTTACAAAAGTTTTTCTTATATATTTATTTCAGGATTTTTTAAGGTGACTAAACATCTCTTCCTTCTTGTCCGATTTAAATTCTTCATGAATACAACCGTATTCGTAATAATTATTTATAACACGTCTCGGGTAAACAAAATAATTAATTAATATCATTTCTGAAAGAAACTATCCTAGAAAGTCATCTTTTTCTCCATTATTGAAAAGCTCGTCAAAAGCTTTCCTATAACCCGTCAGAATCTCTTTCTGTACTTCTATATTGTTTTTTTAATCACTATATTTTTCAAAAACTTTAACTCTTTTTTGTAACCAAAAAAACAAAGATATATTTTATTGTATAAACCCATTGTAATATGGGTTAATTTTTTTTAAGGAGTAAATAATGATAAAAGATAGCGGTTCAAAAAGTGGTAGTGGAAAACAATGACATGGAACCGAAAGCGATGGCCGTTCAGCTTCGCTCCAGCCAAGCACAGGTGTTTGGACAAGCAGTACCGGAAATCCGTCAGGTGGCGGTAGAAACAATGTGCCGTCAAAAGGTTAGGAGTTAAAAGACTATGCTTCAAAAACACAGGAAAGCGTTGTTTTTTAACAATAAATTTCCATGTTCCTCACTCTTTCTTTTGTACAGTTTGTTGTACAAAATCTATATTACCTACGTATGCGGGTATAAATTAATTTTGAAGGGAAAATAATATGGCAAACAGAAAACCGCTTCTCATGAATAAAGAATTATATAATCTTCTATACGATAAAACAAATAAACCGAAACTTAAAGAAATACCTGAAAAAATATTCAATACTTTAATCGGAAATATTAATGAAAAGAGAAATGATACAACAGGATTGAAGTTTATGAGACATGAAACATTTGTCGTATTGTCTCACTTTATGCCTGATACTCAAAATAATAATCATAAATTTTGGAATGACTTTTATGAATTAAGAAGAGATTATAAAAGGAACAAAGAATCAAATAAAAACAAATGGTTTCCTAAATCAAAATGGAGGATGCAAGATTATTCAGTTATCAAAGACTTTTACTCTTATTTGAGGTTGAATTTTCCAAATCCAATCCCATATTCTTTATTTATTCCCTATATCAACTGTGAAGAAGGTTATTATAGTATAGGGTATGTTGCGGATAAATGGTTGACAGATATATTAAGCGGTGAATCATTTTATACTAGAAATAAAAACTATTTTACCAGAACTGAGGTAAAATATTTTTTAACCTGTAATTGGGTTGATACATATAGTTTACTTTTTAAGTATTCCAGTTATAGGGAGTTATTACAGCATTTCTGGGGAGCAAAAATAAAAGCAAATGGATTAGAATTATCGTTAGACTTTTTTGTTAATAAATTTCCTAATCTTACAGAAAGACGTGTTCAAGAGTTTTTCCGTTTTATTTGCTGTAATAAGAAGTATGTTAGAGACGAAAATGAAATTAGTGATATTTGGGATTTTTTAAGTGGTCGGGAAATTGATTTTAATAACATAACATGGCAACAACTAAGACATATGAGTGAAGATTGGCACGCACAAATATATAATCATCAATTAGGTTCTCCCATGAGAATAGAAGAAATGAAAAATAAAGAATGGGAGAAAACAACTATCAAAGATTTTACTCACATAATCGATGAAAAAATGTGGACAATTACAGAAATAACAACCGGAAAATTATTGAATGAAGAAGGCGTTGACATGCATAATTGTGTTTTTACCTATGTAAATAGATGCGTTTCAAGATATTGTGCGATATTTTCGGTTAAAGTAAATGATAAAAGAATAGCTACATTGGAAATTAATTTGCTTAATTTAGAACTTGTTCAAGCAAAGGGTAAAATAAATACAGCCATAACAAATGATGAAATAAAAAGTATTATTTTTATTTGGGTAAAGGAAAATAATATCAAATTATCTGATTATGCTTTTTAAATAATAGCTTTTTATCTACTAAAGGATAAACGCGATTTAGTCCGCAATGGATGAATTAATGACACTGGCGAATGAGTAGGTTGATTTTTGCCGAAAAAGCATGGGAAGATTATATATACTGGCAAAAAATCGACAAAAAATACTCGAACGGTAAAATATTGCAATGTAAAGGACATAATGATAATTAATATAATTCCTATTTTTTTTAATTTTCTTGAAAAAAGTGGACAAAAAAAACAACTTGTTGTATATTAAAAATAGAGATAATGAAAATATTGATATAAAAGATATTTTGTATTTTATCTTGACAAAATTATATTAATGTGATACAAATAAATACAGTAATCAGACCTTATTATATCGTTACTACCTGAACATACCTAATGTGTAGCTTGAGAACATCAAATTTTCAAGGAGCTACTTTGGTAAAAGTAAATCGTCTTACTCAAACACAATTGGCTGATTATGCAAACGCGCATAATCAGAATAGCGATGCTTACGCTGCCGTTATAAAGAATCGCAGCAACAAATTAAATCAGTTTCATGATGCTTTCTACGAATCCGGCGGTTTCCCGCCGCCTGATTATTCACAGTTTACTCAGGAAATAAAATCTCATTGATCTCCGGCAATAATTAAATCTCTAAAACACGGAAGGGTTATGCTTAAGATAATCAACTTCCGTGTTTTTCACTCTTATTTTCATACAGCTTGCTGTACAAAATCTACAATACCTGCGTTGCGGGTAAAATATTTATGACAAGGAGAACTTATGAACTTAAATGACGAATCTAAACATTATGAATTTGAACATGGCGAATTTATTACAAAGACAGACATTGAAGAAATTGAAAATGAAAAGCAAAACATACCTTTGGCTTTTCTGGATCATATTGATCGTATTTTAGAAATGCATTATTCAATACAAAATAATCCTAATGACATAGAAAAAAAAGCTGAATATCAGGAAACTCTTGATAAGCATCTTACAATTTGTTCAGATATACTTGGAATTACCACATTACAGGCGCATATTTTCTCATTTATTCTTAACAACGATGACTTAATTGCAATAGAAGACTTGGCAAAGTTCTTTAAAATTACAAGAGTACAATGCTTAAAGTATTCTGACGATCTTGATGTACTAGTAAATAAACATTTGATCAAAGAAACCAATGGAGATTTTAACCGTTACTGGGTTCCTCCTGAGGTTATTCAAGCATTACGGGAAGGTAAAAATATTATTCCTTCCATTCCTCCCATTTCTTACGGTCTTTCAAAGGACGAATTTTTTGAACGTTTAAATCATCTTTTTTCGGATTTTATCATAAATTATTATGAAAATAGAAAAATTCGAAGAAAAAAAGAAAGTTTCTTGACAGATTTTTTTACTTTGCTAGATAACAATATTCAACTTGAATTTGTTAAAAATATTTATAGGCTGTCATTGACAAAAGCAAATATGGCTTATCTTTCTTATCTTTGTACACTGTTTTATACAAAGCAGGAAAATATTTTTTCTCTTTGCAGATTAGATGTCTTTGAATATATAAATGATTATGAAAGAATCAATATAAACAAACTTTTTGAACTGGAACTTATCGAATATTCGGATGATGATTTTAAAGAGAGAAACGATGAAAATTGGAATTATAAGGATAAAGATCTTATCTCTTTGACGCATAAAGCCCTCATCGGTTTATTGGGTATAACTGATACCATGTTGAAACCAAAAAAAGATTCGGAATTAATAAACCATGAAAACATTCTTAAAAAAGAATTGTTTTATAATGAGAACGATAAAAGACAAGTAGAACAACTTACCGGACTGTTTCTTGAAAATAATTTTATTAAAGTCAGAGAACGGCTAAAATCAAATGGGATGAGGACAGGTTTTAACTGTTTGTTTTTTGGGTCTCCGGGAACCGGTAAAACTGAAACCGCGTATCAAATAGCCCGCATATCCGGCAGGGATATTGTACCTATAGATATTTCAATGACTAAAAGCAAATGGTTCAGCGAAAGCGAAAAAAGAATTAAGAATATTTTTACTAAATACTATGACAGGGTAAAAAGAGCGAATGACAGTAATTTACCCGTACCTATTCTTCTTTTAAACGAAGCTGATGCAATTATCAACAGACGAAAAGATACTTCAATAGGCAATCTTGCGCAAACTGAAAACGCCATACAGAATATATTACTTGAAGAACTTGAAAAACTTGACGGTATTCTGATTGCAACAACGAACCTTACTGAAAATATTGACACAGCCTTTGAGCGCAGATTTATTTACAAGATTAATTTCCAAAAACCATGCGTTAAAACAAGACAAGCAATCTGGAAAAACTTTATTCCGGAATTGAGCGGAGAAGATGCCAATAAACTTGCTGAGGCTTTTGATTTATCCGGCGGTCAAATAGAAAATATTGCACGGAAATGTACAATTTCCGGTATATTAAACGGAAATGATCTTGAGTTTTTTGACTTGTTTAAATTTTGCGGTGAAGAAACAATGCTCAACAATGATTCGAAAATCGGGTTTAAGTGAGTTATCAACAACTACTGACTATGATATAAGGAGCTTAAAATGACAGAAAAGGATTATTTGAGAAGTAATGAGATTACCGTGATATTGACTGTACAGCGTACTTACGGCTTCCTTCCGACTCAACACCGACTTAACTTCGACCCAACACCGACTTTAGTCGACCCCATTGCGGTTTACCGGCGAAACCTGTAAAAACTGGTACAAGGTACGATGCAGTCTTTACATCTTTTGCACAGTAAAGATTTATTCCTTATATGCCACTTTAGTCGGTGTTGAGTGGTACTTGAGTGGTATTTGATTGGTACTTGTGTAGTATTAGCAGTTTAATAATTTAAACTTTCAAAGGCTTCTAGCAAAGGCACAGAGTACGCTAAATCAACATTTGATATTTTTTCGCTAAAAAAGAATATATTTAAATAAGAATTTTGTTGACAATAAATAATAAACACAGTAATATTAATAAAGGTAGCTTGATCTGATCTAAAAAAATATTATTAAATATAAAAATGCTTATAAATAAAGATAAATTCTGGCTTGAGACAGTAGATATGTGCCTTGAAAAGATGAAGCAGAATACCAGTACACTTCAAGATTTAAAAACGGCGGAAATGCTGTGCATTAAAGCGGTAAAACATAACGGTAGAGCTCTTAGATTAGTCCCTAAAGAATTCAAGACAGCTGAAATGTGCGTTGAAGCGGTGAAGCAGAATAAAGAAGCCAGCAAATATGTCCCTGCAAAAATGTGGCTTGAAATAGTGAAGCAGGATTGTCGCTCGTTTAGATATGTTCCTGAAGAATTCAAAACGCAAGAAATGTTAAGTGAATTAACAATGCAGGAAGATTTTTTCAATACATAATCTCAGAACAAAGCTTCCGTCAAATTTTTAAGGTTCGTCAAATATTACCGGATACATGGGATAGGGTCCGTCATAATCATCGTGATTATCAGTTAAAACAACTGTTTTATTCGCAAGTATTGGCGGGTCAGGCCAAGGTGTGTACGAATCGGTCATTACAACAATTAAGTCAGGTTCCCTTTTATTTTCATGAATATAGCGTAGTCCCGCGCCCATATCCGTTCCGCCGCCGCTTTTACTATTAATAGTTTTTCTTTTTAAATCGAAGCTACATATTTCATTTTCGACATCTGTATCAACTTCAAGTATTGTAATATCAATTTCCATATCCGTAATATCAATCATGCTTTTCATAACGCCGTACATTTTATCTGTTATATTAATCATAGAGCCTGAAATATCCATAATGATTGCCAAAGATATTTTTACTTTTCTGTCAATAAAAACGGGAAGAATAATATCGGGAGTATGGACATAACGGCGGTTTGGTTTTTCAAACGTTCTATATCTGAACCCGGCAGTAATTTCCGTTATTTTTGTTGTAAGGATATTTTGAAATACCTGCTCCCAGCGGTATTTTCTTTTTTGTATTCTGCGATTTATGTCATAGACTCCGCTTTCAGTTCCTATAGTTTTTTTATGTTCTTTACATTCATTGATTAATTCGTTCAATACCTCTTGATGATCATCACTGTAACCATCAAGGTTGAGATCATTGGTTGGCATTTTACCTTGAGCTATATCTATATCAATGCTCTGCTTATTCATTTTTTTTATTAAAAGCAAATATTCTTCATAACTCTTCCTTTTGGGGAAATTAAAATATTCCGCTTTAAATGCACCTTCAGGTAAATCGTATATAAATTCATTTATCTCAATATCCATTGCTATATTATGTATTTCAAAAGGTAAAGCATCTTTTAACGAATTATTCATGTATCTTGCATGATGGCTGTTCATATAATGTAGTATTTCATGGAGAACGACCCCAGTTAATTCTTTATCTGTCAGTTTATTTATGAAATCCTCGTTATAACTTATTACAAGCGAACAGTTAATGCCCATAGTAGGCGTATTTTTATTATCTTTCCTAAAACGAAGCTTTGTAACAGCAGGAAAATAATACGGGAAAATTTCTCCTACTTTTTTTGCGGCTAAAAGAACACGGAATTCAGGAGAGTGCTTCACTATCTTTAGTTGTTTGAATATTTTTCAAGAGCAGTTATGTGTAAAAGATTCCAACACGGAATACGTTTACTGAATTCGCGAATATCTTTTTGGTCGAGAGTTTTACTGTCCAAAAGATGTTTCATGTTTGAGAATAGATATTTCATTATAAGGTTATCATAAGACGCGTAATTTCCGTAGATATTATTTTCGTTATGAAGAACTTTGATAACCTGTATCCAGAGTTCAAGGTATTTTTTTGTATCGTGTTCCAGATAAAAAACAACAGAAGCCATTATCTGAGAAACATGATCATGGCTGTCAGGGTAAGGCAAACGAAAATCCTTCTCTTTTCCTACAAAATAGGGAATATCAACTTCAAGCCCTTTATAATCTTTAATGAATTTGATAAATAAATTACCGGCGGCATCTCCTATGCACCCTTTTACAAGCTCTTCTATATATACAGGTTCGTTTTCGTCAAGAACCGACAGGATTTTTACTACCATCTCCCATGAACGCGGAGTAGGATACGCAAATTCATGGGGGGTCTGATATTGCTCCATCAGCAGGGAAAGCATCAAGGAATTCAGGATGCTGTTTAACAAAGTTTACAACTGCCAGACGGTATTTGTTCTCCTTATGTATTTGAGCTTCGTCCTTGTTAATTTTGGCTTCTTCATAACCTTTAAAGTCAGAAATAAACCCTTCATTAAAGAATTCTATATCCATTTTATAAAAGATGTGGCAAAAACGGTTCATCAGGGCAAGGCTCATATTATGCGTTCCGGTTATATTGTTATAATTTCCGGCGGCAACTCTGTATATTGTCTTTGGGATTTCAAATTCGCCGAACTGACAATCCTGAATAATTGATAAAAGAGCAACTTGAATTACCGGGGAACAGGTTGTTATTTCGTCAAAGAATAATATACCATCTGGGTTTCCTTTCATTATCTGTATGTATTTTGGTTCGGAAAATTTTAAGGTTTTCCCTCCGTCTTCGCTTTTCATGTCGATTAAGTAAGGAATCCCAGAAAAATCGGTAGGATCGGACTTGTTACCGGAGCGTATTTCAGTCGGTTTACCTAAAGTTTTTCCCAAAAAGGTAACTGTACTGGTCTTGCCGCCGCCGGGGTTTCCCCAAATCATTGTGGGGATTTTTGTGTGATAAAGACCGAATAATAGTTTGAAAAGCTGGCTTTTATTCCAGTTATATATTGGATTTGGTTGTTCAGGCATGGGTTTTATTTTATATAAAAATGATTTATTGTCAATGGCAGGTAAGGTTGTTTGTTACATTGCTATTGTCATCCACTCTTGAGATTTATCTCATTTATGTCATGTCTCTTGGTTTAGAATATTTGTATGTTTTCAGTAAAAGATTGTTTTAAAAATTGAGGATAAATTTTTTTTAGCTACGCATAACGTGATTTTTGTAATTTGAAATTGTTCAAACAAAGGTTTAGGATGTAAACAGTTAGTCGTCTTTTTGGAAGCCATATTTTCAAAAACAGAGAAATAATAAACTGTTTGTAAATACCAAATTGCACTTTCAACCTAAAAATACAAATTGAAACAAAAATTAGTTTGTTGTAAAATATGCAATTTAGAGTTTCTATTTTTTATACCATGGTCATTGAAGGCACTTTGTATATGTTTTTCTATAAAAAAGTGTTAATTTAAGCAAAATTTGTTACTATATAGTATTATGATCTGGTAAAAAAAAATAACAATGAAAATTTTTGAGGTAGTAGTAAAAAGCTGCCATGTTAGCAAAGGAGTTTCTATAAAATGAAAAAAATAGTTTTTTGCAATATTATGATGAAAGATCGGCTTGACACTCTTTGTTATAAAGTCAACGGCAATAGCACGATTGAATACAATGGGGAAGTAATTTTCCCCATTAATGGGGTTCTGGCTTGTACATTAAGAAAAGACGACGACGTAAAAGTTGTTCTACTCAAGAAAGAAGACATCAACGGTAACAGTGACAGAAATACCGGTGAATATAAAAGAGAACTTGAAAAAATAAATTCAAATCTGGGAGCTAAAATTGAGTACAGTATTTTATCTACGCCGCATAATGAGAGCCGTGAAGTACAAGAAAAACTATTCAAAGAAATACTAAGCGAATTTGTCGAAAGCGCGGCTGTCTATGCCGACATTACCTACGGTACAAAATCGCTGCCAATTATCATGTTTTCAGCGCTAAACTTTGCTCAGAGGTTTTTCAAGGCGGATATCAAAAATATTATTTACGGAAAGGTTGATTTTAACAAGGATAATAAGCCTTTCAATGCCGAACTGTTTGATATGTCGGCTCTGTTTTATCTAAACTCCATTGTTAACACTTTAGAGTGCGTAGATGGTGATTCGGCCTTAAAAATACTCGATACAATACTTTCCGAATAGAGATAGTCAATGAAGACGCCCAGGGAACTGGAAAAGCTTATAAACGAATCCCCGTTGTTTAGAATAGACCGTATTAAAGACAAAGAACTTTTTATTGTAGAAGAAAGGCGTTTCCTTGCTGATCTCGCTGAGCTTTTATCGCTTACAAGAAAAGACTTTTGCAAAATTGGTTATGAGATAGTCCTTTCCGCAAAAGCGTGTATAAAATCATATAAAGTTGAATGCGGCGCTTTCCTGAATTATTTTAATACTGCGCTTAAAAAAACAATATCTGCACAAAAAGCTAAGGAGGAAATATCTGATACGCGCAGCGGAATTACGCTCGAGCAAAAAACAGATCAAATAATCCGATACATCGCTAAATATGAAAAAATATGCGGCGAGGAGCCTGATGAAAGCAGGTTTGTAAATAGAATCGCCGATGTCTTAAACATAACGCCCGAAAAAGCGTTTGAAGCGATTGCGATAAACCGGGATATATATGTTCAATCGGGCAGCGTCCCAATAATGGAAAAAGACGGCAAAAAGGGCGAATTATTCGATTTAATTGCCGACAAAACAAGTTCGCCGAATGACGTTTTGACAGATGAAGCGGCCGTAAAGACTTATCTTCAGACTATAGACGCGGCGTTTCAAAAACAGCAGGATCGGTTAAAACCGATTCTCTCTAAACTCTTAACAGCGCAAGTTTTAAAGGCCCTGGGCGATATAAGGCTTATAGAAAAGGTCATTTCCGGCGTTTCCTTTATAAATAGGCAAATATTTGAAGGCTACAAAGAAAACCGTACTGTTCCTACAGCAAGGGAAATAGCAGAATCCTGCGGTGTTAGGGAGGAAAGTGCAAGCCGTACAATTAATACTTTTATAAAAAAAATCAGGAAAAATAGTTAAGATTGTTTTTATTTCAGACTATATAAAGGTATGTTAAATTATAACGAAAAGGAGAAAATTATGCAAACTGTTTTTGATCCAACCAAATTCACCGTATCTAAAGCAAAACCATTACCGGTTTTACTTTTGCTGGATGTAAGCGGCTCAATGAATGAAGGCGTCGGGGGCGAATCATCGAAGATTCAGGTTTTAAATGAAGCCGTCAAACAAATGATTGATTCGTTTGCCGATGAAGAAAAAATGGAGACTGAATTTCTGGTTTCAATAATCACCTTTGGCGGTACGGCGAATAACTTCCTTATGCCGACAACAGCCTCGACTGTAAAATGGACGAACATGATGGCTGATGGCGGTACGCCGATGGGGGAAGCGTTTTTAAAAGCAAAAACTTTGATAGAAGACAAAGAGATCATACCATCCCGTGCGTATCGTCCGACGGTGGTGTTGGTTTCAGACGGAGCGCCGACCGATAGTTGGGAAGGACCGCTGGAATCTTTAATTACCGACGGCCGCTCTTCCAAGTGTTTTTTCATGGCAATGGGTATAGGGGAAGAGCCGGGCACAAAGGTTCTTGAAAAGTTCATCTCCCAAACTCCGGTACTGGCTGAAGTAAACGGCAATAAAGTCCCGAATAAAGTGTTTCAAGCGGCGGACGCGAAAAATATACGCGAGTTCTTCCGCAAGGTGACAATGTCGGTAACCACCCGCAGCAAATCGCAAAATCCGAATAATATTCCGGCATCATCAAATTCATCTGAAGAAGACGGAGGTTACTGGTAATGGCTCAAACAGACGGAAATCCTGACGCGAAGGGCGCTGATATATGACTCTTTATTTGATTTGTGACATATCCGGCAGTATGTCGGAAGGCGGAAAGTGTTTTATTACGCGCGGCATGGCGCGGACAATTGAACAGTATTTCCGCCTTGGATACGGCAAAGGGGAAATTAAATTGATCGCATGGAGCAATGAAGCGCGGATTGTCGAATGGGTTTCTGACAATGAATATCCGGAAGAAATGCTTGACTGTAAAGGCGCGGCAAACGCCAAGGCGTTAATTGAACTATTGGGCGAACAGATTGATGGCAAGGTTCTGCTCTTCACAGACGGATTCTGGACGCGTAATGATGAGACGGATTTGAAACGATGGAAGAGGAAGTTAATGCCTGATACACTCCGCGTCATAAAGATTGGCGCTGACGCAAGCCTAAAAGGAAAGGACGTATTCTCCGCCGAGGATTTATTCGCCGCGCTGGACGGCTGGAATTAAAGAGGCGTTACATGACATTATGGAAAAGTTTTGGCGCAAGCGTCATTGGTCCCGGTCATATTCGGGAAGGCAAACCAAATCAGGACGCGTGGAAAGCGTTTCATAACACATGGGGCGACGGTGTCATCGTTTCCGACGGTCTGGGTTCAAAAACTTATTCCGATTTCGGAAGCAGCGCCGCCTGCCGCGCTGTGACTTGCGCAGTTTACGCCTGCCGCGATAAAAAAGAAATAGATCAAACATTTTTGTATGACAAAATTAAAAGCAACTGGCTTTCCTTTATTGCTCCGCTTGAGTCCCGTGATTGTTCGGCTACCTGTTTGTTCGCCTTTCGGCTTTCCGACGGATTGATCAGAACGGGAATGCTCGGCGACGGCTTAATCGCTGTTCTGAAAAATGACGACACGGTTTTATCGCTTGCCGAAGATAAAGCGAACGGCTTTTCAAATATTACGTCCGCGCTTTCAGAAAAAACCACGGACAAAGAGTGGCGGTTTCAAACCTTACAGGAAGAACTTTGCCGCGCCGTTCTGCTTTGCACAGACGGCGTTTCAGACGATTTAACGGATACCGACGCATTTATCCGCGGGTTTATTACACACGCCGTTGATTCAGCCTGCGTGTCCGCCTCGCGCAATACGCGGATAATGCTTGAGGACTGGCCTGTGCCCAAGCACAGCGATGACAAAACCATTGCGTGCCTTTTTCGCAGGGAGCCGGAAGATGAATAAGCGTTATATACCCGGCGTTGAATCTCCCAAGCATCTTGCCGATGAATATGACTACCTGCACTGTCTGGGCAGGGAACTCGCCCGCGGCGGACAAGGCGTTGTATACCGTACTAGTGATGACGATTTGGCTGTCAAACAACCGTTAAACGCCGCCGGAGAACTTGATAATACCGCGGGTTTACGCAAACGTTTCCAGAACATACGTCTTTTGCCATTGCCGCCGCGTATCCCTATATCAATGCCGCTCGCTATTTTACGGGATAAGCCGGGTGATGAGCCCGGGTATGTGATGCGCCTTTTGAACGGAATGAAACCGTTCAGTCATTTTAACTTAAATGGAAAAACAAAAATTGAACTTGACAAACAGCCGCTTCCCCAATGGCTGATGAATATTCCCGACAAAGACTTTGCCTTGAATCTTTTTCACTATGCCCAGACTGGTTCAACACGCCGCCGTCTTTATGCGCTTGCGAAATGCGCTTCGATTCTTGCCCGTCTCCACTGCGCCGGTCTGGTTTATGGCGATATATCGCCGGAGAATGTATTTGCCGACGAAGGGGAGAAGTTCGATGTTTGGCTGATCGACGCGGACAACCTGCGTTTTGAATTGGCTAAAGGCGGAAAATCAGTTTACACGCCTCATTACGGCGCGCCGGAAATAATCCGGGGGCTGGATCAATCCCGCCCTCGCACAGATTGCTGGGCGTTTGCGGTTCTGGCTTTTACAACAATCGCTTTATGTCATCCGTTCATAGGTAAAAATGTACTGAAACCTAACGATGAGGAAAACGGCTGGGATGCCGAACCTGCGGCGGACGGAGCGCCCGACGATTTGAATGAAAAAGCTTATGCCGGTTTTCTGCCCTTCGTTGATGATAAGGATGACGATTCAAATGCCTCAGTCTGCGGTCTGCCGCGCGAACTTACGGCAACGCCGGAGTTAAGGCTGCTTTTTCAGGATACTTTCGGCACAGGGCGGACAAAACCGCACCGGCGTCCGTCTATGGCGTTTTGGGCGTTTGAATTAACAAGAGCCTCTGACAAGTCGCTGCTTTGCCCTAATTGCAAAATGAGTTACTTCGCGGACAGCCATAAAAAATGTCCGTATTGTGCCAAGCCGCGCCCGGCATTTGTCCGAGTAAAGACGCAGCGTTGGGAAATTATTGTTTCCGCTGACACGAACGAATTCTCTTTGCCGCATCGTTTATTCAACCCCTTCTCTTTTGAACATAACGATGATGATACAGAGTATGACGCGCTTTTAGACTTTACGAAAAAATCCGTACAACCTGTCCGGGGGACAAAACCGTTTCCGGAAAATCTTGCTTTTATTTTTGAAGAGGTAGTTAAATGAAATTTGACGATATTCCCGCTGATACAACGACCATACGCGTCAAAAGAACCGACTTTTCCCCAAAGCTTTTGAAAGAGCAGCCGGTTCTTGGCGTTAAAGCCTGTCCGACACGGCCGGGTGAGTTTGAAATTCGTCTTAAAGATACTGTCATATTTGTTAAGCCGGTTGTAGAGATAGATGTCCGCCGTCTGGGCAATGAACTTGTTGCGGGAAGAGCTATGATTTCGCAGTTTGCTAACGTGGCTGCCAATGGTAGCATTGAACTGCAAATTAAATTCTTTACAGGTGAATGTCTGGAGATGGGAGATGTTGAAGTCGGCGTGGACGAATATGTGGAGAAAATGATTGAGAAAGTTGGGCGTAAACTTAGCGGTCAGAATCTTTATAAATACCTTGAAACTCGCTGTTGTTTTTTTCACGGTAATGAATTTTTCTTCTTTATCATCGCAGGTCCAGCAATTGATGACGAATTGAAAACGGAGTCGGAGGAGAAAGCAAAAGAAGAAGAAACAAAAGATAATCAGGAAGACGCAGATAATCCAATGGAGAAAACAGATGAAAACATTGATATTGAAGAGCCTCAATTAAATCCCGAAGTCTCCGCCCCAAAACCTGAGCCAACCAGAAAGAACTCGTTCTGTATCACAGGCGATAATATCCGCTTCGTCGCCACAGAAACACAATTGCCGGACGGGAAGTCAATTTATATTTCTACCCGTCTGACCAAACTAAAAGACAAAAACGACAGGGCGCTGCGTCTTGCCAGAGGAAAATTAAAATTTATCGATTGGACAAAGACAGGGCAGATTCAGATACTCACCAAAGCGCAAATGAACAATCTTATTAATAATGAGGGAAGTTACCTGAAGAAATGGGACGAGTTCGGCGATTTTGAAGGCGAACTTTTGCTAAAGCGTGCTCGTTATATTGACGTACTGCGTTATTGTGATGTCAAACAGAAAAATGACGGAGATGTCTCTGTCCGCATTTTAGAACCGAGAGCTTCAGTTGAAAATGCATTGAAGTCAGGCGGCGTGGAAGAAATAGAAATGGTTGATGAATTACCGGATTATCTTCTAAACGCAGATTTAAAATTTGCGGAATTCGTGAATGGCATTGAAAAAGATGTTGAAAAGAAAGAAAAAATAGAAAAGATCATCGGGAAACAGGGAAAAGAGGAGAAGAAAAGCCTTTATTTCAGGATTTCCGGTTACGACAACGATTCAAAAATTCTTACAATTTATGACTTGGAGTCAAAAAAACTTAAAGTTGAAACAAAGATGCCGCCTCCGTCGGGAATGTTCGTTCTTTCGCTTAAAGGTGAAATCACACAAATAAAACGGCGAAGGTCAGCGCGCAAGGCAATACTTGAAGGCCGCTGTGCTTGTACGCATCTTGGCCTTATAATAGAAGAAAAAGGTGATATCCCTCCGGCTTGCAAACCGCCTGAAATAAAAACGCTTACGGCGTTTGTTCGTAAACAAGTTTTCGGAGAATATCAGCCGACTGAAAATCAAATAAACGCAATTAAAATAGCCCTGTCGACGCCCGACATCGCTCTTATCCAGGGACCTCCGGGCACCGGCAAGACCACTATTATTGCCGCAATTCTTGAACGCTTGAATGAGCTTGCGGACAAACGGCAAATAAATATTAATGGTCAGGTTTTGTTAACCGGATTCCAGCATGACGCGGTTGAGAATATGATAAATCGTTATTGGCTTAACGGCATACCAATTCCGAAATTCGGGAAACGTTCAGGAGCCGATAAAAACGATGATAGCGCCTTTGAAAAAGAAATGATGAAATTTTATGAAAAAACAACCAATGAACTACGCGCTAAAAATTTAAATATCGCAGAAGTAGAAAAAGAAATGGAAATTAAAAATCTCTGCCTGCAATACATTAATGCGCCGACGCGGGCGCTTGCTGCGAATCTTGCAAATAAAATTGCTTCTCTTGATGTTACAATTATAGGGGAAGATATTTCGCACCGCACCGCGTATATTGCCAAAAGACTCTCGCATGAAGAAACTCTTAACAGTGAATCCAATCCGCTGCTTGACGCCGTGCACCGCCTGCGTATCCGTACTGAAAGTTTTGCTGATGACGGACCGGATCGGGCGGCTGAAGCCTTTGGAAAATTAAAAAATGATGAAAAAATAAAAAATGAAATTGAAAAAGACGAGTGGGACTTGCTGTCCATGGCAAGTTTATGGATTGATAATGCTGTTTCTCCGCCGTTCCTGAAAGATTTAGCCGTGCTGAAAAAGAAACTTATGCTTAAGATTACCGCTCCGCCTGTATTTAGCGTAGAAAAACAAAACGATGAAATTCTTATGCTGGCTGAAAAAGCAATCAAGAAAATTAAAGAGACTGGTTTTTCCGCCAAAGATAAAAAATCAGCGGCGCTTGCGGAATTCCTGGCTGAACTTGAAGAAAATCAATATGGTATGATTGATGCCGTATCGGATTATAGTTATGCTTTCGCCGCTACCTGCCAACAGAGTGTCAATATATTAATGCAAAATAAAAAAGGCGTCACAGAAAAAAAGAAGATGGAACCGTTTGAGTATGTGATTGTGGATGAAGCCGCCCGGGTTTCTCCGCGCGATCTTATGATCCCTATGGCGCAGGGCAAACGTATTATTCTTGTCGGAGATCACCGTCAGCTGCCGCATATCATTAACGACGAAGTCGCCCGCCAAATGGAGGAAGGGGAGACGGGAGAAGAAAAAGTTGATTGGCTGAAAAAATCCATGTTCCAATATTTATTCTCTGAAAGGCTTAAGGAATTAGAAAAGAAAGACGGCATTACGCGTCATATCACATTAGATAAACAACACCGTATGCATCCGCTTCTGGGAGACTTTATCAGCAGCGAATTTTATGACAAGTCTGAACAATTCCGTTCAAGCAGACCTGAAGGCGATTTTGAACACAACTTGTCGGGTACTGATAACAAACCTGCCGTTTGGCTGGATATTCCCGCCTCAAAAGGCAGGTATCAGCGGGAAGGAACCAGTCTGATTCGCCCTGCCGAAATAACCGCCATTACCGGACAGATAAAAATATGGATGAATTCCAAAGAAGGAGAAAACTTGTCTTTCGGAGTTATTTCGTTCTACAAAGCTCAGGCCGATCACATTAAAGAACATCTTGAAGGAATTAGGCATGATAAAAAAAGACTTCACGTTGGTACGGTTGATTCTTTCCAGAGCATGGAGTTTGATGTGGTCTTTCTTTCCATGGTCAGATCATTACCGCAGGACTGGAAACAGAATGATGAAGACCCTGAAAAACAGGCGAGGAAATTATTTGGACGCCTCTGCCTTGATAACCTTTTGAATGTTTCCATGAGCCGCCAGAAAAAACTGCTGGTAGCGGCCGGTGATTCCGGTTTATTGAATAACAGCCTTGCAAGGAAATACATTCCAGGACTGGTTAATTTTTTCAATTTATGCCGTGAAAAAGGGAAGGTAATGCCATGTCTTTGAGATTCCTTGATTTTGGCAAACCGGATAATCCCTTCGGTGAAATTATCGGGAGGAAAGAAAAACTCGCGTGGCCGGTACATGCTTATCGCGTTACACTGCCAAAACCGGATAAGAGCGGCGGTTTGAATATGTTTGAGCGTGTCATTCTGAAAATAATTGATGCCTGCGGTATGCGGGACGCGAAAGCGCTGGCGCAGGAGATATGCATTCCTGTTGAACTGGTTAAAATTGTTCTCTTGCGCCTGAAGGATATGGCGTTCATTGATGAAAATAACGAAATCATTAATCAAAGACGCGATAAATGGATGACAGAAAAAGAACCAATAATCATTAAAGCGCTAGCTTTTCGCGAACTCGCTACAGGAAAAATTCTGCCGTTTTTGCATTTGTTGGATGAAGACAATCCGCTGAAAAAGGAAGAGAAAGATGAAAAACTTTTCCTGAAAATCACATATGATAAAAATTATTTAAGGAAAAAACCGGAAACCAGCGATGTCATTTACGCGTTACGGGTGATGGAGAAACGCTCAAGTTTTTTTGACGGCAACCGGCGAATTCCGGCGATTAATCAAATAACCATAGCCGATGAACCGGAACCGTACTATCTTGAGTGCTTAATTGCTGTACAGAAAAGCGACGGCGAATTCCGCATTGCCAACCCTTTTGGCGGCGGCTTTTCACTGATTCTTGAAAGTTCCTTTTCTCAACTTCTTGGACACAATGAAAATCTGGCCAAATGGTTTATGAATTGGAAACAAAGATTATCCAATCCGAAAATAAACAAAGAATCTATAACCTCAAAAGAGCCGTTTGACAATGATAAAAATTTGGGACGTTACGGTAAATTGGTTTATAGTCTGCGTCCCGGACAAAAAAATCAATACCGTTCCATTGGACGGATTTATTCGGCGCTTGAATGGGCTTTGTTCTATTCCTGTATTCAAAGACAATACAATACCGCGATCGAAACGCTTAAATTTACGGATTCCGGGAAACATTCAAGCATATTGGAAGCGACGGCACAAAAAACAGGGCTGGACCTGCCGAAAAAAGGTTTCTATCCGGTTTTAAAAGGAAAACTTGACGATTTTCTTAGCGGCAAAGCGGATATGGCGACAGTCATTAGTATCGCTCTTTTAATAGCGGAAAACGACCCTTCGCATCCTCTGCACAGGATTGTCAAGAAGTATCCGGACTTCATCAATAAGATTTTTAATATCAAAGAGAAACGGGATGATCTAAGGCACGGAAAGGGCAAGGCAAAGGAAAATACAGCCAAATTGCCTGAAGACGCTTTTATGAGGGAAATTGTAACCGCATTGCTGCCGGATATTCGTTTTTCGGACACGCCCGTTGCGGCGGCAGATAAAGATTTTATCGCTGATATAATGTTTGACTCATGTGCAAACATTCAGAATGAATTTGGTCTTCATAATTACAACCAACTTGGAAAGAATATGCAGGATTGGTTAAAAAAAGCGGAACAATCATGGTTGTCATGGAAGGACGGGGATAACGCGCTTTGGTTCGTCAATGATTTGTATGCCGCGCTTCAGGCGATGTTCAGAAAGATACTTACAGGAACATTGCCTCCGGATGCGGGAAATTCCGGTTTCATTGACGATGCGCTGACAAACGCAATGAAGGCAGGCCTTGTTAAACCGCCTGAGTCTAAACTGCCTGAGTCTTTGCAAACGGTCAACCTGCGGAGGATTTCCCAAACATTGCAAGGAGACAATCAAACCCTGGGCTCATGCGCGATTGCGTTTCTTCTTGTGTACAAAGACATCTTGCAAAAAGTTTCGGAATACCAACCGTTATTTATTTATGATGTCGCTGAGATTGACAAACTGAGCGCTCATGGAAACGAACCTTTGTTTCTAAAAAAAGATGAAATTAAAAAAATCCGTAAATCGGTTTATTCAACTATAAAAACACTTTTGGAGGTGGAAAGATGGGATTATTTTCAAAATTAGAAGCTTTACTGAGGCAAATTGCCGATGGAAAAGCGGACTTAAAAAAACGTGAGGAAGAATTTTATATTCGCCAAAGAGAAGCGGAAGGTGAATTGCATAACAAACGAATTAAACTGGAGACTGAGATTTCAGAGACCCGCGAAAAGAAACTCTCGGTATTAGAAGAAGAAATCGCAAAATTTAAAATTAAACGACTGGATGAAGTTGCAGAAGCCGAACAAGCCGAACGCGATCATATTCACGCGGAAATTGTCATAGAGCGGGAAGAGTGGCGAAAAGAACTTGAAGAGTCGCGGAAACAACTGAGCGTAGAGCGGAATGAACTTGGAAATCAAAAAGGTGCGATATCCGCTCAGCAGAGCGATCTCCAGAATCGCAAAACTGACCTTGAAACTACGGAAAAAATTCTGGAACGCAAGGGAGAGCTTCTTGAAAACCAATGGCAAAAAAAATATAACGAGTTGGATGACAAGCTGGAAGCCCTGCTGGAAAAAGAGCGCAAATCACTTGAAACTGAAAGGCAGTCATATAAAGACGAAATTGTCCGTCTGCGCGACAGCCTCCGTATCCAAACTGATCTTGCCGGCGCTTTAGAGCAATTGAAACGGCAACTCAATGGTAAAGATCCCGCTGAAGTAATCCGAGAACTCAACAGCAAAGCAGTCGAATTTAACCGACTTCGAGAAGAACTCGCCACCCGTCCTACCGAAGAAATGCGCGAACAGTATGAATCAATTAAAAAGGAGGTTGAACGGCAAACAAAGCTGGCGGATGAACGCAAAAAACAAATTGACGCTAACAGAGACGATATCGCGGAAATTGACGACCTACGGCTAAGAAACAACGGATTAGAAGCGGAGAACAAAATCTTTGAGCAAAAGGCATCTCTTTTTGAAAACGCGGCAAATGAGTACAAAGCCGAACTGGATCGCCTTCGCGCGGCGTATGAACGTCCCGCGGAAGTTGAGGCCAGATATAAAGAAATCGAAAAACCATGGGATGATAAAGTACAAAGGCCGCCGGAGTATAAAAAACAGGAACCAAAAAATGCAGATGAGGCAAAGGGAATAAACAAGATGAATGTTCTTGCTGAGATTGACTGGCTTGAGGGTGTTAGCAGAAAATGTGAAGAATATGGAATGCATTTTAATTCTCGTATTTTATACGCGTTCCATACGGCGCTAAAAACCTCGGAATGGTCTCCGTTAACAATTCTTGCAGGCGTATCAGGCACAGGCAAATCCGAATTGCCGCGCCTGTACTCACACTTTGGCGGTCTTTACTTTGAGCCGCTCTCCGTCCAGCCAAATTGGGACAGTCAGGAATCCATGCTTGGCTTCTTTAATTCAATTGACAATAAATTCGACGCTCAGCCTGTACTGCATTTACTCGCTCAAAGTCAGAAGAAATGGGAAGAAAAAAAAATAGATGGCAATGAAACACAGGTGATCTATCCAGGATTGGAAGACGCGGTCTGCCTTGTCCTGCTTGATGAAATGAATCTTGCCCATCCGGAACTCTACTTCGCGGAATTCCTGAGCAAACTCGAACTGCGGCGCGGAATGAAAGGGTTAGTGCCTTCGCTTCCTGTTAAAATTGGCGCCGGGATGAAACCTTATGATCTTCCCCTGGGCCGTAATGTTCTTTGGACGGGAACCATGAACCAGGATGAAACTACAAAATCACTTTCTGACAAGGTTTTGGATCGCTCTATCATCATTCACTTTCCGCGTCCTGTAAAATTAAAGAGCCGTGAAGAATTAATAGACTTGAAGAAATTTCATAAGTTCTCACCATTACCTCGGGGAAACTGGGAGAATTGGTGGGAAAAAGACGTTTCAAACATCAAGGATAATGTTGCGCCATATAAAGAGTATATTGAAAAAATTAATTCTTATCTGGCAGTTGCGGGCCGCGCTATCGGGCACAGGGTATGGCAGTCAATCGAATACTATATGGCGAACTATCCCAAAGTCCGCGCCGCGAAGAATGGGGAAACAAATTTTAAACTTGACGACGCAATGCATAAAGCGTTTGAAGACCAGCTCGTCCAGAAGGTCATGCCAAAACTGCGCGGTATAGATACCCATAGAAATAGTAAAGGCGGCAAATGTCTCGAGGAAATCCGTGGACTAATCAACAACACCGCTATTGGCGATAAACCTGTTAATCTTGCCAAAGACTTCGAACTAGCCTGCGAACTTGGTTACGGACAGTTCATGTGGCAAACAGCAAACTATCTTGAGGATAATTCAACACCAGACAAGCCCGAAGAAGAAACAAATTAAAGTAAAGGAGAAACGCAAGAGCATTCAAAATGACTCAAAAATTAACTCATAAAGCGGCTCAAATAAAAGCTGGTAAAAACACTCGAAAACGGTTAAAAAAGAAACTCAAGCAAAGCCTCAAAAAAATGACTTTGATTGAACTTTACCGTTCTTATGAGGAGGAGGAGAAGGCTGGAAAAAAAGACGGGGCTTCCCATGATTTTCTTGAACAGATGAACTGGTTTTATGTCAATGCCAAATTTGACCCTAAAACAAACAAACCGCTTCCGCAACCTCTGTCAACATTCCTCGCTAAAATGGCGGAGCCGGATGACGGAATAATTCATGATCGCCTCTGGCGCATAGCAGATCATGCCCGCGAATCAGTTAAGCGTGTGTTCCGTTCGCTCAACGAAAGTCCTCGCCGCAAACAAGAGTTATTGCCTGTCCGGGCGGTACGGGAATTGGATGTAAACAGTTTTATCAAACTAAGTAACCGTCCGGGCCGTAACATCCGGGAAAAACTTAAAGACAAACCTTATCTGTACGCTGTACGCCGTTTTCAATCAATCGATCTTCCGGAAAATCGTCTTTTGAAAGAGTTCGTTACCCGCCTGGCTGAATTGTTTGAATTGCGTTATGATTGTCTTAAAGAAAAAGAAGAAGACGAACTGCTTCCAAAAATCAAATCCTGGCTTCTTGGAGACAAGGCGAAAAGCATAGGCCGTTGGGAAAACCTTCCGCCAAACAACACTCTTTTGTCGCACCGCGATTACCGCCGTATCTGGGACGCCTGGCGTTGGCTGCAAACGCTTGATGATGACATTAATAAGGACTTGTTGGATTTTAAAGCCCGCAGAAAAACAATATATCGCTGGAGTTATGAATACGGATACGGACAAAAATATTTTGATGGTCATTTTATTTTCGTCGATATGCCGGTCTACTTTGACTATGAAAAATTTGAAATTAAACCCTGGGAAATTCCTGAGGAAATTCCCTGGAAAATTCCTAGAGAAATTCTTGTATTCCAAAAGAGAAAAAAAGAGATTGTCCGCCATTTTACAACAGAAAAAATATCTGAACCTGTCTGTGTGGATTTTACCGCCCTGCGTCCGCGTTATTTCGTTTCAAAAAATAGTTCACAAGGATATGAAGAAAATAAACCATGTATTTTAAATGAAACTTATCTTTGGCAGCATTGGGATAATAATAAAGATAAAACTTTTAACCTCGAACTATTCAATTCAGATGCTGTTTTTCTTCATTCCGATGTTAAAGCGACGATTTCTTTCGCCGATCTTTTCTTCTCCAAAGAAAAGAAAGACATACATATTCTTGACCGAGCCGCCCGTGCTTTTGCGTCGAAACTTCATGAAACTTTTACAGACGGTACGCTCATTTGGCTGGTTCCGGATTTTCTTAATGATTTTGAACTTGAACTCATCCGCCGTAACATCAATGCCAGTTTCCCAAAAGCGGAACCACTGCCCCGAAGCGTAGCGGCCGTCTTTGAGAAGGTTGATTATTCCATAATAAGCGAGGGATTCACCGTTGTGGTTGTTGATACTATCGGCGGAAAAACCTGCGCTACAAAACTCATCGCCCGCTCTGATGAAGATAAAAGACTCATTGATCGCATTCCGGAAACTAAGGGTTATTATTGGGAACGCTGTCCCCCGGTAATTATTTCTGACAATGATCCTGATGGTACGGACTTAAAAAACTATGAAATAATCACTGTTGATGAAAAAGGCATTTGGTATGATAAAGCACAGCCAACAGCACCTGAATTTATTAATCCTGACATACTTAAAAAGAATGAACGAATCGGACAATTTAGTCTTCTTATTAATCTTTTTGAAAGCCCCGTTGTTGGCGGATCCCGTTTTCATGATTTGCAACAAAGGGCGGGAGACATCCCGCTCTGGCGTGATCATATGCCTGAACTTAAAATCAAAGTGAAGATTGGCGAACGCTACCAATATTATAATCTCGTTTCGCGTAATACGATTATAGAACCAATCCGTGGCAAGCCTGTTCCAATTAAAATTAAAGATAACTTCACGCTTCCCGCCGGAAAGCGATTTTATGAATTTCCACTTTTGCAGGGCGAAAACGACGAGAAAGTCGGATTCTCCGCAAAACTTAAATCACCTGTATTCCCGCTTGATATAGATACCGTTTGCAAATTGAATTTGACATTTACCTACGGTGATGATGATCCATACTGTCTTGTATTTGAACCGCTAAAAGAAGAATTCCCTCCGGTCAAGGCAAAATGGGAAAGAGAAGAAGAAATTACTGATGCGCCTGCTCCAAAATATCCGAAGCCTTTATCTTGGAAAGATTTGGAATGTTGGAAGGATATACAAGGTAAAGAAATTAATTTATTAAATTGGTTACTTGAGTCGTTAACTAAATGGAATGAGCGGATACCCAAGCCTACATTAAAACATCTTCCAAAAGGGGCAGAATGGAAATTAAGTAATTTCAAGAAGAAAAGCCTGCAAAACAGAATGCCGATAATTTGGGCTGACAACCGCTCTTTGAATGATGAGGACGCTCCGCTTGAATTTAAACAAAAGTTTAACGAATTAATTTCAATGCTGTCAAAGAATCTTCCGGAAAATATTTTTAATCAAAGATTAATGCCACTACTGTCCTCCCTTCATAAAGACACAAAGAATAATTGCATTAAATGGATTATGCAGCAAGTCGAAAACGATCAATCTCGTGAGTATCGCGCCATCGGCTTCGCGCTTGGCGACGTGTCGCAGGAATGGCAGCATGATATATTGTCAAAACTTAAATCAACTCCGACAGAGAAAGCTGTACGAGTTTTTGCTTATACCGTCTGGCATGAACAAAATTTTATTAATAATTTCTCATTTATGGAGCTTGAATCAATACTGAAAGTTCTTAAGGAAATGCTTTCACAAGTTAAGCCTTGTCCCCCAAAAAAAGATAAAAAAAACAGAGAGACTGTTCGCGACTGGGTTCGCTCTACCGCCGAACCGCTTGAACTTCTGCTCGGCTTGTTACGCACCCGTGAATCGTCAGATCCGGAAATCAAAATGATCTTGTGGCCACGTCAAAAAGTTACCGAAGAATTGGCGGATCAAGTTGAAAATGTCGTGGGAATATGTGCGCAATCAAGGATTAGACTTTTTTCACGTATTCAACTCGACATTCCGAAACCGGAAGGTGATCGTACTCCTCCATTGTTATACGCTTTGCGTCAGTATCTTACCGGCGATGGCGGCGCAAACGCGATTCGTATCACCGGCGTATCAAACAATGACAATGATAACGAGAATGATTAATTAAAAGGAGTTTGCAATGAAACACTATTTGTTAACATGGTACGGCATCACAGACCTCAAAGCCTCGCTTGGTCTTGAGGAAACAGACGGCCCGATTCTCGGGGCGCTTAAAACAAAAGATTACACTGATATCGTTATTCTTGCGTATACAAATCCGGCCAAAGACCCAAACTCCCTTTCGAACGATCTCCGCATTGAGTGGAAAAAATGGCTGAATGAACCGCCTGAAAAACGCTCTGCATTCCCGCGTGAAAAAACTCAGCAATTGGTTGATGCCGTAAGCAATACCGTAACCGGACACACAATATTCATTGAATGGTTAAAATTTGAACTTGCCGCCGCCGGAATAAACGTCAATTTACAAATTGTACCGAAAGAATTAAAACATTTAAACGACGCGGACGGGATTTACAAAGCGGCGGCGGCGGCGTTAAAACTCGTTTTAGACGACAACAGTGAAAAAACACTGACAAGTTTTGTAAGCCCGGGAACGCCTGTGATGGCTTACACTTGGGCGTTAATCGCAAGAACGAATCCTCAGCTTAACATAGGCGTCATTTCCAGTTCCGACCCGCGTAAACCGCCGGAAAAAATTGAACTGCCGATAGATTTGTTACAGCCTATGCACGCCGCTGTACAAACCGAAAAACCGTCCGTTTATGATGTTATTATTCATTTGCTTGGACGCGAGCGAATGCCGATTTATTTTGGAATGATTCAATTTCAGGCGAGAAAACATATTTTTATTACTACACAGGAATATGCCGACGCTGCGGACACATTGTCAAAATTAATTCCCTCAGAAGGCGGTAATACCGTCATGATAATTAATAACCCTTTTAAACCGGCAGACACAAGAAAAGCAATTCTACAACAAGCCGCTTGTTTTTCAAAGGAAACTAAAGTTGCAGTAAACATGACAGGCGGAACAAAGTTGATGTTTGCCGGAGCGTTATCCGCCTGCTGGGAGCACGGGCTTGAACCTTTTTATTTTGAAATAAACAATCATGATATTATATACATCCGCGACGGTTCAACTGTTCCGTTTGTCGGTATCAAATCCGTTACGAACTTTTTTGCTATTAACGGATTTTCTGTTATAACACAGGGAAAATGGGAGAATAGACCTTGCCGCGAGACAAGACTCAATGTTACCCGGAAATTGTGGGAATACAGGGAAACCATAAGGGTGCTTTACAAAAACGAGGATTTTCAGAAATACATTAATCAATGTAAAAAAACACCTAATCAGCCTTTTTATTGGAAATGGAAAAATTCTCATGCTTCTTTGGATATTAATATGTCAACAACTCTTAACATAAATGGCGAAGAAATTTCAACGCCGGATTGCGATGATTTCGGACAATACCTTGGCGGCGGCTGGTTCGAGGAATATGTTTTCGATTTATTGCGTAATCTTGAACAAAAAAATAATATCTGTGATTTGCGTATAGGATTGGAAGTAAATTATGTTGATCAATTACAAGAACGTAAAAAAATACCTGTCGGTGAATTTGATTGCGCGTTTACTGACGGCAAAAGATTATGGCTTATTGAGTGTAAGGTGGGCGGAATAAAACAGGAACATATACAAAAACTTGAAAATAACCTGAAAATCTACGGCGGCATTGCGGCAAAGGGACTTCTTATATCCGCTTTTCCAATTTCGGATAATCACATGAAACGCATTTCTTCTTCTACCTCTATTTATGCGATTCAACCGGAGGATTTACAAGGCGATGCCATTTTAAAAATAATCGCGTCTTAATTAACCGCGATAGACTTGTTTATGTCATTTTTTCAATTTGATGTTTTGATGAACTATATAAAACTAATATTTCCCGCTAAGCACGCTTTCAATATTCCCAATCAAGTAAAGCGGAACAGAAAGAAACTTCCCGTTCCTGCCATAATTTTTTAAGGACACACGGATTGCGTTTTCAGGATGATATTTTTCAATATACACAGAAAGACTTTGAGATTTTGTATTAATAGATGATTTAACTTCTATTGGGATAATCTCATTTTTATATTGAACAATAAAATCTACTTCGGCTTTACCCGATGCGTTACCCCAATAAAATACGGGAAATTTAGTTAAAGCTTTTAGTTCCTGAAGCGTAAATTGTTCCGCCAGCGCTCCCTTGAATTCGTTAAATATCAGGTTATCACTTGTTAAAAAAGTTGAAATATCAAGACGGGCTTTTACCACTAAAAGACCTACGTCGAGCATATAGAGTTTAAAATATTCCCGTTCCGTGTAACGGGAGAGCGGAATTTTAGCGTCTGTAGTACGATCTACCTTGTGTACAAGCCCTGCATTAATAAGCCAATTCATGGCGTTTTCAAATTCAGAAACCCGCCCGCCTGTTTTAACTTCCTTATAAATAAATTTTTTCTTCTCTTTTGCAAGGTGGAAAGGTATAGATTCAAAAAGCATATTGACTTTGGGAATATCTGAGGCGTTTATGTGTTTGGAAAAATCATTTTTGTAGTTATTAAGAATAACCTCCTGAACGCTTCGAACTTCCGCTAAACTATCCGTTTCCATAAAAGTTTTAACTGCTTCCGGCATACCGCCGACAAACAAATACTGCCTTAGCATCATAGTAAATAATTCGTGCGACGCATTGATCAAAGCAGGTGTATCTGTTTCACTCAATGTTTCCGCAAGCAGCCCCCGCCCCGCCGCTTCCAGGAATTCGTAAAATGTCATTGGATAAAGAGTTAATTCATTAACCTGTCCTACGGGAAATTTTCCGCTTGATATGCAAAGGAAACTTCCGGCAGCCGCAATATAATATTGAGGAGCGTCCTCATTAAAATATTTAAGAGCGTCCTTCGCGCGCTGACATTCATGAATCTCATCGAAAATCAGCAAAGTTTTCGCAGGTTCTATTTTTTTATTATGATAATTTTCCAGATTCTTTATTATGAATTGCGGCGAAATATCATCCTTAAAAATTGAATGAACTTTTCTGTCTGTGTTAAAATTTATGTATATGGTAAATTCAAATTCCCTTTTACCAAACTCTTTTAAAAGCCAGGTTTTACCCACCTGCCTTGCGCCGTAAAGTACCAGCGGTTTACGGTTTGCCAAAGACTTCCATTTCAATAAATTTTTATATAACAGTCGATTCACTTATTTATTTTAACAGATACCTACACTTATTGCAACCAATAAGTGTATTTTATCACATTTATTGATGTCTAAAAATGTGGAATATTACATCTATTGGCACCAAAAAGTGTAATATTAATTTTGGTGATTTTTTAAAAGAATTTCACATGCGAGCCGTTCCGCAGATACGATTGTTCTATTTTTTCCTTATTATAGCATGGTTGACAATAAAGAAATGATACATGTATTATTAATACATAATAGATTGTATAGTACAATTTTAATAAGGAATTTACAATGATAGCAAAAAGTTTTCGCTATGAATTTAGTAAAAACAGAGCACTATTCTTTATGGTCGCTCCTGCGGTGCTGTTCGTCTTTATTATGCAGTATATCCCTATGACAGGTCTTATTCTTGCTTTTAAAAGTTACCGTTTTGACAAGGGAATATTCGGCAGCGCCTGGAACGGATTGGAAAATTTCCGTTTCCTGTTTATTTCAGGAGACGGTTTCCGCATTACACGCAATACCTTTCTATATAATCTAATTAACCTTATTACCTCCCAGGGATTGGCGGTTATTATAGCAATAGCTATCTCGGAAATGCCGGGTAAAAAGTTTAAAAAATTCTGCCAGTCAGTAACTTTTCTCCCTTACTTTATTTCCTGGGTTATTGTAGGAACATTCGTATTTAATATCTTCAACTTTGAAACCGGTGTAATGAATAACATGCTTAAGTCTATGGGATATGATCCTGTGAACATTTACTCTAAACCCATGGTTTGGCCCTTTATCATCTGCGCCTTTAATTCATGGAAATGGTGCGGCTATAACGCCGTAATTTACATCGCCGCAATCACCACTATTGATCCTGAATGTTACGATGCCGCGGATATAGACGGAGCAAATATTTTCCAGAAAATAAGGTATATAACTTTTCCTTCCATAAGGCCGACAATTATCACCATGCTGCTTTTACAGGTTGGGCGCATACTTAGGGGGGACTTCGAGATGTTCTACCAAATTGTCGGAAACAGCGGACAACTCTTTAACGCCACCGATGTTATTGATACTTATGTGTTCCGATCCTTAACTACCAGTGTTAACATCGGTATGGTAGCGGCGGCATCCCTTTATCAATCAGTACTTTGTTTCATTATCATAATAACTGTAAATCACATTGTAAAAAGAGTTGAGGCTGATTATGCTCTTTTTTAAACGGATTAAAGAAATAACAATACGAAAGAGCGCCTCAACTATTGTTTTCTATGTGTTATCTTATCTTCTTATTACAATTATTGCTTTTATGTGTCTGCTTCCGTTTATACTTCTTATCTCAGGTTCGTTTACGGAAGAAAAAATTATACGCTACTCAGGATACAGTCTGCTGCCCAAAGGTTTTACCCTTGACGCCTACAAATTGGCATTCAGATACCCTGAAAGAGTTGTACGAGGTTACTTAAATTCAATATTTATAACTTCAATAGGGACTTTTACAGGGCTTTTTTTAATTACCATGACCGCTTATGTATTAAGCCGTAAATCTTTTAAATACCGGAATATTATCGCTTTTTTCTTTTTCTTTACTACCCTTTTCAACGGCGGTATGGTTTCTACTTATATCTTCTATATAAGGTATCTGCATTTAAAGGACAGTTACCTTTCCATGATCCTTCCTGGGCTTTTTAATATATTCTATCTTCTCATCATGAGGAGTTTTATAAACACGATTCCCGACGCTCTTGTTGAATCGGCAAAATTGGACGGCGCCGGAGAATTTACAATATTTGTCCGTATCATTATTCCCCTGCTGCCTTCAGGGCTTGCCACCATCGGGCTCTTTCTGGCATTAGGTTACTGGAATGACTGGTATAATGCCATGCTTTATGTTAATACTCCCGCCAAGTTTCCCCTTCAATATATGCTTTACGATACGTTGATGCGCGCCCAGGCATTCGCCCAAATAGCGAGCCGGGTAGGTATGCGGGTGGAGAATCTTCCCACTTATTCCCTTAAGCTGGCCATGGCGGTAGTTACCACAGGGCCAATTATTCTTGTGTACCCCTTTGTACAGAAATATTTCATCAAGGGGATAACAATCGGTTCTGTAAAAGGCTGACCGGCAATACCGGCGGTTTTATTTTGGAGCGGTAAATGGAATTAAAATTTTTATTGTTTGCATTGCTTTTTCTTGTCGTTATGCTAATGTTTTTTTTTGATTTATTTCAATCCAATAAAATACGAAGAAGTAACTCAACTATTGTTTTTTATATGTTATGTTACTTCATGATTACTATTGTCGCTTTTGTGTGCCTGCTTCCTTTTTTACTTCTTGTCTCAGGTTCGTTTACGGAAGAAACGGTAATACGTTACTCCGGATACAGCCTGGTGCCGAAGGGTTTTAATTTTGAAGCTTACAAATTGGCATTCAAGTATCCTGAAAGGATTCTTAGGGGTTATATGAACTCTATTTTTATAACCGCGGTAGGAACCTTTTCAGGACTTTTCTTTATCACCATGACCGCTTATGTGTTAAGCCGTAAATCCTTCAAATACCGGAATGTTATCGCTTTTTTCTTTTTCTTTACTACCCTTTTCAACGGCGGTATGGTTTCTACTTATATATTTTACATAAGATACCTGCATTTAAAAGACAGCTATCTTTCCATGATCCTTCCCGGTTTATTTAATATATTTCACCTTCTCATCATGAGAAGTTTTATCAGCACTATTCCGCACGCTATTATTGAATCGGCAAAACTGGACGGCGCCGGAGAATTTACAATATTTGTCCGTATCATTGTCCCCCTGCTGCCTTCAGGGCTTGCCACCATCGGGCTTTTTATGGCTCTTAGCTACTGGAACGACTGGTACAACGCGATGCTTTATGTCAATACTCCCGCCAAGTTTCCCCTTCAATATATGCTCTACGATACGCTGATGCGCGCCCAGGCATTCGCTCAAATAGCGAGCCGGGTAGGTCTGCGGGTGGAGAATCTTCCCACCTATTCCCTTAAACTGGCCATGGCGGTAGTTACCACAGGGCCGGTTATTCTTGTATATCCCTTTGTCCAGAAATATTTCATTAAAGGGATAACAATTGGTTCCGTAAAAGGCTGACCGGATAATACCGGCGGTTTTTATAGTATCTGTGTATACAGGTATATTTTTTTTCTAGGAGGAAAAAAATGAAAAGAAAAAGCATTTTGTTTGCTGCATTGATTCTTCTCATTGCTTTGAGTTCGTGCGGAAACAAGAACGCGGAAGGAGGCGCAAGCACTTCCAAAAGAGTGGAATTGGTCATGTGGATCATGGGCGATGAACCTCCAAGATTAGGTGAAGTAATGGATAACCTAAATAAAATACTCATCCAAAGACTTAACTGTACATTGAAGATTAACTACCTTTCATGGGCAGACTTTGGAAATAACAAATATCCGTTACTATTCTCTTCCGGTGAAGCATTTGATATGGCATATACTGCCACATGGCTTAACTTCGCCGACTTGGCCAAGAGAGGCGCTTTTAAAGAACTTGATGAACTTTGGCCCAAATACGCACCGAAGAATTTCGCCAGGCAATCCAAGACAGCTCTCTTTCAGGCTACTGTAAACGGACATTTATACTGTATGCCCACCTTACAGGCAACCTATTCGGCATTTGGAGCCATCTACCGGACAGACATAGCTTCACCCCACGGTTGGGACGGAAAAATGGAGAATTTTCAGGATATAGAAAAATTCTTCTCCGTTGTTAAAGCTAACAATCCCGGCATCGAGCCTCTTGATGTCTACAACGAAGGCAGCTTTGTCGATGATATGTGGATGTACTTCAAAGGTTATTACAGTCTTAAAGGTTCCACAAACGATTTCCTTTATATAGATCCTGCACAATCCAATCCAAAGATATTTACATATTATGAAGAAAGCTCAATTCCGGAATTCCTTGGGATGATGGATCGCTGGAATAAAGCCGGGTATTTCCCCAAATCGGCTCTCTCCGATACCGATGCGGGCAAGTTTACCAACGGAAAAAGCGCTCTTAGAATTCATAATATCGACTCTTACGAAGGTGAGTATCGAACCAATCCGTCATGGGGAATCCGCTGGTTCAACATGGTTAAGGACGTTTCCAACATGAGCTTTACTCAGGATGCTATGGTTATTTCCAACACTTCAAAAAACCCTGAACGCGCTCTTATGTTGTGGGATCTTATCACCAACGATGAAGTAGTTTACCGAGCGTTCTACTACGGTATTGAAGGAAGCACTTACAGAATAGTTAACGATAACGGAGTTGATTGTGTTGATATGCTGGATAATGTCGGTTTTGCTTTCTCCAACTGCTGGGCGGCCAGAACCAGTGAATTTAACTTACCGACTGTGGGCGCTCCCAAGGATATCGCAGGTTATAAAGCTTCATACGATGCGTATATAAAGGACGGCGTAGGAGCCCAAAGAATCCGTTCTTTTGTAATGGATACTTCTTCTATAGAAACCGAATATTCAACCTGTCAGAACGTACACCGTCAGTATTGGTATCCGCTGGAACTGGGACTTGTGGATTTAAGGGCCGGTCTTAAAGAATATGAAGATAAAATGAAGACCGCGGGCGTTGATAAAGTAAAGCAGGTTTTACAGGGACAGCTTGACGCTTACATAAGAGAAATCAGTCAGTAACAGGGAAAAATATGAAGTGCATTATCACTAATCCTGGCAGAATACAGGAAGAACGTTCTCTTAATTTTGAAACGCAAGGGAAGCGGTTTGGTCCGGCAATTGTCCTTCAGGATAAAACCGACCAAAGTATGCTGGGTTTCGGCGCGGCTCTTACAGAATCCGCCTGTATAATGCTCAGCCGGATGAAAGAAGAAGCGCGTGAAAACCTGATAAAAGAAATTTATTCTCCCGCTGAAGGAAATTTTTCCGTAGGGCGGATATGTGTCGGTTCAAGTGATTACGCGGAAACTCAATACGATTTCGCTTCCGAGCCGGATGATACGGAGATGCGCCACTTCAACGCGTCTCATGATGATGCACTCATATTGCCGATTTTACGCTTATGCCGTAAACACAATCCCGATCTTTTCCTTTATTCCTCTCCCTGGTCGCCTCCCGGCTGGATGAAGACATCCGGTAAGGCCCAGGGAGGTTGGATGCGGCAAAAATATTTAGACGCTTATGCTTTATATTACCTCAAATTTCTCCAACATTATGAAAAAGCAGGGGTAAGACTTAACGGCCTTACCCCCCAAAACGAAACCGAAACGGATCAAGTAAGTAAAATGCCTGCCTGTTTGTGGCATCCTGAACTGGAAATGGAATTCGCCTTAAAAATGCGCAAGCTTCTTAACGAGAACGGGTTTAAAGATCTTAAAATATGGCTGATGGATCATAACTTAATAATGTGGCGCAGAGCAATTTTCCAGATGGATGATCCTGAAGTGAAATCTGCCTGCGCCGGAATCGCGTGGCACCCCTACGAAGGGCATCCTGAAATGATTAGCTGGTTCAGGGACAAGCATCCTGAATGTGAAAACCACTGGACTGAAGGAGGAGTAGTACCCATTGATTTGGTTACCGGATTCTCAAAAAGATTTTCTATCGGCGATATCGCGGCAGGTTTCATTAAAGCAATTAACAACGGATGCCAATCCATAACTGTTTGGAATCTTGCCCTTGACCCGGCAGGTTATCCCAATATCGGTCCTTTTAATTGCACGGGAACAGTAGAAATTGACAGAGACGGAACATCAGTGCGGCGTTCAGACGAGTATTACACATTGCTCCACTTTTCCCGCTACATCAAACGGGGAGCCCGCCGTATTATGCTTGAACCTGTGTCATTACCTCAGAATTTTCAGACTGCGGGTTTTATAAACCCGGACGGCAGTAAAGTACTTTTTATCGCGAATACGGAAACCTATGATTCTGATCTCATTATCCGCGACAAGGATAAAGATATTCCCGTACGGGTTCTGCGGGAATCCGTAAATACAGTATTTCTCTGAGATATTATCAAGCGCCTAAAATAATTAATTTATTTTAGGCGTCTGATGATTCCAAAGCTTCATATGCTACCCTGGCGGCTTCCTGTTCCGCGCTTTTCTTGTTGCGGCCTGTTCCTGTTCCGTAAACAGTCTCGCCTATGCGTACTTCCATCCAGAATGTGCGATCGTGTTCCGGGCCGGAGCGTTTGGTCATGCAGTATTCGGGATAACAGTGAAAAAACCTCTGACAGTATTCCTGTAAAAGCGATTTATAGTCTTTATGGTAATTTTCTCCTGTTACGCGATTTATTTCCGGCGTGATACAGCGGCTTACAAAATCAAAAGCGGTCTTATACCCTGAATCAATGTAAAGCGCGCCGATAAGCGCTTCCATTGCGTCGGCAAGAATAGCCTTCTTGGTTCTGCCGCCGGAAAGCTCCTCTCCCTTGCCAAGCAGGAGTATTTTATCAATTTGCAAATTCAGGGAAATTTCCGAAAGAATATCTTCCGAAACAACAACAGATTTTATTTTCGCAAGTTCGCCTTCGTTTTTTTCGGTATATTTTTGGTAAAGAAGCGTAGCGCAGACAGCGCCTAAAACGGAATCGCCCAGGAATTCAAGGCGCTCATTATTTACCTTGCTGCCGATTTCATTGGAAACCGAACGGTGCATAAAAGAAATATTTAAAAGATTGATATTTTTAAATTTAAAACCGGCGGCCTTTTGAAAAGCCGCCAGTTTTTTTACCCTTTCAGGATTTAAAACATTGTTACTTTTGCTGAGATTTAATAAATTCGTATGCGTCCTTTACGGTTTCAAATTCGGTGGCTTTTTCATCGGGGATGCTGATACCCATCTGCTCCTCAATAGCGTAAACCAGTTCGTAGTTGTCAAGACTGTCGGCGCCGAGATCCTGACGGAATGACGCTTCCATTGTAACTTTTCCCTCATCAACACTCAGTTTTTCCGCGATGAGTTTTTTCATTTTTTCAAATAACTCGTCCATTTCTTTCCCCTTAATTAAACTTTGGAATTAGGAACAATTACCTGCTTGCCGCGGTAAAAACCGCACTTCGGGCAAACACGATGTAAAAGCACCTTGTTACCGCAGGTGCTGCAACTAATCATTGTAGGCGCGGTAAGTCTCATATTGATGGACTGCCGACGGCTTGTCCTTGCTTTCGATGTTTTTCCTCTTGGTACTGCCATAATTTAACCTCTCTAAACTAATTGATATTAACAAAAATAAAAAATACTGTCAAGACAAAAAAACAAATTTTGTCAACATTCTTTTTCCTGAACAATCTTTCAATAAATCACTTATTCTCTGTTAGGATTTACTATACTTTTCTTTTAATGCTTTTGCAACAAGAGGCGGAACCATACCGTGTAAATTCCCGTTAAATGAAGCGAGTTCTTTTATTGACGATGAGCGAATTACAAAATATTCAGGATCTGTTGTCATAAAGATAGTTTCAATTTCCGGATCAAGCGCTTTGTTCATCATGGAAAGCTCAAATTCATAGGAAAAATCTTCAAGGCCGCGGACTCCGCGAATTAAAAGTTTAATTCCCATCTTTTTTAAGAAATCCACGACAAGGCAGTCGCAAACGGTAACCGATACATTTTTCTTTTCCCGAATGAGCTCAATAATCATGGAAGCCCTTTCCTGCGCAGAAAAAAGGTATTTTTTCTGTTTATTTTCTGCTACTACAACTACCAATTCATCAAAAATTGAAGCTGCGCGTTGGATTATATTTATATGCCCTGATGTTGGCGGATCAAAAGACCCGGGAAAAGCAGCTTTTAACATATCATCAACTTAACGTGAATCGGTATATTATTCAATAATATACCGGTATTTAATTGACATTTTAGATAAAATGAAATACTGTAATAGTATGGGGAGTAAAATTTCCGCTTTTTTATTAATTCTTGCGGTAATCTTAACGGTTTCCTGCCATTCAGGCCCGAAAGCCGAGCTTTCACCGGTTACTGTACAAAATACGCCTCAGAAAACAGAAACAAGTCCGCAGCAAACTGAGGATACTTTTAATTCAAAAATAGTCAGCCAGGCTCAGCATGATTCTACTTTAGACGAAGTAAAACGTTTTATCGGAAACCTAAACGATATTATCAGTAAAAAGAACTACAACGCGTGGAAAGCGACACTGTCTCAAAATTATTTTAAGGAAATTTCTTCACCTCAGTTCTTAAAGCAGATATCGGATTCACCGGCAATGAAAACAAGAAATATTGTATTAAGAACGCCTGAAGATTATTTTGGTAATGTAGTTGTACCTTCAAGAGCAGACAGCCGTGTTGACGATATAGAATTTATTGATATAAACAGAGTTAAAGCTTTCGCGATTTTAAAAAACAACAGAACCGGCGAAGAACAACGGCTGGTTTTATACGATCTTGAAAAAGTGGGCAATTCATGGTTAATTGTCAATTAAAACAAGGATAAATTAAGGAGAATTTATATGTTTACAATTAAACGTCTTTTCATTTTAATTACAGCGTCTGTTATGGCTGTAACAGGAATTGCTGCTCAGAGTAATCCGGGAAGCGATCTGTCTGTTGAGGAATCATATTTGAAAGAATCAATAGAGCTTATGATTATCAGGGAAACGGCCAGAGCCAGCACCAGAGAACAAAAATTTGTAGCTTTGGAATACATAAACGACGCAATAAACCGCGGAAGTAAAAACGACGATATCCGTCAGACGCTTGATTTTCTTTCAAGGGAAGGAAGAAGGTCTATCGCGATGGAGAACGGAAGAGTTGTAAACAATTTCCCCGATGTAAGACGTTTATCAGCAAAGTACCTTGGACAGATGGGTACCGAAGAAGCAAAAAAATCACTTCTTGATATCTGCCAGTTTGAAAATGAGCCAATGGTGCTTCAGGAAGTGATAAAATCTCTTGGAGATATAGGCGTAAATGATAACAATGAAACTGTTGTTATTATTTCCTGGGCTTTCTCAAGATTTGACAATTTAAATCCTGATAACCTTATGGCGATTGCTACAATTGACGCGTTTGAAAATATCGCAAGGCAGAATAACGGCATTAGTCACCCTGAAGCCATAAGAACTATAACGCGCATAGCGGAAGGTCAGTATATTACCCCGGTCAAGGAAAGAGCAAGGCAATTATTGTCTGATCTGCGTGTGTACAACAGCAATCAATAATATACCGGAGCGATGAAATTAAATTTTCTTTCGTTCTTTAAAAGAAAAAAAATATTTGCTCTTGTCGGGGAAAGCGGAACAGGTAAAAGCTTCCACGCGAAACTGGTTGCTCAAAAATACGGAATTGATCTAATAATCGACGATGGCCTTTTAATCAAGGATAATCGTATTCTTGCAGGACATTCCGCAAAAAAAGAGCATACTTTTATGGCAGCGGTTAAAGTTGCCCTTTTTGATGAAAAATTGCACAGAGACGAAGTAGCCCGCAGACTCCAAAACGAAAAATACAACCGTATTCTGCTGCTTGGAACTTCAGAAAAAATGGTTAATAAGATAGCGGCGCGTTTACAGCTTCCCCCGCCGCAAAAAATAATAAAAATTGAAGATATTTCTTCTCAAGAAGAAATAGACAAGGCCGTAAGGACAAGGCGCATTGAAGGAAAGCATGTAATTCCCGTACCGTCAATTGAAGTAAAAAAAAGTTATCCCGATATTTTTTACGATGTTATAAGAATTTTCAGGAAAAAAGTAGCTCCTCCCGGAATCGGTCCTGTAGCGACTCTGCATGAAAAATCACTTGTAAGGCCTGAATATTCAAAACGCGGAAAAGTGATAATTTCAGAAGCCGCTTTAAGCCAATTCGCCGTCCATTGCGTTGGCGAGTATAATAAAAATATCAAAGTTAAAAAAGTTCTTGTTAAAGACGATAAAATGGGTTATCGCCTTGTAATAACCATAGACGTACCATACGGTATCCAGCTAGGAGGAAATATCCACGAATTACAGCAGTATGTCATAGATACAATAGAACATTACACCGGAATATTAATTGAAGAAGTAAATATAATCATTGATAAAATCACAGAAAGCGAATCAAACACAGTTTAATAATTATGAATCTCAGCGTTTTGCGTAACGTTTGCGGATTCTTTTAACTCAGGCTTGTGTTTCCGGCGTCTTCTCTTTCTCGCGGCGGAAGGTTTATTTTCAACGGTTTCAACGGTCGGCTTTAATTTTTCAATATGCGGCCTTTTAATTATTATACCGTGATTTGAGAAATATTTTCGCAGGGTTCGCTCCAGATCGTAACGGGGAGGATTCATGGGGAGCATAAAAGAACGGACAGCTTTGAATATTTCCCTGAAATTTTCTATTGACACAGGAAGATTTTTCCCTGACGAATATTCGCCTTCCCAGTTATAAACTGTTTCAAGGTAATCGTAAAAAAGAGCGCCTAGAACCTGTCCGCGCCCGCTTTCACTGCCGTTCAAAGCAGCCATGTTCTTAAGGTAATTTTGTCTGAAAGACGGGTTTTTCCGCATAAGACTCGCGGCATTGGGCTGAAGGTAATTATACAGTCCCATTTTATCAAGCAGGTTTACAACAGCCGCGGCATTATCCGAATTAATTATTTTTAAAATTTCTTCCGTAAGGCGCGAAGGGGAAATACCCGCAAGTAATTCTGATTGTCTTGAGATTTTTAATTTAAGATTAAACGGAATTGAAAAACCTGCGAGAGCCGCGTATTTCACGGCGCGTATCATTCTAACAGGATCTTCCGTGAAAATTTCTGAAAGGGGGATAACCGGTTTAACCTGCTTCTTTTTTATGTCATTCATCCCTCCCACATAATCAATTACAACTTGCTGTTCAATATCGTAAAAGAGAGCGTTCATCGTAAAGTCACGGCGAAAAACATCTTCATCCATTGTCCCGAATATATTACCCGTATACCCGTCTTTTAAAGAACGAAAAGTAGAGACTTCAAAGACTCTCTCTTCAAAATAAACATGTACCAAACGGAATCGTCTACCTATTATTCTGGAATTGCGGAATACTTTTTTAATTTTCGCCGGGCTCGCGTTGCTTACAATGTCAAAGTCCTTCGGTTTCTTGCCAAGTATTAAGTCCCTGACAGCGCCGCCGACAATATAAGCGTCAAAGCCCGCATGTCTTAATTTTTTGATTATGCCTACGGCTTCCTTGTTTATATCGGAAAAATTTATTCCGTGTTCATCGCAGGTGTAGATTATCGCTTTTTTTACCGGTTTCCCGTTTTTTCCGGTTGAATATCTATATCTCATTCACAGTATTTACTTATCCATGAAAGAAGATTATCCATTACTTCTTCACGATTAGTCTCGTTTAAAGTTTCATGCCTTGCGCCCGGATACAGCACAAACTCAAGATCGTTAATTCCTTTTTTCCGGTATTCATTTACAAGGGCAGTCGTGCTGGCGCCCATAGCTCCTACAGGATCCGAGCTTCCCGAGAAAACATACACCGGTAAATTATTTTTAATACTTGCTATTTTTTCAGGACGATGGACATTATTTAAAATCCTTGTAAGATCCCTGTAAAAACCGGATGAACACAAAAACCCGCAAAGTGGATCCGCTGTATATTTGTCTACTTCCTCTTCATCACGGGAAATCCAGTCAAACTGCGTACGGTTCGGCTTAAACGGGTTGTTGTACTGCCCGTCTCCCATCGCCCTTGCCAAACGCGAGCCGTTACGCTGTCCGCGAAGAGCCGCAAGAACAGTAAGAAACGGAAGCCCCAGTTTTACCATAAAATCACCCGGCCCCTTTGTGCCGGATAAAATACAGCCTTCTATATTTAAATCATTTGTATATTCTTCAATATAGTTTTGAACTATAAACGAACCCCAAGAATGTCCAAGAAGAAAAACAGGAACATTAATAGTTTTCTTTATTTCTTTATTCAGGACATAGATGTCTTTTGTAACAAGCGCAAAACCGTAACCGTCGCCGCAGTGCCCTAGCAGGCCTCCCTTGCCTGACTTATTCAAGCTTAAATCGGCAGTTTTACCATGCCCCCGCTGATCTGCGGCCCAAATTTCAATTCCAGCCGCGGTTAATTTCTCAGCCAGCCGTCTGTACCGTAGCGCGTGTTCCGCCATACCGTGAACGATATGCAACACTGCCTTAGGCCGGGTCTCAGGCAGCCAACGGTACAAAAACAGTTTGGTACCGTCATGGCTTTCAAAATATGACTCATTCTGAACCATGTAAAAATAATAGCAGAAATACAGGTATAAATCAATAAATAATCACGCCATAATGGGTCAGGTTTAATGCTGAAACAGTAACAAAGCATGATTTTTCCATACATTGTACAGCGCGTTAATTAAGTATATTCTTATAATAGGAAATAAATTTACTGCCTTATACTGCATCTTTGTCGGAAAATATTTTTCAGGTTTTTAGCATGAATAAAGATATAAAAAAACTTATAAAACATCTTATAAAAAAATATCACCCGGATTTGACCAAAAATGCAAATACGGAAACCGTTAATAATGAAATTACAATAAAATTAACCAATATACTTAATGACTTGAAAATATTTTCAAAAAACAGACAAGAAGTTACCATTGACGCTTCAAACAAATCGGAAAACGGACTTATACAACTTGAGAATCAGGATTACCTGTACTATAAATTAGGCATAAAATACTATAAAAACATTCACCCTAACTTTATTTATAAACGTAAAACAGATAATAGTTTTTCGCTTAAGCCGTATAATGAATTAAAACAAGCGTTAACTAATATAATATTGTCAATTTATCTCTCTGAAAATTATTTTACAAAGGTAATCCTTGAATATCCAAATTCTATCTGGCGTAATGACTCTATAGCTAAAATAAAACTACTGTTAAAACTTACAAAGAGTTATGAGAACATAAACCCAAATGAGACAAAAGTAACAGACTCTGTAAGTTTCATAAATCAAATGGGTATTAAACCTATTTAAATATGCATGGTTTGACAGCATACATTTTTAATTTATCCCTGTATGATAAAAAACATGGCGGCAGGCGATGTAATAAAAATATTTCTTCAAAGTATCGCTCCCGGAGGAGACGCTCTCGGACGCTTGGACGGGAAACCTATTTTTGTAGAGGGCGGAGCGCCTGATGAAACAGTTCTGTGCCGGATTATTGAAGAACACAAGACATGGGCAAGAGCGCAGTTACTGGAAATTATTGAGCCTTCTCCTGTAAGAGTAAAAAGTGTTTGTCCGTTTTACGGTAAGTGCGGCGGATGCAGCCTTCAACATATTGAGTATAGCGCGCAGCTTGCCGCTAAAGCCGCTATCCTGAAAGATTCATTTTTACGAATCGGCGGTTTTGATTTAGACGGACTGCCTCAGATGGAAATAGTCCCCTCCTCTCCCTTTGAATACCGCAACAGGATGCAGTTTCATTGCCTGAGAGAGAAGGCAAAAAACGATAACCGCAGCTTTGGATTAAAGGGGCGAGGAAGCGGTGAAATAATCGCCGTTACGGATTGTCCTGTCGCTGAAAACGGTATCAGGAAACTTTTACAGGAAGGAAAAAACTTGCCCTTGCCGCCTGAAAAGGACAGATTTACGGTTTTTTCTTTTAATGATCTTTTCCTGATTGAAAATGGTCTTGAAACGGGAAAAATCAGGCTTCTTGACAGGGATATTCTTCTTGACGCTGGTGTTTTTTTTCAGAGTAATATTTCCATGCTGGAAAAACTAATTTTAAGCTTGATCGAAATCGCGCGGACAGCTGGTACTACCCTTCCCGCCGCGGATTTTTACTGCGGTATCGGGACATTCGCACTCTTTCTTCTTACAAAAGCAGAAGAAAAATTTCCAAAAATAATCCTTGCGGAAGAAAATAAAAAAGCAATCAGCTTCGCAAGAGAAAATTTAAAAGGAATAAACGCCGAGCTTTTCGCGTTACGCGATACCGCGTGGGAGAAGGCAATATTGCGTAAAAACCTCAAGTTTGGTTTCGCGGTTGCCGATCCGCCGAGAGCAGGTTTAGCTCACAGCTTCGCTCTTTCCCTAGCGCGATACGGACCACTTTTATTGGCGTATGTCTCCTGCGATGCCGCGTCTCTCGCGCGAGATTCCGGAATTCTTTTAAACGGCGGATACAGATTAAAAGACCTTAAACTTTTTGATTTTTATCCCCAAACGGCGCATATTGAAAGCCTGGCTGTCTTTGAAAAACAAGTTTAATATTCCCGCATAAAAAGCATGGAAATAAATATACACCTGTGCCTGTGTGTGAAAATTATTGTATAATAATAATTAATGTACGCCTTACAAAAAAAAATAATTTTACTGTTGGGCGCCGTTATATGCGCCGGTTCTGTTTTTTCTCAAAACAATACCGCAAACCAGGGTCAGAATCTTTCAAATTCTGAACCGTTTTGGCGGCAAGCGCTTGGCGGCTCTGTATTGTCAATGCCAAGCGTACAGGCGCAATCCGTTGTTGTCGCGTTAGACGGCGGAAATATCAAGGCATACTCAGTTACCGGTACACCCATCTGGAACTATTCCGCAAGAGCTAAAATAAGCCCCTATGTTACGCGATCACCGGAAGGCACTTCGTATATCGCAAGGACAAACGGGATATTAATAGCTGTAAACCGTTCAGGGCGCGAATTGTGGCGGCGTAATATCGGAAGCCCTTTAAGCGCAAGAGTAATTCCAGGCTGGGACGGAAGACTATTTGTACCTGCCGGAAAAACTCTTCTTTGTTACACAGCGTCTGGGAGTCTGCTTTGGACAAGAACATTCGAAACCGCCATTTCTCTGGCTCCGTGTCTGTCTCACAGCGGAGGAATAATTTTTGCTCTTGAGAATAATGAAGTCTACCGCATCGATCCTTTCGGCAATTCCAATTTATGGACGCTTTCAAACAAGCCTGCGGCATTGGTCTCAATAGATCATTACAGAATTATGGCGCTGTATACTGACGGAAGCATGGAAATTATAGGAGCCGCCGAAGACTGGTATTTAACTTCTCAAAATGAATTTCAATTCACGCTTCTGCCGAAATTATCCGCCGGTGTACTTGCGGCTGAATACAAAAACGGCAATATCGCAGCAGTTTTAAATAACGGTAAAATATCATTTGTTTCGTTAGACGAAAGAAAAGTATTATGGGAAGGCGACAGCCATATCAGGGATAACTTAATAAGGGGCGGTAAACCCGAAACGGAAGCGGAAATTATTTTTGACGAAAGAGGTATATACATCTTAAGCAAAAACGGAGCGTCAGGTTTTTCACACGACGGCAGAAGATTGTGGCTGATAAGTCTGCAAAATTCCGCTTCCATTCCCGTCATTGATGAAAACGGCCTGCTTTATTCGGGAGGAAATGACTGGATACTTTATGCGTATAAAGCTGAAGATCGCCCGTTATCCGCAAGAGACGGTTTTTACGGGACGTTTCCTGAAGGTTCCTACAAAATGGGCAGTCCTCAGGCAATATATATGCCGCCGCTTCCGCTTTCTGAATATGAGATAAAAAGGACGCTTGATCAAATAAGCTCCGCCGTAAAATTCGGCAGAGTCGGAGCAAATGAAGGGGCATGGACGACTTTTTTACTGACGTTATCTGCAAATCAGATGCATATCCAGTACAGAGTAAGCGCTTTGCGTCTTTTGGGGCAAATAGGTTCAAGGGAGACAATCCCCTGGCTTGTGAGCATTTTTAACAGGGAGAACGAACCTGTAATAAAAGCGGCAGCCGCTTCCGCTATCGGAGATATAGGTACGGACCCCGACGGTATCGCAATACAGGCTTTTCTCTATTCAATAATCTATAGCGGCACAAAAGAAAGCCAGGTGCTATCTGCGATAACCTCAGCGACAGGAGCCCTTTGCCGTTTTTCAGGGCCGCCTTTAAGTCAAACAGGAGTCAAAATTCTCAACCTGCTTTGTGAGAGTTACCAATCGTCCGCGATAAGGAGACAAGCTCTGAAAGAACTGGCATCGCTGCAGTAGAACTTAAACTTTCTTCCCGATTACTCACTCTTGTAAACATTATGTATTTTTTCTCTACCGGGCAGACGGTAAATATCAAAATCACTGTCCAGACTTATTATTTGGCGAATACCCGTTTTTTCCGCAGTAATAACTAAAGTAGCGTCCGCGAAATCCATTGGCAGATCGGAATATTTTTCAGTTAATTCGATAAGGCGGGGTATATCATGTTGATTTATGTCGTTGATAACAACTCCTTTATACATCACCCAATTAAAAAAATCCAGCTGAGCGTTGATGTTGGCGTTTAAGAAATAAGAAACCTCAGTAAAAACCGCTAGTGTACTGATAAATAAATATTTCTTCTTTGCCAGAAAATTCCGTATTTTTTTATGATGGTTATCACCGGAATGAAAAAGAGCAATAAGAGGACCAGAATCAATAAGAATTCTGTCTGGCATGAAGTTTCTCTTTTATACGTTGTTTGTATGTAATTGAAAGATCTTCCGGACCCAGGTCATACTTGCCGAAAAAGGGGAGGCCCAAAGTATATGAATCAATTTCGTTCTCTTCCAGTTTATAGTACATTTCAAGCGATTCTATGATAATTTCCGATTTTGTTCTGTTTTTTGCTTTCGCTATAGACAAGAGTTTATTCCTGGTTTCTATGGGAAGCCTGACAGTGGTAATTTTATCATTTTTCATTATTATTGTTTTCATATTACAAATCGTAATACAGAAAAAGATAAATATCAAGCAATATTTTCAAATTCGGTTAATTTTTTTTAAAGCATTCATATACCAGCTAAAAAGCTGTTTTTTAATCTAAGTAAGTTTTTTCAAAAACTGTAGTTTTGGAAAGCTCTTAAATATATTGTTTTATATGTACTATTTTCTTAATATATAATAAAATAAAAAGATTAGGAGTATTGCCATGAAAATGCCAAAATGTTTTTTATTAAAATTCTGGACTATTACCATAATAATACTAACAGGATTAACCGCAGCAGTCCATGCTCAGGTTGATGAAGATGAATTAAGTAATCTTCCGCCTGTAGTTTTTTTGAATTATGAAGGCCCGCATACCCGTATAGATACAAAAGAAGAGATTCGTCAAATCGGCGTAGCAGTGGGACGGCAGATTTCAGAAAGGGAAAAAGGCATCGCGTCTACGCTGGAAGGAATGACTCTTGAACAAAGAAGGCAATATTCCTACAGGTTTGAATCAGGTGCTTCAAACAGATATTTTGTCATTCACAATGTATCAGCCTATGAGGACGGTAAGCTTGACGCGGACATTTTCGGTCTTGGAGTAGACACAGGCGTAGACCATATCAGGAACTTGCGCACAATTATACAGGGGTACTTACAGGCTGCGTATGATTACAGTGAAAAAGACGCAGCTCTTTTGGCGGAATATATAACAATTTACAATGCTGTATACCGGGGCAACTGGGACTATTTTACAAAAAAATATAAAACCCCTGTGATTAATGATCTTGTCAGGGAGAAAGCGGGGCTTTCCATTCGTTATGACGAATGGCCGGGAAGAACGTTGATAGTTATCCCGCTTGGAAGCGGAGGCTTAAGCTCTGTTGATACTTCCGTCATTTCTGACAGCCGCGTTATTGAAGAGTTGCGAAAGGAAAGCGATCAAAGCGTACCGCAGCGTCAGGATATGGTCGATTTAAAAGAACGCGAAGCGGAAGAAGCCCAGAGACGCGCTCAGGATGAACGTGAAGCAATCAGACAGGAAGAAAGACAGATAGCCCAGGAAAGAGAACAACCGCTGGACAGTCAAAAAGAACAGGAACTGGCAGAAAGGGAAAAAGAGCTTGAACAGCGGAGTGAAGAAGCGCAAAAGCTGGAAGAATTCGCCGAACAAAAAACAGAAGAAGCGCAGCAGGAACGTGAGGAAATTGCACAAGATCAACAGTCAACAATAGCTGACGGCAATACCGGTACAAGTTCCGGAAATGCTTCAGGAACCGCGCAGGGAACCCAACAGAATAATAATTTCAATGATACAGTCGGAGGGCTTCTTGGAATAACGATCGAAAGTACAGATCCGGGAAGAGGGAGGTTAATACTTTTTAATGCAACAACCGCAAATGAAATCGGCCGTTCTGTGTTAAATACAATACATACACGGACAGTAACCTTTATTGACAAAAAAATAATCGCGATTGCGGGTGAAAACAGAGGCGACGCTACTATCCGCCTGACTGAGATAAATCAGGATACATTGGAAACAGTTAAATTCGGCGAAGATGACATTATGTCAGGAAGTCTGATTTGGGTAAATACAAATTATCTTTACGCGATTACGGTTGATCTCAGCAATAACTTCTGTTACCTCGGCCGTTTTGATACCAATCTTGTTTTACAGGCTAAATCAAGTCTTCAAGTACATCCTCAAGCATCAGTTGCGTTCCAGCAGGGACGGCTTCTTACCCAGAATGAAAGCGGTTCAGCATTAATACTGAACCCTGATGACTTAACGGAATCTAAATAGGATTTTAACCTTGCAACGGGGCTGCCCAAGTTTTACTTCTTGGACAGCCCCGTTTTTTTGTAATAGGAATTATGTTCTACGAATAAATGTGCTCAAGGCCGTGTACCAATTCTTCAGTCTTTTCACGGCAGCTTCCGCAGACAGTGCCGATTTTAGTAGCCTGTTGAAGATGTTCCCATGTACGAGCGCCGTTATGGAATGCCGCTTCAATGTCCTTATCCGTAATTCCAAGACAATGACAGATAACTTTTGATTCTTCCTTTAACATTCCGGCTCTGCCGGTTTTTGCGAGGTAATCGTCAATTGCTTCTCTCAGGGCTTTATCACCTAAGACGGAACAGTGTATTTTAAAACTGGGAAGCCCTCCAAGTTTTTCTACAAGGTCTTCAGGCCGTATTCTGTAAGCGTCTTCGATCTTCATTCCCTTGATAGTTTCAGATAACATACTTGTTGAAGCTATAGCGCTCGCGCAGCCGTATGTTTTCCAGCGGACATCAGTTATTTTATCATCTTTGATTTTAAGGAGCATTAACATTTGATCCCCGCATTTTATATTCCCTGTCTGCCCGCGCGCGTCGGGAGCAAAGCTTGCCTCGTCTTCAAAAAGCACATTACGGGGATTTGTAAAGTGATCCTTTACAGTGTCTGAATACAGCCAGTCGGACATAAACTTCCTTACATTGACAATGTAGACATTGCCCTTAACCGCGCGATAATCGGCGGGAGTGTTTCTATTATATAATCAATATCACTTTCTGTAATACCCCATCCAAGGCTGAAACGTATGGAACTATGTGCAAGTTCAGGACTTAGACCCGTAGCCATAAGTACATGGGAAGGCTCAAGGCTTCCTGACGCGCAGGCTGAACCTGTACTTGCTTCAATTCCCTGCATGTCCATGGAAAGAAGGATCGATTCTCCTTCCGCTCCCGGAAATGAAATATTTAAAGTATTGGGAAGCGTATCTTTTTGGTGACCGTTTACCTTTATATTGGGGATTTTTTCCAGAAGCCCGACGCGCAGTCTGTTGCGAAGAGAAGAGATTGTTTCCCTGTATTTGTCGATTGCGCTCGCCGCCAATTCAGCCGCTTTTCCAAAACCCAGTATACCAATGTTATTGTAAGTGCCTGCCCTGTGTCCGTCTTCCTGATGCCCGCCGTGTATCAACGGAAAAATCGGAGCGTCTTTTCTGACATAAAGCGCGCCAACACCCTTTGGGCCGTAAATCTTGTGGGCGGAAAGCGTAAGATAATCTACACCCCAATCCTCAACATTTACAGGTATTTTCCCCGTCGCCTGAACAGCGTCAGTATGAAAAAACGCTCCGGCTTCTTTTGCCAAACATGCGATTTTCTTTATATCCTGCACAACGCCGATTTCATTGTTAGCTGCCATTACCGAAACCAAAAGAGTTTTTTTGTTTAGGACTTTGTTATATTCTTCCATGTTAAGTTTTCCGTATTCGTCAACGGGGAGAATTTTTAATTTTAATCCGGATTTTTCAATATCAAGCGCCGAATTCATCACACACGGATGTTCAATGGCCGTTATGACAAATTCGTTGCGGCCTTCACTGTTGTTTTCCGCAAGACGGCGCATGGTAATGAATACAGTATTATTGGATTCGGAGCCTCCCGATGTAAAAATAATTGAATCGCTTGACGCGCCGATAAGAGCAGCTACAGCGTTCCTTGCCTTCTCTACTCTGTTCCTTGCAAGTCTGCCTGAAGCGTGCATACTGGACGCGTTGCCGTAAATATCCATATCCTCTATCATGGACGCCCTCACTTCAGTACTGAGTGGAGTTGTAGCATTGTAATCTATGTATACTTTTCTTATTTTTTCACTCATTTATTAATTAAATGATACAATCATAATTATTTTTGGGCAAGCTCGCGTTTTATTTCATTCAGCCTCTTGTTAAGCGCGGCGATTGTACGTTCAAGCCTTGTTTTTTCTTTTTCAAGGCGTTCTACAGGATTTTCATTTTCACTTTTTCCGCGTACCGCAATTTTAACAGTATCAGGACTCTTTCCTTTAATAAGAGCAGTCTCCGCAGCTTTACGCTCATCACTGTCGCGGATACCGGCAAGAAAACGCATATTGTCCGCCCCGACTTCAGGAGCAATATCGTATTCAAACATTTTAATCGCCATATTGGCGGCAGTTCTTGGTATGCGAAGCATTCTGTCAACATAATCTTCAAAACGCACGCCGATTCCGGTACAGAGATCGTGAGCCTTGAGCAGATGTTTGCCCATTTCTTTTACAAGCTCACCGTTATTTTTAAGGTACTTGTTTCGGATAACGTCTGTCAGTTTTAACAGCTCCGGTGAAACAGAAAAAACATCTTTGTAGATTTTTTTAATTTCCGCTTTTTCCAGTAGCGCATGAAAAATAGCCCAAAACTCGCTGTTATGAGCGCGTGAAGAAAGAGTACCGCCGCGCGAGCAAGAATGTAAATGATGAGCATATTCATGAATCGCGGTATAGAGCAAGAGGTTCTGCCCTGCTTCGTCCGTTTTAAAATTTCTGTTATGAATAATTATCTCCCTGCTTTGTACCTTGTAAAGACCGTTCACCTTTTTACTTTTTTTACCTGAGAATATAAGAGTAAATTCAAGCGGTGCATCTTCTATAGCGAGCAGTTTTTCTTTTACTTTATCCTGATTCATAATTACTCCATTATTTTTTCCATTGCAAGCGCCGCAGCCGCTACGCAGGCAGTTTCCGTACGAAGAGCGCGGCTACCCATAGACAGCCGCATAAAGCCCGCTTTTTCAAAAAGTTCTCTTTCCCTGTCCGACCAGCCTCTTTCAGGACCAATCGCGATCACCCACGGGCGGCTTGTCGGTGAAATATAAAAAAGAGAGCCTTCCGCTCTTACATTGTCCATCGCATGAAGGAGAGGGATACGCGTACTGCCTGTTTTCTCCCATGGACGCTCATCCAGCCAATTATCTAAATCCTCAAATACGGAAAAAACCGGCAATTGTGTGTCCCGCGCCTGAACAGCGCCTTCCACAAGAGCTGCATGAGCGCCGCCGTCTTCAAACAATTTTGTATCGCGGTAACTTTTTTCACCAAAATCGGTTCCTATCAAATCAATTGCCGATACTCCTATACAGGAAAGATCGCGGAATATACGGCGTATCTGTATAGGGCGAACAAAAGCAACAGCCATTCGCAGACGTAATTTAGGCGGAGGCGGCTCATCCGCCTGTATAGAGATAAAAATTGAACCGTCAAAATTTATCTTTTCTAGCCTTCCTGTCCCGCGCATTCCGCCTAGAATTCCGGCTTCGAAAGTATCGCCTGTTTTTTTATGAAGCACTTTTAAAAGATGAACAGTTCTTTCATCGCGCCTTGAAAGATTGTGACCAAGTTCGTGTTCTTCCAATAAAATAATATTCACCGTAAAAGTATATCAAAAAACCAGCGCCTTGACAAAACAAATAAAATCGAAAAAAATTACACATCTCAATGCCAAGAACTGATGATAAAAAAACTTTTTTAAGATTATCCAAAAAATCAATCTTAATTTTTTCATTCATATTCTTTTTATTTTCCTGCGCGGCAACTCCCGCCAGGTTCAAAGAAATTGATATTGCCGTCGAACAAGCGAATTTTTCAACGGCAATTGACGCTATAGTACGCGGACAGGAAGAAAAGACGCCGATATACTCTGAAAGAAACGCCGTATCTCTTTACCTTGATAAGGGGCTTCTGGAACATTACTCGGGAAATTACGCGAACTCTTCAAACGATCTGCAATTCGCGGAACGACTAATAGAAGAAGCGTATACCAAAAGCGTTACGGAAAGTTTTTTTTCTTTTATTTTAAACGACAATACCAAAAATTACCCGGGCGAAGATTTTGAAGATATTTATATTAACGTTTTTAACGCGTTGAATTATTTTAACAGGGGCAGTATTGAAGGCGCTCTGGTAGAAATACGTAAATTAAGCAGTACTAGCGGAAAACTGGAAATGCTTTCGCGTAAATATGAATATAAAGATCCTAAAACCGGAGCGAGCCTTGATGACATGGCAAAAAACGAAACCGGTGTAAGCGAGTTACCTGCCAGAAAACAGGTAAACTTTTCCAACTCCGCCCTTGCCCGTTATCTGGGAGCGCTTTTTTATCAGAGCGCCGGAAATACAGATGCCGCGCGTATAGAGTTTGAACAGCTTCAAAGAGCATTTACCAACAGTAATGTTTACAAGCACCCAATTCCTTTAACAGTTGATGCCGCGCGTAATGTTCCCGCCGGAAAGGCAAGGCTTAACATTATCAGTTTTACGGGATTGTCCCCGGTAAAACAGGAAACACGTATTGTTTTTTACCTTCCGTTCAGGCATCCTATTCTGCGAATCGCTGATTTTAAACTTCCCGTATTGCAGAGAAGATCAAGCCTTATAACCAGAATTGAAACTATAGTAAACGGGAACAAATTTAACCTTGAACTGCTTGAAGATATGAACGCTGTCGTCGAAGAAACTTTTAACGCTCGTTCTTCAATTATCATTCTTAAAACATTTATACGCGCGATCTTAAAATATACAGCAGCCGATATAGCCGCTATGGAAACCGTAAAACAGCAGGGTGATATGGCGGGTTTTCTTGTGGCGGCGGCAGCCAGAACGGCGCTTGAATTATCCGAAGGCGCGGACACAAGAATGTCACGCTACCTTCCGGGTAAAGCATATATCGGAGGAGTCAATCTTGACCCAGGAACTTATTCGGTTATAATAAATTATTACAATGGCAGTAATTTAATAGCCAGCGCGGAATATATGGATGTTAATGTAAAATTAAACGGACTAAATCTTTTGGAGTCTGTAAATTTAAAATAGGGGATTAATCATGAAAAAAGTGTTTTTATTCTTGGGGATTATGATTTTAATTTTTTCCGCCTGTTCAACAGGAACTAATGTAAAAAGGGTTGATTCTAGTAAACAGATTGATTTAAGCGGTTACTGGAATGACGTTGATGTAAGAATTGTATGCGAGTCGCTTATCAAGGATTGCCTTAACAGCTCAAGAGTTGCTCAGGCAATAAGGGCAAAAGGCTCAACGCCAATGGTGATTGTCGGCAGGTTCAGAAACGAAAGCAGCGAGCATATAGACACAGCGATAATTTCATCAACAATGGAAACAACAATCTTTAACACCGGGAAACTTGACTTTGTCGCCGGCGGCGATGTAAGAGATGAACTTCGCGCAGAAAGGCAGGATCAACAGAGCAACGCAAGCGCGGCAACTATGGCCAGACTGCGTAATGAAACCGGCGCTGATTATATGCTCACAGGTGCGGTAAGAACAATTGTAGACAGAGACGGGAATCAAACTGTTAGGACATATTTTGTTACTGCGGAAATGACCAGTATCGAAACAAACCAGAGAATGTGGATGGGTCAGAACAACGAAATTAAAAAAGTTGTTACTCAGCCCAAGAACAAGCTTTAACCGCTGCCTGCAACAGGATATTCATAAATAGCTTCGCTGCCGTCGTACAGGGAGCCGAGTTTTTTTGCTCTTAAGTTGAGATCGAGCCAAACAGTTTCTGTTACAATTGAGCGTACTTGTAATCGTCTTGTTTTCGACGAAGCCACTCGCGCACGGACGGCAGGTCTGCCGTTTACCGAGTAGCCTGTTTCCGGCATCCAGTAAAAAGTACACTCTCCGGCATCAATGCCGAAATTCCAAGACTTCTTTTCGTCATTAAGCAATTCCGTTACCATTGAACAGGCTCTGCTCAAAGGATCGCTAGATTTGTCAAGCGGAGAACCGAAACAGACAAGAACCGTATCTCCTTCAAAACCCGCTATTACGGCTCCGTAATCCGAAACAGTCTTTTTTACATGAGCAAAAAATGTTTTTTTTGCTTTTCCTGCATCATGCGGTTTTTCATGATCTTCACTTGTAAGTAAATTATTATTTTTTATCGCAACTACGGCGGCATTTGTAACAATAACATCGGAAAGACGAGGTTTCCCTTCACATATCAGTTCTTGAAGCATACCCTGAGAAACTGAAGAACCATAAGCCACACGGAAACGGCGCGCCCTGTAGCTTTTAACAGCACACTTTAAATAAAAAATAACAAGCGTTCCTGTAACGGATGAAATAAAAACAATTGCAGGATCAATCCAGTAAGAGTAAAAAATAAAAAGTAAACTGAACACAAGCGATGCCAGAGCGCTTAAAATTATACCCAAAATTATCAGGACTGAAGGACGCAAATAAAAAATAACAAATAGAATAAAAAACGCGGCGGCGGCGGAAAAGATTAAAATATACTGATCATGTACAGGTTTTACATGATTACCCGTAATTATAGCGTTAGCGAGAAGAGCCGAATATTCGACATTATCGCCGCGGCCCAATACGCAAAACGACATGGCTAGCTCTTTTTTCAATTTTAAATAAACAGCGTTAAGTCTGTTGTATTCATCACGCATATTCGTAAAAGATTGTATTAATTGATCGCGCATTCTTGCAAGGGCGGCAAGTCCTTCTTCCTTTAACAATGGTTCATCCGCTATAACCTCATTGTATCCTTTTACCAAATCAGCTTCCGCCCGGCTGTTAAAAAATTCATCAAGACTTTCAAAATATTTTTCACGTTCTCCTATCCATGCGCTTCGCTTTTCACCGTCAGGTGAATTAAGCAATTTTTCCCTGAACATTAACGCGAAATCGCCGAGGATAAGCGGCGACTTTTCAGGCAGAGTTTGGGAAAAAACTCCCAATTCATTTGCTTTTGTCAAAGCGCTACGCATGGCAAGCTCAGCTTCTTCATATTCTTTAAAAAGCGAAATGTCTACTCGCCTGAAATTACAATTCCACGGAGTAATAATATTTCCGTTTCTGTCCAGCGGAATATCAAGTTCAGTTCCGTTATGATTAAGCAGCCATAATATCTGCTCTTGCTCTACAGTCTCTATTTGAGACGCTGCATAACGGTTTTTTAAACTTAAAAAAACGGAATGTTCCGTTAATGATTTTGGGTCTATAGGTAAAACACGCCTTACTTTTCCGTCTTTATCCAAAACAGGATCCGTATCCACTTCTAGGTAATTACCGAAAACAGCGATAGAACGAAGGAAATTCACATCTCTGTTGATCAATGCGGCAAGAAGTCGGTCTCTTCCCTGATCGGTAAGCTCAATCAGTCTGTCTATATAAACAGGAGCGTTAACAGGAGAAACAGAACCTAACCTTATAGCGTCAAATAAATTACGGATATTTGTTTTTATAAGTATGTATTCATCCATGAAACGCTGCCTGATTTCAGCTTCGGTAATTGTTACAGGCGATGAAGACGGGGATACCTTTCCTGTCATGATCAGGTTTCCGGCATCCATCTCTGTCAGCGTTATTAAAACGTTGAAAATATCACTGCTTTCAATATAGTCACCGGTTTCAATTATCAAAATCTCGCCTGATACAGGCGGCGGTTGTTTACGCTTAAGAAGAAAATCATAATGTAAACCAAGTTTGGGACCAGCTAAAATGAAATTGGTAAGTAATACCATTCCGGCGGCGCATACAAGACCGCCAAAGAGAACAAAAATATTCGTTTTAATGGAATATTTAACAGGCATCTAGATTAAATTTCGGCAAAAACAGGAATTATCTATATTAAAGTTGAGATAAATAATAACAACCGGTATAATAATTTTATGTTCATGGACGAATTTTTCTTACTGGAAACAGAAACAGCGCGAAATCTTTATAAAATAGCGGGAAATAAACCTGTTTTTGATTACCATTGCCATCTTTCGCCTGCCCAAATTGCCCAAAATATAAACTTGATTGACTTAACAGATGCATGGCTTTCCGGGGATCACTATAAATGGCGTATGATGCGCGCCTTTGGAATCGATGAAAAGTACATTACAGGCAAAACCGACAGTTATGAAAAATTCCTTGCGTGGACAAGAACAGTTGAAAACCTGATTGGCAACCCGCTTTATCATTGGACTCATCTTGAACTTCAGCGTTATTTCGGTATTTATGAACCGCTTACAGAAGAAAGCGCTTCTTCAATCTGGGAAAAGGCAAAGACACTCCTTCAACAGACGCAGCTTAGCGTAAAAGGTATTTTTGAAAAATTTAATATATACGCAGTTGGGACAACAGATGATCCTGTCGATGCGCTTGAGTACCATAAGGCTATCGCTGAAGGAACGGCGGCTATCGGAAAAATAGCGACAAAGGTAATACCTTCTTTCCGTCCCGACAAGGCGCTGGAACTAAACAATACGGGGTTTAAAGAATATATTGACGAGCTTTCAAGAGCAAGCGGAATAACAATTAAAAATAATGATGATTTACTTGCCGCTCTTGAAAAACGCATGGATTTTTTTATTGCGCATGGATGCCGCTCGTCAGATCACGGCCTTGAATACGTACCATTTACAATTACAGACGCAGGCCGCGTAGAAAGAACTTTTAAACAAGCGCTTGCAGGTAAAAAGGTTTCTCCGCAGGACGCTGACGCTTACAAAACTCAAATACTCATTTCACTTGCAAATCTTTACGCCAGAAAAAATATCGCGATGCAGCTCCATTTTTCCGTTATTCGTAATGCGAATACAAACATGTTAAAAAGCGCAGGACCTAATACAGGCTTTGACGCTGTAAATGATTGTATGCTCGCTAAAAATCTTGCGGCTCTTCTTGATCACATTGAAGCAGGCTCTGACGGTCTTCCAAAAACAATTCTTTATTCGTTAAATCCCAAAGATTATTATCCCATCGTGACAATAATGGGAGGCTTTCAAGGCATGAACATTAAAGGAAAAATGCAGTTCGGCTGCGCTTGGTGGTTCTGCGATCACCGTGACGGAATGGAAGAACATCTTCGTATCCTTGCGAACCTTGGAATGCTTCCCTCTTTTATCGGAATGTTAACGGACAGCCGCAGTTTTCTTTCATATCCGCGTCATGAATATTTCAGGCGTATTTTATGCAACTTAATAGGCAATTGGGTAGAAAAAGGCGAGTATCCCAATGACCAAAAGCGCCTGGAAAAAATTGTCTGTGATATTTCTTTTGAAAACGTGAAAGAATATTTTGGTTAATTTAATATTAATTCGCCTGTTATAAATGAGCGTTCTTCCTGTTCTCCGTCAGCTTTGATTAACAGTTCTCCGGTTTCAGTGATACCGCAAAGGATGCCTGTAACTTCTTTACCTGAACCGGCTGCTCCTTCGATAAAGATAACTTTTTCATTTTTTTTATAAAGACGCTGTTCCAGCCTTGATTTCAGGCTTTCCTGTGTTACAGCAAGTTCACCGTAAAAAGACTCAAGTATCTTTTCCAGAAGGACAAATCTTTCGTGAGGGGCAATATCAATACCTGCGGCAACAGCAATACTTGTCGCTTTTTTTTCTATTGATGAAGGAAATTCTTTTTGAGCGAAATTCACTCCGATACCAATGTGAACAGTACCTTCGCTTGAGGCTTCGCAAAGAATTCCCGCTGCTTTTTTATTACTAATCATAATATCATTCGGCCATTTAACCGTAACAGTTCTATTCAATTTTTCAGCGTAATTTTCGACAGCATAGGAGACGGCAATACCGGCACGCAATGTAATAGCCGCATGAATATTCTCAATACAATGATAACGCAGTAAAATTGTAAACAAGAGGTTCTCATTTTTCTCTGTCAGCCAAACCCTGCCGTTAACGCGTCCTCGCCCTTTTTTTTGAAAACCGGCGGCTATAACAGTCCCGTGCGGCTCTCCCCTTTGCGCGAGTTCGTGCGATACATCCATTGTACTTTCGACAGTTTCCAAATAATAAACAGGCGCGTCAAACGGGTTATGAATATCAAGGCTTGTCATATCTATTTATAGTATAATACTGGAAAACATTCTTTTCTCATGCTACATTACGATTATGAAAATTGTATGCCTTGATCTTGAAGGAGTGCTTGTTCCCGAAATCTGGATAGCGTTTTCCGAGGCCGCCGGAATCCCTGAATTGCGAAAAACAACAAGGGACGAACCCGATTACAACAAATTGATGAAGTTTCGCCTTGATATTTTGCATAACCGCAATTTGAAACTTCCCGATATTCAAAAAGTTATCTCGACGCTTGAACCCTTGCCAGGAGCGATAGAGTTTACAGCAACCCTTCGGGAAAAGACACAGTTAATTATTCTTTCCGATACTTTTGAACAGTTCGCAAAACCGTTAATGAAAAAACTTTCCTGGCCTGTTCTTTTTTGCAATACATTGGAAACCGCAGATGACGGAACTATTACAAACTACAGGCTCAGGCAGAAAAACGGAAAATATGAAGCTGTAAAGGCGTTTAAACAAATGAACTTAACAGTATTCGTAGCGGGGGATTCTTACAACGACCTTGCGATGATTAAAGAAGCTGACTGCGGCTGCCTGTTCCGTCCGCCTGAGGCAATCAGAAATGAACAAGCTGAAATAAAATGTACTGATACCTACGAGGACTTTATGGCGGAAATCGACAGATTTCTGGCTAATTAGAGTCTTTCTATAATGTGGACACATTATAGAAAGACTACTTTAAAAATCGTATTTTCATAGCCTTTAGGCGAGAAAATATAATGTCTGTCCGCAAAGTAACCGACTTTGTGGACAGACACTAATTGATTAACTTTTTCAGTATATGATCACGGCTGCGCCAGTCCTTGCCTGTTTTCACTCTTAAGTCAAGATCGATTTTCCAGTCAAAAATCTTCTTTAACTCTTTTAACGCCGAAAGACGGATTGTCTTAATCATTTCGCCGCCCTTGCCTACAACCATGCCTTTTTGGGATTCACGCTCTACGATAATAAACGCCCTTACCCAAAGATTTGTCCCTGTCAATTCCATATCGGCGATATCAACATACAGCGAATGGGGCAGTTCCTGACGCAGCCGGTTGATCGCCTGTTCCCTGATTATTTCCGCAATCCTGAAACCTGTATCCTGATCTGTGTAATATTCATCTCCGTAATGGGCGTCTCCCTCCGGCGCTTTGTTAAACAATTCGCAAACAAGAGCGTCAATACCCTGCCCCGTGTTAGCTGATACAGCGAAACATCTTTCCTTTACGGCGGGAATTTTTAAAGAGATAAAATCCTTGGCGCTGTTAAAATCAGCAGCGGAAACATCCATTTTATTGACAGCGGCAATTGTCTTTTCAGCGAGCGGAATCAAAAGAGACGCTATCTCCTCTTCTTCGATACCGGGGGAGCGTGTAGCGTCCAAAACATAAAGGACAAGATCGCATTCCTCCAGAGCGAGAGAAGAAACTTCCATCAATTTCTTGTTGATTTTTTTCTCGGAAACATGCCGTCCCGGAGTATCAATAAAAACAAGCTGTCCCTGTTCCCTGTTGACAATTCCCTTTATAGCGTTGCGTGTTGTCTGCGGCACACTGCTTGTAATGGCGACTTTCTCACCGCACAATTTGTTAAGGAGTGTTGATTTTCCGGCGGACGGACGGCCTACAATAGTAACAAAACCGCACTTCATAATTTAAAATAATGGCATAAAAATCATAATGTCTAAACCCTGTATGATATAATGTTTTTTTATGGAAGTTGTTCAGAAACTGAAGTTTCAGAACAACTCCAATATACTCTAAAAAGGAGCAAAACCATGAAAGCGTTATTCATAGGCGGAACAGGCACAATATCAAGCGCGATTACAAGACTGGGTGTAGAACTCGGGTGGGAAGTTTTTCACCTTAACCGGGGAAACCGCAAGGATGATTTTAAAGGAGTGACCCAAATCCAATGTGATATAAGAACTGAAGAAGAAGCAGTAATCAGGGCAAAACTGGAAAAAACGCTGGGTAAAGACAAATATTTCGATGTTGTCGCCGATTTCATCGCTTTTGTCCCGGATCACGTCAAAAAAGATTTCAATATTTTTAACGGCCTTTGCAGGCAATTTATCTTCATTTCCACAGCCTCCGCGTATCAAAAGCCTCTTTCTTCCTGCGTTGTTATGGAAAGCACTCCGCTCGCTAATCCCTACTGGCGCTATTCAAGAGACAAAATCGCCTGCGAGGAATACCTGCTCGAAAGATACCGTGAAAGCGCCTTCCCCATTACCATTGTCCGTCCCAGCCACACTTACGATGAAAGAAACGTCCCTCTCGGGGTTCACGGCAAAAAGGGAAGCTGGCAGGTATTAAAAAGAATGACAGAAGGCAAACCTGTTATCATACACGGAGACGGTACCAGCCTTTGGACAATTACACATAACAGCGATTTTGCCTGCGCATTTTTGCGGCTAATGGGAAACATCCACGCCATCGGCGAAGCTGTGCACATAACTTCGGACGAAAGCGTAACATGGAACCAAATCTACAGGGTTATAGCGGATACGCTTAACGTTGAACTTAAAGCCGTGCATATAGCAAGCGATTTCCTGGACGAATGTTCGGGCGGCATTTACGATTTAAAAGGAAGCCTTACAGGGGACAAAGCAAACTCAGTTATCTTTGACAATACCAAATTAAAACGCCTTGTGCCAGGCTTCAGCGCGAAAGTACGCATGGACGAAGGTATCAGAATGACAATCAGAAATATTCTTTCTAACAGAGAACTACAACAGGAAGACGCTGAATTTGACGAATGGTGCGACAAAGTAATTGCTGCCATTTCCGCCGTTAAAAATACTTTTAGGCAGTAAAGACAAGCGTAAGCTGCCGCATACTTTTTTAAAACTCAAACTTCTCAGTATTTGCTTTTTCGGTTTTCTTCTTCGGCGCATTCTTCTTTTGGTCTTTAAGCGAAACGATGAAAATCACCACGTAAAGCACAATTATCAAAATAACCGACAGAACAAGCGGCATTATATTGCCGCTGATGTCTTTTTTGGTTACTACAGGGGCTCCGACGATTATTAAAGAATCATCAACGGGGACGGTGTCATTGGTAAGGGCGATAAAAAGGCAGATAATTACCGTCAGCAGCATGACGCCGAGCGCTATTAGGCTTGCCAAACGGGTAAGAGAATCGGACTTTTTATCAAACGCCATATAAATTGTCCCGCCCATAATGGCTATTGCCAGTACAAAGCCGAAATAAATCATGATATGTCCCCTTATGCAAATTTTCGGCTGTTTTTGCCGCCGTAATAAACCCAATGCAAATTTTGTGAGAATTAAAGTTTATAAAATCAGAAAATCTTTATAAAGAACACAGGCTGAATTTTGGTGTTAGGCGCTCCGCGCCGCCGCCCGGTGTGTCCCTTATATTCTCTAAAAGTTATTTTTCCACATCCTGAACTGCCTGTAGATAAATATTCCCGATATAATCGTGGAGCAAAAATCGGATAGGGGGAAAGTGCAATATACGCCGTAAATTGGTCGAAGGCCGATGGCTTTAAACAGAACGGGTAAAAATAAAATCATCGGAATAAAAAAGAGGATTTGCCGGGAAAGGCTTAAAATGGCCGCCTGAACGGGTTTCCCAATCGCTTGAAAAAGCTGTCCGCTCATCATCTGCAGCCCTATAATGGGAAACATGCCGGTAGTTATCCGTATGGTCAGTATTCCAAGACCGCGTAGGGAACCGGTATCTTTGCTGAACAGCGAAAAGAAAAATCCGGGGACTAATTGCGCCGCGAGAAAGCCTGCGGTAAGAAATCCGGTGCAGGCGATAAGAGCCAGCTTGTAGCATTTTTTTACACGGTCGTATTGTTTCGCACCGTAGTTATAACCGATAATCGGCTGCGCGCCTTGTCCTATTCCCATGAGCGGCATAATGATAACGATAAGCATACTGAAGGAACTTGTCATGGCGGTAAGCGCCTCGTCTCCGCCGTATTTCAAAATTGTGGCGTTCTGTAAAACACCGACCAGGCTCATGGCAAACTGCATAATAAACGGGGCAAAACCTATGGCAAGAATATTGCACGTTATTTCAGCGTTTAACTTCATGTATTTAACGCGGAACCGCAGCTTTGTCCATTTTGAAGAAAAATATCCCATAACAAAAACAAACGATAATAACTGCGATATAATTGTCGCCCATGCCGCGCCAGCAACGCCTAAATCAAACACAAAAATAAAGATCGGATCCAGGATAATATTCGTCAGCGCTCCGGCAATCTGAACCAGCATTGAAGTCCTGGGGTGTCCGTCGGAACGGATAAAATGGGTAAGGCCGGGGCTCATTGCGGCGAATATCGCGCCGTAAAGAATAACACGCAGATAACTTTCCGCGTATTTGTATACTGCGCCTTCAGCCTTCATTATATCGCGCAGGATGGGTTCCATAAAAATCAGGCACACGGTTATGCAAACGGCAGGAATCAGGAAGAGTAAGGTGAACGCATTCCCCATTATTTTCTCTACTTCATCAGAGCGGC